>SHVM01000059.1 GCA_009694265.1 Pseudolabrys sp.
TCTCAACCGCGGCAACCACCCGCTCGCGAAGATCGACAGAAAATGGCTTTCCCATCCATGCTGGCCTCCGATCCAGTCAGCATGTTGAATCAGAGCGCAGGCGGTTTAGGAAGCAAAATCCGATTCGGCCTTAAATCATCCCGCTCTAGTGCTGCTGCCGATCATTCTCGGCTACATCGCCTTCATCTACTGGCTGTTCCGCGGCAAAGTGCGCGAAGGCGAGTCATATCACTGAGTCGGGCGGATCACCGACCAGCCGACCCGAATGAGCGGCAGGAAGCCCTGGATCGAACGCGGGAATAAGCGCGGCACTTCCGCCACCATGGCGGGGAATTGCGCCTTCAGCGTCGGTGGCGGCGTGCCGGTATTGTCGGAAGCCGGCCAGATAAGCACCCCGCCCTGTGCAACGATATCGTCGGGCTTTGCCCACGGACTGCGCTCCGGCGCCCAGGCGAAATAGACGTGCGGACGGCTTGGGCTGGCCAGCGCGACCAACGACGCGAGCCGCGCATCGCCGGTCACGAAATTGAGTTTCTTGCCGGTACGGCGCTGGAAGTTCTCGCCAAAAAATTGTCCCTCCACATTGGCCGGCTGCGCGATCTTGAGTTCGACCGACACCATCCAAGGCAATACAATCAGGCCCAGCACGACCAGCGCCGGCGGCGCCACCAGCAGCCCTACCCAGACCGTCGAGACCAGCCGTTCGCGATAAAGCAGAACCTGATCGCCGGCGGCGACCACGACCGCTAATCCTGAGAGCACCACCAGGGGCGCGACGCGGTCGAGCGGCCCAAGTCCTCCGCTGGCGAAGGCAATGGCAATCGCGCAGGCGGCGGGCGCCAGCGCGAAGAAATAAACGAAGCGACGCGCGAATGGCTCGACTGGGTTGCGCTCGATCTCCGGCGCGCCTTCGCGTCGCTGCCTTGGCCAGCCGCTGGCCAAGGCAACCAGCAAGCCGAGGCCAAGATGGGAAAGCACCAGCGCCACGCAAAGCCAAACGCCGGGCGGCAACTTGCCGGCAGCAGCAGAGCTGTCGTTGAAACCCGAGACGACGATGTCGCGCGCGCTCGGCAGCCATGCAGCATGCGGAAACACCACGATGACAAACAGCAGCACCGCGAGCCACGGCTCGGGATCGAACAGCGCGCGCCGCCCGCGCGAACTCGCGAACGTGAACGCAATCAACAGCGCGATCAGGATCAGCCCGGCATAGCTCGCGAGCAGCAGCAGGCCGAGATCGAGCGCCAGCAGGAACCACGCGCCGCGCTGCCCTTGGCCTGCCGCGCGCCAGTAATGCAGCAGCGCCAGCGCCCAAAGCGGCGCCGCCAGCACGGCCGGGCCGAAATCGGGGCTCGGCACCGTGAAGGCGGCGATGCCGACCATCAGCAATATGCCGAGCACCGCGTGACGCGTGCCGACGATGTCGCGGCCGAGCGTGAACACAGCCCAATAGGCGGTAACGATACAGGCTTGCGCCAGCGCATAGAGTCCAAAGCTGCCTGCCATGCGGAAGGCGATCTCGCCCAGCCAGAACGCCAACGGCGGCCCGAGATAGCTGCCGAGCACGAATTCGTGGCCTATGGCGAGCAGCAGCGGCACCTCGCCGGGCGGCGCGCTGTAGAATATTGCCGGTATCAAGGTCCAGAGCGTGGCTTGCGCCAGCGCCACGGTCCAAAACACCACCGCCGGGCGTCCGCGCAGGAATTCGATAATCAGCGATACGTAATGCATTGGCCCGGGATAGAGATAAAGAAGCCGGGCTAAAGAGGCAACAACTGGACAACGGCCTCATCGGAAACGCCGCCCAGAGCAGCCAGCCGGGCTGTCACCGGCGCAAAGGATCTGCGGTGATGGATGGTTGGTCCCAGGCGGGCAAGCGCCGCCAGATGCTCAGGGACGCCGTAGCCCATATGCCGCTCGAAGCCGTAGCCGGGATGCATGAGGCCCAGCCGCTTCATCAGCCGGTCGCGGGTGACCTTGGCGACGATTGAGGCCGCCGCAATCGAGGCGACCAGCGCATCGCCGGACACCACCGCCTGGCAGTCGCAAACCACATCGATTTTGTGATTGCCGTCGACGAACACCAGCTTGGGCCGCACCGGCAGCGCATTCACCGCGCGGGCCAGCGCCCAGAGCGAGGCGCGCAGGATGTTGTCGCGGTCGATGCGCGCGATACAGCCGAACGCCACCGCCACTTGCGCGCTGGCGCAGATTTTTTCGTACAGCGCCTCGCGTGCCGCAGCATCGAGCTTCTTGGAATCGTTCAGCCCGCGCGGAATGCGGGCGGGATCGAGCACCACCGCGGCGGCAACCACAGGACCTGCGAGCGGACCCCTGCCCGCCTCGTCGCAGCCGGCGATGGGGAAAATGCCTTTGTTGAGCGCACGGCGCTCGCGCCGGAACGTCGGACGTAGGATCGGCTCAACGAGCGGCAGACGTTGCACGATTCCTTTGCGGGCCATGACGCGATGAGGGCCCCGCGACTCAAGCCTTGTCAATTGCCGAAACACCGGATGTGAAATGCGGGGAAACGTTACCTCACCCCTCATCCTTCGAAACGGCGGCTGCGCCGCCTCCTCAGGATGAAGACGCAAACTAAAACAAACTCATCTGCGCCGCGTCCGGCTTGGGCGCGCGGAAATGCGCGGTCGAGAACGAATATTTAGCTGCGTTGAGACCCAGTTTCTCACAGGCCATCTCGAATCTGCGCCCGATCATCCAGGCATAGGGCCCGGTACCCTTCATGCGCTTGCCCCAGCTTGAATCGTAATCCTTGCCGCCGCGCGTATCGCGGATCAGCTTGAAGACGTGGGCGGCGCGGTCGGGATAATTCGCCGTCAGCCATTCGCGGAACAGGTCGCGCACTTCCAGCGGCAGCCGCAGCAGAACGTAGCCTGCTTCCTTGACGCCGGCGGCCTGCGCCGCATCGAGAATACGTTCGATCTCCATGTCGTTGAGCGCCGGGATGATCGGCGCCACCATCACGGTCACCGGCACGCCGGCTTGCGCGAGCCGCCGCAAGGTTTCCAGCCGCCGCATTGGCGTCGCCGCGCGCGGCTCCATCTTGCGCGCGAGTTCGGGGTCGAGCGTGGTCACCGACAGCGCGACCTTGGCCAATTTGCGTTCGGCCATGCGCGCGAGAATGTCGAGGTCGCGCAGCACCAGCGCCGACTTGGTGACGATGCCGACCGGGTGGCCGGCGCGGTCGAGCACTTCGAGAATGCGGCGCATCACTTTGTAGCGGCGCTCGATCGGCTGATAGGGATCGGTATTGGTGCCGATGGCGATCACCTTGGGCGAATAGCCGGGCGCCGCCAATTCTTTTTCCAAAAGCTCGGCCGCTTCCGGCTTGACGAATAATTTGGATTCGAAATCGAGCCCGGGTGACAGGCCGAGAAAAGCGTGGGTCGGGCGCGCGAAGCAGTAGACGCAGCCGTGCTCGCAGCCGCGATAGGGATTGATCGAACGGTCGAAGCCGATGTCGGGCGAAGAGTTGCGGGTGATGATCTTGCGGGTGGCGTCGTTGGTCACCGTGGTCTTGAACGCCGGCAGCTCGTCGAGCGTGCGCCAGCCGTCATCAAACGCGATGCGGGCGAGCGGCTCGTAGCGGCCGACCGCGTTACTCTGGGCGCCGCGCCCGCGGCGGCGCTCGAATTCGACCGCAACACCGAGCAGCTCGGTGGCGTCGTCGACAAATTCGCCCGCCGGCGCGGAGGGCAGCTCCTTCACCGGCGGGCGTCTCAGGGCTGCGGAATATCGAGCCATGGCGGTATCCTATCGAGAGAATAAGAACAAAACAAGAACTTATTTATAATGGCCCACAAATTGAGCATTTGGGGCCCGATCTCGTGGGGATTGGAGCAAATCCCACATGATATAGTGCAAACTCGACCCACCTGGCTTGGGTTCCAAAGGACTTGGGTTCCAGAAGATTTCGGTTCCATGCTCAGCGCGATCATTGCCACGAACGAATCGGAACGCAGTCTGGTGCCGACGCTGGCAGCGCTGGTGCCGGGCGCTACCGCCGGCCTGCTCAGCGAGGTGATCGTGGCCGATGCCGGTTCGCGCGACGCCACCGCCGAAGTGGCCGATGTCGCCGGATGCCGCTTCATGAGTTCGCAAGCCCCCTTGGGGGCACAGCTGAAGGCCGCTGCCGCCAGCACCCGCACGCCCTGGCTGTTGTTCCTGCGTGCCGGCTACGTACCCGAGCCGGGCTGGATCGAAGCCGCCAATCGCTTCATGGAGGCAACCGACCGGCTCGAAGGCGCGACGCGCGCCGCGGTATTCCGCCCGCCGGGCATTGCCGACCTGCTGCGGCCGGGCCTGTCCGAACTGATCGCTCTGCTGCGCGTAGCGCTCGGCGGCGGTGCCAAGCCGGATCAGGGCCTGCTGATCGCCAAGCGATTTTACGATGCGCTTGGCGGCCATCCAGAAGGCGCCGACGCGGAGATGGCCATCCTGCGCAAGATCGGGCGCCGGCGCATCGCCATGCTGGCTTCCGGCGCGCGTATCGCGAGCTGAGAGATACTTGACTTAGTCAAGTAATTTGCCGAACCTGCCCGCATGACCGCTACCACCCAACAACGCATCGGGGCGGTGCGCCGCTTCAACCGCTTCTACACGCGCCAGATCGGCGTGCTGCGCAAAACCTATCTCGACAGTTCCTCTTCGCTCGGCGAGATGCGCGTGCTTCATGAAATCGCGCAAGCTGACAAATTTGGCGACGCGCTCACCGCGAGCGACATCATGCGCGCGCTCGATCTCGACGCCGGCTATCTGAGCCGCGTGTTACGCAATTTCGAGAAACAGGGACTGATCACTCGTAAGATTTCCGCCGAGGATGCACGGCAAAGTCATCTCGCGCTGACCGCACGCGGGCGGAAAACCTTCGCCCCTTTTGAGCGGCGCTCGCAAAGCCAAGCCAGCGCGATGCTCAGCAAGCTCAGGCCGGCCGAGCAGGCGCGGTTGGTCGCCGCCATGGATTCGATCGAGACGCTGCTCGAGGGCGAGGCGGCGGCAAAACCGGAGAAGAAGCCGGTCACCACCCTGCGCGCCGCGCGGCACGGCGATTTCGGCTGGATCGTTTCCCGCCATGCCGAGCTCTACGCGCAGGAATACGGCTGGACGGCACCGTTCGAAGGCCTGTGCGCGCAGATCGTCGCCGACTTCGTCAACAAATACGATCCCAAATGCGAGCGCTGCTGGATCGCGGAAATGAACGGCGAGAATGTGGGCTGCGTCATGCTGGTGAAAGACAAGCCCGGCGTTGCGCGCATCCGCCTGCTGCTGGTCGATCCGAAGGCGCGCGGCTTGGGGCTCGGGGCACGCCTGACCTCCGAATGCATGCGCTTCGCGCGCGCCGCCGGTTACAAGAAAATAACGCTATGGACGCACAGCATTCTCACCGCCGCGCGCCACACCTATGAAAAAGCCGGTTTCAAATTGATGCGCAGCGAGAAACACAAAAGCTGGGGCAAGCCGGTCGTCAGCGAGCATTGGGATTTGGAGTTGTAATTTATGCCTTCGCGCTTTTCGTCTTGCCCCGCCGCATATGCTCATCGAGCCGCGGCAAGATCTCCACGAAATTGCACGGCCGGTAGCGGTAGTCGAACTGGTGCACCAGGATTTCGTCCCAGGCGTCCTTGCAGGCGCCAGGCGAGCCAGGCAGGCAGAAAACATAGGTCGCGTTGGCGACGCCGGCGGTGGCCCGCGTCTGGATAGCCGAGGTGCCGATTTTCGGCACGCTGATCATCGTGAACAGCGTCGAAAATCCGTCCATGCGCTTTTCAAACAACGGCTCGACCGCCTCCGGCGTCACATCGCGTCCGGTGAAGCCGGTGCCGCCGGTGCTGATGACCACGTCGATGAATTTGTCGGCAATCCAGGCCTTCACGCGCTGGCGGATGGCCTTGACCTCGTCCTTGACGACCGCGCGCTCGGCCAGCACGTGCCCGGCGGCGCGGATGCGTTCGACCAACGTGTTGCCCGACTTGTCGTCGGACAGTTCGCGCGTGTCGGACACCGTGAGCACCGCGATCTTGAGCGGCACGAATTGTCGGGTTTCGTCGATACCGGGCATTGAGATATCCGCTTCTACCTCTCATCGTCATGGCCGGGCTTGTCCCAGCCATCCACGCCTTTGCGTCGTTGCAGTCTGAAAGACGTGGATGCCCGGCACAAGCCCGGGCATGACGAAAACTACAACTGTGTCGCCGCCGCGAACGTATTGCAGGCCGACACCTTGCCCTCTTTCAGGCCCACGGTGAACCAGCGCTGGCGCTGCGCCGACGAGCCATGGGTGAAGGCATCGGGCACCACTGTGCCGCGCGTCTGCTTCTGAATACGATCGTCGCCGATCGCTGCCGCCGTTTGCAGCGCTGCTTCCACGTCGCCCGGCTCGATCGATTTCCATCGCTGGTTGGAATGGTGCGCCCAGATGCCGCCGAAACAATCGGCTTGCAGTTCGACCCGCACCTGAATGCGGTTCGCCGCCACTTTGCTGCCGGCAGCCTCCTGTGCCGACCGCGACTTCTGCAAAATGCCGAGCAGGTTCTGCACGTGATGGCCGACCTCGTGCGCGATCACATAGGCCTCGGCGAATTCGCAGGCCTTGCCGGTGCAGCCCTTGAAACGAACGCGCATGTCGCGGAAGAACGAGGTGTCGAGATAGATGCGCTTGTCGGTCGGGCAATAAAACGGACCGCTCGCTGACGAGGCAGCGCCGCAAGCGCCTTGTACGGACCCCGCGAAAAGCCGCAAGCGCGGCGCGCGATATTGCTGCCCGGAATCTTTGAAAATCGCGATCCAGGTGTCCTCGGTATTGCCGAGCACGGCGGCGACGAAATCGCCCATCTGATCTTTCGGTGCGCCGGTACGCCGCGCGCTCGGCTGGCTGGGCTGCTCGTATTGAGACCGGCCGCCGCTCACCATCTCGGCGCCGCTTATCAGCACGCTGGGATCGATGCCGAGCGCCCAACCGACCAGGCCGAGCACGACCACCGTGCCAATACCTAGGCCGCCGCCGGGAATGCCGAACCCGCCGCCGAAGCCGTCGCCACCGCCGTCGCGGTCGTCCTCGATGTTGTCACTGCGGCGAAAGTCATCCCAGCGCATTCAAAAACCCTCCAAACAAAGCGTTCCGATCATTGCCGAAGCCGCCTGTTGCGTCCAATTCGGCCATTCCGCCGGACTCCGAAGGCTCCGCTAAGCCCGGGTACAATAGGCAGAATTTGCCCAGTAATGGGACAGTTTCATAAACCGTTTTTTCACCTTGAACTGCCATATTGCGGGCCTGTCGGTTGTAGGTCCCGCGTCGCCGACCGCGTCGCCTGAGTCAGAGTCCTGAGTCATGGTCATGTCGCGTCGCGGGGCGCCCTCACGGGCGCCCCGTGGAGTTTCAGAGAGCACCCAACAGCATCGCATTCTCATCGGCGACTGCGTCGCCGAGATGGCAAAGCTGCCGGCATCGTCCGTCGATCTGGTGTTCGCCGATCCTCCCTACAATCTCCAGCTCGCCAGCGACTTGAAGCGTCCGGACGACTCGCATGTCGATGCGGTCACCGACGACTGGGACAAGTTCGACAGCTTCGCCAGTTATGACGCCTTCACCAAGGGCTGGCTCAACGCCTGCCGGCGCGTGTTGAAACCGGCCGGCACCATCTGGGTGATCGGCTCCTACCACAATATTTTTCGCGTCGGCGCGATGATGCAGGATCTCGGATTCTGGATTCTCAATGACGTGATCTGGCGCAAGACCAATCCGATGCCGAATTTCCGTGGCCGCCGCTTCACCAATGCGCATGAGACCATGATCTGGGCCTCGCGCGACGCGAACTCCAAAGGCTACACGTTCAATTACGAGGCGATCAAAGCCGGCAACGAAGACGTGCAGGTGCGCTCGGACTGGACCTTTCCCCTGTGCACCGGCGATGAGCGGCTCAAAGGCAGCGACGGCAAGAAGCTGCATCCGACTCAGAAGCCGGAAGCGCTGCTGGCGCGCGTCATCCTCTCGGCCTCGCGGCCGGACGATCTAGTGCTCGACCCGTTCAACGGCACTGGCACCACTGGCGCTGTCGCCAAGCGGCTGGGCCGCCGCTTCATCGGCATCGAGCGCGAAGCGAAATACGCCAAGGCGGCCGAAAAGCGCATCGCGAATGTGCGGTGTGTGCCCTCGCCGTCGATCGCGCCCTTCGTAACCGTGCGCGATGCGCCGCGCGTTGCGTTCTCGGCGCTGATCGAACGCGGGCTGGTGTCGCCCGGTGCGCTGCTGGTCGATGCCAAGAAGCGGCACAAAGCGACGGTGCGCGCCGACGGCGCGGTGTCGCTTGGCGATACGGTCGGTTCGATCCACCGTATCGGCGCATTGGCGCAAGGGCTCGACGCCTGCAACGGCTGGACCTTCTGGCATCTGCAAACGCCGAAGGGGCTCAAGCTGATCGACGAATTGCGCGCGCAATTCCGCTCGGAGATGGCGGAATCGGCGGAGTAGTTAAACGTCCCCGCGGCCGCCTTGGCAGAGCACGCGGAACACCCCGACATCGGCACCCGTGAACTGCTTCGACAAGCGCTCGCCGAGTTTTTCGGCCTAGACTGGCGCAGCGTATCGGCCATCAGGCAGGCTTTGATCTTCTTATCGCCGCCGCGCAATTTTTCCTCCATCGACACCGGCTGGCCAGCCGGATCGACCGCGCTCCAGATTTCGCAAGCCGCAACGCCGGGCTCCTGCACCAGTTTTTCAGCCAGCGATGTCAGCGCCGCGGCGTCCGGTTGCTCGTTAAACCGCACGGTGACGGCATAGGCGCCGCGAAAGCCGCCGCGTCGTAGCGTCCGGTGGCACACCGTCCGGTTCATGTTGATGAAAATCTCCGACATCACGCGCTTGGTCATCGGCGTCGGATTGTCGAGCCGCTCCAAATAGGGCTTCGAGGTCAGAACGGCCGGCGACTCGACCAGATAAAAATTGAAATAACCGGCCGAGCCCGAAATCGCTTGATGGCGGCGGCCAAACAGAAAGCCGGGAACGGCCAACCGTTCAAGCAGATGCTCGCCTTGGAACCAGGTCTCAAACTCGTCCTCGCGCCCGGCGCGGCAATCGTTAAAGATCGCGAGGATGCCTTGTTGCTTGCTCACCGTCCAGCCACCACCATGATCTCGACCTTATAGTCGGGCGCAGCCAGCTTGGCCTCGACCGTGGCGCGCGCCGGCGTGTTGCCCGGCGACACCCAGGCATCCCAGACCGCGTTCATCTCGGCGAAATTGGCCATATCGGTGATCCAGATATTGGCCGACAGCAATTTGCTCTTGTCGGTGCCGGCCTTGGCCAGAAAGCCGTCGATCAGACCGAGAATGCTCTTGGTCTGCTCGGCCGTGTTCTTGCCTTTTGGATTGTCGGCGACAATGCCGGCGAGATAGACGGTGTCGCCATGCACCACCACCTTGCTCATGCGCGCAGCCGTATCGTGACGTTCGATTTTCATGTCGTTTCCTCTCTTTCGATGATTGGTTACCCGCCGGGCGCGCCCTGCGTGTTGACGTAGAGCGAATAGAGCGAATGTGCGGCCGCCATGAACAGGCGATTGCGTTTGGCGCCGCCAAAGCAGACATTCGCGCAGCGCTCCGGCAACGCGATGTGGCCGATCGGTTCGCCCTGCGGCGTAAACACCCGCACGCCGTCGAGCGCCGCGCTCATGCCCCAGCCGCACCACAGATTGCCGTCGATGTCGCAGCGCATGCCGTCGGGCGTGCCTTGCGGGCCAGAATCGATCAGGATTTTTCCGTTGGCGATTTTGCCGCCGTCGCCGGTGACGTCATAGACCAGAATGCGGCGCGGCTCGCTGCGCGATTCCACGATATAGATTTTCTTCTCGTCGGGCGTGAAGCACAGCCCGTTCGGCGCATTGATGCCGTCGGCGACGACCGTCGCCGCGCCCGTTACGCCGTCGACGCGATAGACATTCATCGGCAATTCCGGCTCGGCGATCTCGCCCTCGTAATTGCTCAGGATGCCGAAGCGCGGATCGGTGAACCAGATTGCGCCGTCGGACTTCACCACGATGTCATTGGGTGAATTGAGCCGTTTGCCCTCGAAGCGGTCGCAGATCACGGTGATGCTGCCGTCATATTCGGTGCGGGTGACGCGGCGGGAAAGGTGCTCGCAGGTCACCAACCGGCCTTGGCGATCGCGCGTATTGCCGTTGGCGTTGTTGGACGGCTTGCGGAATACGGAAGTGGCACCGGTTTCCTCGTCCCAGCGCAGCATGCGGTTATTGGGGATGTCGCTCCACATCAGATAGCGTCCATCGCCGAACCAGACCGGGCCTTCGCCCCACAGCGTGCCGCTCGCCAGCCGCTCCACATGGGTGAGCATCACCCGGTATTTGTCGAAGCGCTTGTCGAGCGAGGCAATGGAGGGGTCGGGATAGCGCGTACTCGGCATCCATTCAGACATTGTTTTCCTCAGACTTGGCGTTCCTCGAATTTTCTAATTTAGCGCATGAGCAATGACCTTGCGCATCACATTGGGCAAGGCCTCGCTCGACAATGTAGCACGCCGCGCCCAGCGCGCGCCTTTCGGCGCCTTTGTCGCTCGCGGCAGTTGCGCAAGGTAGACATCAAGTTCGAGCGGGAAATGCGTGAACACGTGACTGACGACGCCCGGCAGCTTGCGCCATTTCGCGCCAAGCCGCGGCGCGGCCTTGAGCGCGCTCGCCACATCGAAATCATGCGCCCATTCGCTGCCCGGCACTTCGGTCATGGCTCCGAGCAGGCCGCTTGAAGGACGCTTACGAAGCAGCACACGCCCGTCAGCGCGCAGCGCGACGAAGGCAGCACCCCGGCGCAATTTGCCTTCGCGCTTGGGCGCCTTGCGCGGGAATTCTTCTTGACGCCCAAGCGCGCGCGCCACGCAAACCTCGCTCCATGGGCATAGCGCGCAAGCCGGCCGCTTAGGCGAGCAGACGGTGGCGCCGAGATCCATCAGCGCCTGTGCAAAGTCGCCGGCGCGGCTCGCGGGCAACAATGACGCCGCCAGCCGCTTGATGGCCGGCTTGGCCGCGGGCAACTTCTCTTCGACGGCAAAGAGCCGCGCCACCACGCGCTCCACATTGCCGTCCACCGGCACCGCCGGCGCATCGAATGCAATCGCCGCCAGCGCCGCCGCGGTGTAGTCGCCGATACCGGGCAGCGCGCGCAGCGCTTCGATTGAGTTCGGGAAAACGCCGCCATGGCGTTCCACCACCGCTTTGGCGCAGGCATGCAGGTTGCGGGCGCGCGCGTAATAGCCAAGACCTGCCCAGGCGCGCAGCACGTCGTCGAGCTTGCTCGCGGCCAGCGCGCCCACCGTCGGCCAGCGCTCCAGGAAACGCGCGTAATAGGGCCCAACCGTCTTGACCGTGGTCTGCTGCAGCATGATTTCCGACAGCCAGACGCCATAGGGGTCGGCCCGCTCAGCCGCCCGCGCGCGCCAAGGCAGCACGCGGCGGTGGCGGTCGTACCAGGAGAGCAAATCGGCCGGATCGGGCGTGTTGTCGGCTTTCTTCCGCCGGGGCAATCGGACTGCTACGGTCATAAAACCAACGATGGTACAAGACGCCCCGCGCATGATCCCGAAAAGCGGGAACCGGTTTTCGGATAAGATCATGCGCATGGAAAACTCAAAATGACCAAGCCCTCGCGCAGTTTTCCCCGGCCGCTTTCGGAGCTGCTCAGCGCCACTTTGAGCGATGCCCTCAAATCGCAAGGCTTTGCCTCGGCCGAAATCCTCGCCCGCTGGGCCGACATCGTGGGGCCGGAAGTGGCCGCCCATAGCGAGCCGATGAAGATCAATTGGCCGCGCCCCAATAGCTCGGGGACCCTGGGCGACGAAGCCCCGGAACCCGCCACGCTGGTATTGCGGGTGGAAGGCCCGGCGGCGCTTGAGATCCAGCATTTGTCGGCGGTCATTCTGGAGCGGGTCAACCGCTTCTTCGGCTGGCAGGCGATCGGCAGCATCGCGCTGCGCCAGGCCCCGCTGCGCCGCCGCGAACCGCCAAAGCCCTTAGCCCCGCCCGATCCCGCCATCGCCGCCCGCATCGCCGAAGGCTTGCCGGAAATCAAGGATGAGGACCTGCGCCAGGCGCTGGCCCGCCTGGGCGCGGCTATCAAGCGAAAGTGAGGCCTTGCCCGACCGGTCCCTTGGCAGAACGGCCCGCCATTGCCACAATTGTCCTATCCAGCTAGCCCATACCGGAACGGGTTTAATCCCTACGGATTCAGGAGCCTCAATTGCAGATCAGCCGACGTGAATATTGCCAGAGCACCGCCAGTTTGGCGCTCGCCACCGTCGTGCTCGGTGTCTCCGCGCTGCCACCCTTCGAGGGACTGGCGCTGGCCGACACAATTCCGGCCGCCGAGCTGATGAAGCCGAACGCCCTGCCAGAAATGAGCATGGGCAACGAAAAGGCATCTGTCACGGTTATCGAATATGCCTCGATGACCTGCTCGCACTGCGCGAGTTTCCAGGAAAAAACCTTCCCGGAACTCAAGAAGCGCTACATCGACACCGGCAAGGTGCGTTACATTTTCCGTGAATTCCCGCTCGATACCTTGGCGGCGGCGGCCTTCATGCTGGCGCGCTGCGCCGGCGAGAAGGACAGCTCAAAATATTTCGCCATGGTCGACACGCTGTTTCGCCAGCAGCGCCAATGGGCCATCGAAAAGCCGACCCCCCCCCTCCTGGCCATAGCCAAGCAGGCCGGCTTCACCGAAAAGACCTTCGACGCGTGCCTGGCGAATCAGAAGATGCTCGACGGCATCGAAAGCATCCGTCAGCACGCGGCAGCCAAATTCAAAGTGCAGTCGACCCCGACCTTTTTCATCAATGGGACCGCCTATCCGGGCGCCCTCTCGATCGAAGAAATGGCCAAGGCGATCGACCCGCAACTCAAGGGCTAAAAAGGGTTTTTTGGCATTATCAGGCCGCCATCCACGCATTAATTTTGGCCTGGACCGCCCGAAAGGTCTGGAAAACCGCCTTTGACGCCCGCAACTCTGTTGCTCAAGCGAGCGCGAAGATTCATTCTCCCGACCGAAGCGGCATCTGAGCAACCTCTGTCGGGGCCAAGCCCCGGAATGGTTTGCAAATTTGTTCAATGCAAGAGCCAGCGGGACCATGCGCACTTCGCGCGTGGGATTTGGCGCATGATCCCGAAAAGTGGATACCGGTTTTCGGACAAGATCATGCGCAAGGAAGCAAGTATGAGGCCTGAAGTATGAAGCTTACGCGGCTGCGTCTGATCGGGTTCAAGTCGTTCGTCGAGCCGACCGATTTCCTGATCGAGCCGGGGCTCACCGGCGTGGTCGGGCCGAACGGCTGCGGCAAGTCCAACCTGGTCGAAGCGCTGCGCTGGGTGATGGGCGAATCCTCCTACAAGTCCATGCGCGCCTCCACCATGGACGACGTGATTTTCTCCGGTTCCAACACCCGGCCCGCGCGCAACAATGCCGAGGTGGCGATCTCGATCGACAATTCCGAGCGCTCGGCGCCGTCCGCCTTCAACGACCAGGACGCCATCGAAATCGCCCGCCGCATCGAGCGCGAGGCCGGCTCCGCCTATCGCATCAATGGCCGCGAGGTGCGCGCCCGCGACGTGCAGATCGTATTTGCCGACGCCTCCACCGGCGCGCGCTCGCCGGCGCTCGTACACCAGGGCCGCATCGGCGAGATCATCCAGGCCAAGCCCGAGCAGCGCCGCCGCGTGCTGGAAGAAGCCGCCGGCGTTTCCGGGCTGCATGCCCGCCGCCACGAGGCGGAGCTGCGGCTGAAGGCAGCTGAGACCAATTTGCTGCGCGCCGAGGACGTGATCGGCCAGCTCGCTGCCCAGATGGACGGGCTCAAGAAGCAGGCGCGGCAGGCGATCCGCTATCGCACCGTGTCGGCGCAAGTGCGCAAGTCCGAGGCAACGCTCTACCATCTGCGCTGGAGCGCCGCGAGCATCGAGGTCACGCAGGCCGAGCAGGCCAAGGATGTTTCGTTGCGCGAAGTGGCGGTGCGCACGACCGCGCAAGCGGAAGCCTCCAAACGTCAGGCGCTGGCCGCAGCATCCTTGCCCGAATTGCGCGAGGCCGAGGCGCGCGCTGGCGCAGCCTTGCACCGGCTCAATCTCGCATCGCAGGATCTCGACCGCGAGGAAACCCGCGCCAAGGACCGCATCGCCGAACTCGATCTGCGGCTGGTGCAGTTCGCCGCCGACGGCGAGCGCGAGCAGAAGCTGGCCGCCGACGCGCGAGCAGCTCTGGCCCGGCTGGCCGCCGAGGAAGAAACCATCCGCGCGGAGGCGCGCGAAAGCGCCGGCCGCCGCAGCGGCGTCGATTCCAAAGTGGCCGAAGCGGACGGCAAGCTTGGCCAGACCGAGAAGATTTTCTCCGATTTGACCACCGCGCTCGCCGATCTCACCGCCCAGCGCAACCGGTTTGAAAATGCCGCGCGCGAACACAGCGAGCGCGTTTCCCGCCTCGCTGGCGAAATTGCCGAAATCGAGCGCGAACTGGCCACGCTCAAGAGCGGCGACAGCGCCCCGCTCACAGCTGCGGTCGAGGGCACGCAAGCAACGCTCAGCGAAGCAGAAGCCGCCGCGGTCGCCGCGGAAGCAGCGCAAACGAACGCGCGCGCCGAACTCGAGGCCGCGCGCGCAGCACTCGGTGAATCCGAAACGCGCATGCAGCGGCTGGAGACCGAAGCCAAGACCCTCTCCAAGATGCTCTCGCTCGAGACCCGCAGCCTGTGGCCGCCAGTGATCGACCATGTCTCGGTCGAGAAAGGCTATGAGAAGGCGCTCGGCGCCGCGTTGGGAGACGATCTCGACGCCCCGGTCGATGCATCCGCGCCCATGCACTGGACCGAAGTCTCGCGCGACGCCACCGACCCGGTTCTGCCCGGAGGCGCCGTACCGCTCTCGCGCTATGTGAAGGCGCCCGCGCAACTGGCGCGCAGGCTCGCGCAAATCGGCGTAGTCGAGCGCGACGCCGGCGCTCGGCTGGCTGCATCGCTCAAGACCGGCCAGCGCCTGGTGTCGCGCGACGGCGACCTGTGGCGCTGGGACGGCTTTGTCGCGGCCGCGCACGCGCCCACCGGCGCCGCCAGGCGACTGGCGCAGCGCAGCCGTTTCACCGAGATCGACGGCGAATTGGCCAGTGCCCGCGCCGAGGCCGACGGCAAGCGCGGCTTATTGGAGGCCGCGCAGGCCGCTTTCGACGCCGCCAATATCACCGAAACCGAGCACCGCGCGCGCGAGCGCGACCTCAACCGCCAGGCGGCGCGGCTGTCCGCGCTGGCCGAGGCGCGTATGCGGCTGACCACCAGCCGCGACGAAGCGAGCGCCGCCAAGCTTGAGGCCGAACGCGCGCTTAGTGCACTTGCGCCCGCCGCCGCTATGGAAACCAAACTCGCCGGCGTGCGCGACGACATCACGGGCAAGCGCGCCAAGCTTGCCGAAATGCGCGCCGAGCAGCAGGCGATCGTGCGCGACGCGGAAATGGCCGACCGCAGGCTTTCCGTGCTCGCCACCGACAAGACCGGCTGGGTCGAACGCGAGGCCGGCGCGCGCAGCCAGATCGCCACCCTCGACCAGCGTATCGCCGAGGCCAAGCGCGACCGCACCGAGCTGAAAAATACGCCGCAGATTTTCGCCGCGAAACGCCGCGCGCTGATCGGCGAAATCGAGACCGCGACAGCCGAGCGGCGCGCCTGCGCCGACTGTCTGCAAGCGGCCGAGAACAAGCTTGCCGGCGCCGACCGCGACGCGCGGGCCGCTTTGGAAGCCGCCAGCGGCGCGCGCGAGGATCTCGCCCGCGCCGAGGAGCGTTTCGAAGGCGCCAAGCGCCGCCTTGCCGACATTGGCCGCGAAATCCACGACATGCTGGAGATCGAACCGTCCGGCGTTGCGGAACTGGCCGGCATCAAAGCCGGCGATGCGTTGCCCGACCTCGCCGACATCGAGGCGACGTTGGAACGGTTGCGCCGCGAGCGCGAGCGGCTGGGCGCGGTCAACCTGCGCGCCGAGGAAGAAATGCGCGAAGTCGAGGCCCAGCATGGCTCGCTCACAAAAGAGCGCGACGATCTGGTCGAGGCGATCAAGAAATTGCGCTTGGGGATTGCGAGCCTCAACCGCGAGGCGCGCGAACGGCTGCTCGCCTCATTCGAACTGGTCAACAAGCACTTCCAGCAATTGTTCACCCGGCTGTTTAATGGCGGCACCGCCGAATTGCAGCTGATCGAAAGCGACGACCCGCTTGAAGCCGGCCTCGAGATTATGGCGAAGCCCCCCGGCAAGAAGCCGACGACGCTCTCGCTGCTGTCCGGCGGCGAGCAGGCGCTCACTGCGCTGGCGCTCATTTTTGCCGTGTTCCTGACCAATCCGGCGCCGATCTGCGTGCTGGACGAAGTCGACGCCCCGCTCGACGATCACAACGTGGAGCGCTTCTGCGACCTGCTCGATGAGATGACGCGCGCGACCGACACCCGCTTCGTGATCATCACGCACAATCCGATCACCATGGCGCGGATGAACCGGCTGTACGGCGTCACCATGGCCGAGCGCGGCGTGTCGCAACTCGTGTCGGTCGATCTGGAAACCGCGGTGCGATTCCGCGAGGCGAGCTGACCGGCCTACGGCACCCGCAGCCCCCCTGTGGATAAACCCGAAACCTGAGAGGCCGGCCCGGAACCAAAGACAGGTGCCGGCGTTAATGCCCCGTGACTTTAAGCCGGGCGGCCCCCCTTACCCCCCGAATAGCCGTCTGGTGATAAGGCCTCGAGCTTCGGCTCGGGGCCTTTTTTCTTGTTCGCCAAAGGGTTACACAAAAGACGGCGGGCGCAATTGCGCTTCTTATGGCGGCCTACCCCGTTGCCGTTGGCAGCCGCGCACCCATCTAAGAGTCTGACTCAAAATTATTTCCTTTGATCTCAAGCTCTTGCGATCCGGCGCGTGAGGATGCGGATGTGAGCGACGAGCGCCCAAGCAACGGCGCTGGCGATGGTCGCTTCGAAATCTTTTGCCAGTCTACGGCAGCGGCCGAG
>SHVM01000060.1 GCA_009694265.1 Pseudolabrys sp.
GGCGCCGGCACCAAGGACCTCGGCATCGAAGTCCCCAAGCGTGTCGCTCTCGACCGCGACGGCCGCATCACCGACGAGCGGCCGTTGCGGCAAATCCTCACATCGTGGGACCGGCTACAACAAATTCTGCGCGGTACCATCGACCCGGCTCACTATCATCTCGGCCGCGCCTTCGAGCGCGTCGAGCAGGACGAGAACGGCGTGCGCGTGCAGTTCGCCGATGGAGGCGTCGAGCGGGCCGACATCCTCGTCGGCGGCGATGGCATCCGCTCCAGCGTGCGCGCGCAAATGGCGCCCGAAGTGCAGCCGGTCTATGCCGGCTACTATATCTGGCGTGGCGCGCCGAACGAATCCGACTTGGCGCCGGAAACCTTGCGCAGCATCTATCCGCTGTTCACTTTCTATCTGCCAAAACGGCAGCAGGTGATCACCTATCCCATTTCCGGCTTCAACAATAATCTGACGCCCGGTAAGCGCCGCTTCAATTTCATCTGGTACCGGGTCGCCGACGCTGGCCAGATGCGCGAGATGTGCGTGGACGAGAATGGCGTGCAGCACGAACATTCGGTGCCGCCGCCGCTGATCCGCAAGGACCTAATTGCGCAGATGCACAAGGATGCGCGCGACATCATGCCGCCAGCGCTGCTCGATTCGGTGATGAAGATCAAGCAGCCCTTCATCACGCCGATCTACGACTTCACCGCGCCGCAAATCGTGTTCGGCCGCGTCGCCATGGTCGGCGATGCCGCCGCCAACGCGCGCCCGCATATGGGCTTCGGCATGGCCAAGGCCGGTGGCGACGCGCAGGCACTGGCACGCGCGTTGCGCGACCATAACGATGATGTCGATGCCGGGCTGAAAGCCTACAATGCCGAGCGCCAGCCGATCGGCAATAATATTGTGATGCACGGCCGCAAGCTCGGCACCCATCTCGGCGTCAATCTCAAGACCGAGGAAGACCGCCGCATGCACGCGCTGCTGCAAAACGACGGCGCCATGCTGGACTGGATCGCGGTGCCCAATTTCCTCGACGCCTACAAATGAGCGACCTGCCCAAACCGGATTATGCGCGCAACATGCGCATTATCGGCCACACCGACCAGGGCGGCCGGCCCGACGGCGTGCAGGTGATGGTGCATGCCGGCTTTGCCTATGTCGGGCATATGTTCTCGAAGGGCTTTTCCGTCATCGACGTGCGCGACGCGAAAAATCCGCGCGCAGTCGAATACATCGCGGCGCCCGCCAATACCTGGAACATCCACCTTCAGACCCACGATGACCTGCTGTTGGTGATCAACGCCAAGGACATGTTCGCGGCCGCCGAATTCGCCGACGAGCGGGCTTATTACAGCGGCGCGCTCGGCAAGACCGTCGGCACCGCTGAATCCAAACGCGCACGCGACTGGAGCGCGGGACTTGCGATCTACGACATTTCCGCGCGGCAAGCGCCACGCCGCATCGGTTTCATGGGCGTGGACGGCGGCGGCATTCACCGCGTCTGGTACACCGGCGGCAACTTCGCCTATGCATCGGTGCTGCTCGACGGCTTCACCGACTACATCTTCATGACGATCGACATGAGCGACCCAGCGAAACCGCGCGAAGTGGGCCGCTGGTGGATCCCGGGCATGAATCTTTCCGCCGGCGAGACGCCGTCATGGCCAGCCGCGCGCCGTTACGGACTGCACCATCCCATTATCCACGGCGACACGGCTTACGCCGCCTGGCGCGACGCCGGCATGGTAGTGCTCGATGTCGCCGACCGCTCAAAACCAAAATTGATCGTACACAAGAACTGGTCGCCGCCGTTTGGCGGCGGTACGCATAATTGCCTGCCGCTGCCGGACCGCGATCTGCTGGTGGTGCTTGACGAAGCCGTGCTCGACCATCAGGAGGACGGCCTCAAGCTCATCTGGCTGTTCGACAACCGCGTGCCGAAAAACTCGGTGAGCATTGCGACTTGCCCGACACCGGCGGAAGCCGGTTACAAATCCAAGGGCGGCCATTTCGGTCCGCACAATATCCACGAGAATAGGCCGGGCAGCTTCGTGAGTTCGAGTTTGATCTTCGCCACCTATCAGAACGCCGGTATTCGTGTGTTCGACATTTCCAATCAGTTTGCGCCGAAAGAAGTAGGCTGCCTGGTGCCGCCGCAGCCAGCGGCGCTTGCCGACACAAGGCCCAACCGGGCGCGCGTGATCCAGTCGGCCGATGTGTTCGTGGATGCAGGCGGTTTGATCTACGCCACCGACTATAATGCGGGGCTTTATATTCTGGAATACGGCTGAGAATTAAGCACTCAGCTTCTGCACCAGCGCATCCGACACTTCGAAATTGGCGTAGACGTTCTGCACGTCTTCATTGTCGTCGAGCAGTTCGATCAATTTCAGCATCTTCTCGCCGGCCTCGTCGTCGAGCGCCACCGTGTTCTGCGGCTTCCACAGCAGCGCGGATTTGCGCGCTTCACCAAATTTCGCTTCCAGCGCCTTCGCCACCTCGCGCAGCGTCTCCGGCGTGGTGAATATCTGATGGCCGTCGTCACTCGAGGTCACGTCATCGGCGCCCGCCTCGATGGCGGCGTCCAGCATGGCGTCGGCGGTTGCAGCCTTGGCGTCATATTCGACCACGCCGACATGATTGAACATGAACGACACCGCGCCGGTCGTGGCCAGGTTACCACCGTTTTTGGTGAAGGTCGCGCGCACTTCGCCAGCGGTCCGGTTGTGATTGTCGGTGAGCGCCTCGACGATCACCGCGACGCCGCCCGGCCCATAACCCTCGTAGCGGATTTCGTCATAGCTTTCCGCGTCATTGCCGGACGCCTTCTTGATGGCGCGCTCGATATTGTCCTTCGGCATGTTTTCGGCGCGCGCCGCCAGGATAGCGGCGCGCAGGCGCGGATTGAACGCCGGGTCAGGCATCCCAATCTTGGCCGCCACCGTGATTTCGCGCGCCAGCTTGCCGAACAGCTTGGAGCGCACCTTATCCTGGCGCCCCTTGCGGTGCATGATGTTCTTGAATTGGGAATGACCGGCCATGACCACACACACCGATAGAAATTGCTGCCGGCGGCTATATAGGCTGAAACGCTTAGAAAATAAACTCCACTCGGTCAGCCCGCCGCCACCGCGACATTGCGCAGGATGGCGTCGATCCGCTCGCCGACCTTGGCCACATTGCGGTGCACGCGCGCCTTGTAACGGGTGACCGCGTCGCGATCGACCATGAAGAACTGTTTTTCCGGATAGGTGCGGCCAAAAATATCGATCAGCATGCTGCGGAATTTTCCGGAGACGATGTCCGGCATCTGCGCCGAGGGCTGCTCGGCATAGGCCGCCAGCTCGGCCGAGGTGAGCGCGCACAGCAGCGGATGCAGCCCGGCCGAATAGACCTGTTTGTGACGCTGGATGGTTTGGATGGTGCGGTCGAGCGCGTCGTTTGCCCGGACATCGTCGCTGACCTCAAGCGGTTCATCGTCGCAAGGCCCGTTCATCGGAAACTGGTCGATCAGCCAGTCGCCGAGATGGACGACGTTTTTGCGCCCGCGCCCATACATCAGCACATCGTCCTCGGTACGCGCGTACCAGGTGTCGAGCCGGTCGATCAGCCGGTCGAGCGCCGTCCGCGGGATCAACTCGCGGTACTGCGTGCCGAATATGCCGATCGCCGCCTTGCCGCGGGAAACGACGTCGAGCACGTCGTCACCGAGCAGCGGCTGAAACATACTGTTGCCGATGCCGAGCACGACCAGATCGTATTTAGCGCGCGCCTCGTTGAGCGTGCGGAAGGTCAGATGATGCACATCCGCTTCGCCCGGCAGCAGCGCATTGATCATGTGGTAGCCGAGCCGGTCGCCGAAATGGCCGTCGTCATTGCCCGACACCACCGCGACGCTGCAAGGCGCGACCGGCATCAGCCGATCGGTCGGCGTGAGTCGCATCAGTGTCTGCGTGTCGTCGATCGGGGCGGTACATTCGATGCGAAAGCCGTAGCGGTCGAACAGCAGCGCAAGATCGTAGAAGCTCAAATGATTGGCGAAGCCGAGCGCGGCGCGCTCGCTTGCGCCGCAGCGATCGGTCGCGCAATAGCTTAACACCACGTCCTGCTTGCAGAAGCGCAGATGGGTGAAGAGGCTTTCGACGTCGGCGATCTGCTCGAGCGTGCCGAGCATAACAATAATGTCGGATTTCGCCGCGGCCTTGGTCGGAAATTCCGTATCGACGTCACATCGCCGATAGCCGCAACCGTTCGGAAGCGAGCGCTCCAGCGTCGTGCCGAAGCTCAGATCGAGCACACGCGAGCCGGCCGGGATGAATTGAGCGGCAAGTTCGGCGCGCGGGTCGCGTTCCGCCGCCAGCGTCAAGGATTGACGCAACGCGTCAGGCAGGGTCTCGAGCGCGAGATTGCGATTGACGTGTAAATTCATGCCCGCCGTGCTGCCGAGGTCGCGTCTGCCGTACTCAGCACAAGCCGGCGAATCACCTTGGCCTACCGAATCACCGCGGCGAGTCGCGGTCAACTTCTTTCCCCTCCCCCGCGAGCACTTGCGAGTGCGGGGAGGGCATAGGCGGCCTTCGGCCGCCGTACTTTCAAATAAGGACGCCGATGCGAAGCATCGACTATGGGTGGGGGACGATACTCGTTTGAATATTTTGAAGAGCCCCCATCCCTGTTCGCATTGCTATCGCAATACGAACCGACCCTCCCCGCGCTTCGCGGGGGAGGATAAAGAGTCAGTCCCAAAAACTCGGCTGCGCTTGTTCCAGAATACCGCCGAGCCGCACCGCGCCGACGCGTGTGGCAAGCCCGCTGGCATCGTCGGTCTCGACCGCGAGCGCGCACAGCGTGGCAGGTCCCCCGGCGGCTTCGAATTTCGCGCCCGGCAGCTTGCGCAGGAAACGGTTGAGCGGCTCGTCCTTGTTCATGCCGATGCAGGATTCAAAATCGCCGGTCATGCCGACATCCGACACGAAGGCGGTGCGCCCCGGCATGATGCGGTGGTCGGCGGTCGGCGCATGGGTATGGGTGCCGACGACGAGGCTCACGCGGCCATCGCAAAAAAAGCCCATGCTCTGCTTCTCGCTGGTGGCCTCGCAATGTATGTCGACAACGATGGCGTCGGCGCCCGATGTGAGCGGACAGGCGGCAATTTCGCGCTCGACCGCGGCGAACGGATCGTCGAGCGGATCCATGAAGATGCGGCCCAAGGCGTTGATCACCAGCGCGTGCTTGCCATTCTTGGTCTCGACCAGCGCCGCGCCGCGCCCGGGCGTGCCCTTGGGATAGTTCACGGGGCGGATCAGCCGCGGCGCGCGCTCGATGAACACCAGAGCCTCGCGCTGATCCCAGGCGTGATTGCCGAGCGTGATGGCATCGGCGCCGGCATCGATCAATTCGTTGTAGATGACTTCGGTGATGCCGAAACCGCCGGCGGCGTTTTCGCCATTGATCACGACGAGGTCGAGCTTCCAGCCGGAAATCAGGTCCGGCAGGCGTTCGTTGACGATTGTGCGCCCGGAGCGGCCGACCACGTCGCCGATGAAGAGGATACGCATTTATAACCCGCGGAAATCAATAATCTCGCGCTCCGTTAGCACGAGATCGAGGCGCTCGTCGCGGGTCGTGGCGGGAACTTTGGCAATTTCCTGTGCGGCGAAGGCCACGCCGATGGCGACGACCTTCTTCCTGTTGCGCAAGCCACGGATGGTCATGTCGTAATAACCGGCGCCATAGCCGATGCGGTGGCCGGTGCGATCAAAGCAAGCCAGCGGCACAATCAGAATATCGGGAAAGACTTCGGCCGCATCCGGTACCGGTTCGCGGATGCCCCATTGGCCGGCCTTAAGCGGCGCGCCGAACGACCATGCGCGCATGATCAGCGGCTTGCCGCGCGAGGCGATGGCCGGGAGCGCGAGGCTGGCGCCGGCCTGGCTAAGCTTGCGCAGCAGCGGGATCGGATTGATCTCGGTTTTCATGGCTGAGTATCCCGACACGATCGTGCCGGGCACGATCGTCAGCGGGAACGCGCGGGCTGCGATCGTCTCGGCCGCCGCTGCGCGCTCAGCCGCCGGCAACGCATCGCGCCTCGCCAGGGCGGAAGCGCGGAGTGCGGCTTTCTGGGTTTGAGTTTCCGTGATGTCAGGCATCGAATTAAAGTGCGGAGCCACGATGGCCGTCAGAGCGTGATCCCGGGAACCTACATTTGTAGGTGGGCGCCATATGACCGAGCCCACGAGCCCGGCCAGGGACAGCTCCCGATAGGATCGTAAGGCCCCGGGGAATGTGTCTCTGTCGCACCGCGTAGCCCCGCCTGGGCAATGTAGTGAGTCGGGGGGAAAAGCGCCATGGCGCTGTTCTTCACCTCTCCCGCAAGGGGCGAGGGAAGAAAGAAATCACCCAATCGCCACGCCATTCCCGAGGCTCGCATTGAGCTTTTTGGTGATGCCTTCGATGCGCTCGGCCGCCGAATTGAAGGCGCCGACCACCGCCTCGGAGGCCGCCTTGGCGCGGTCGGAGGCAACCACGCGGGCGTCCTGATGCGCGGTGAGTTCCTCTTCCATGCGGCGGATCTTGCGGGCGGCTTCCGCCAGTTCGTCCGACACCATCAAGGCCGCCATCACGGTGAGACGGGTGTCGCCGATCTCGCCGAACTTGGTGCGCAAGCTCGCGATGCGACCGTCGATATCCTTGGCGAGCACCAGCAAATGCTCCTCCTGCCCATCCTCGCAGGCGAGACGGAACTGGCGGCCGGCAATGGTGGTGTTGACCGTGGCCATAAGATTACTCGTTGGCGTCCAGCACCGACTGGATGCTGGCGATGGCCGTGTCCAGCCGCTGAGCGATTTCGCGGTTGGTCGCTTCCAGCTTGCGCGAGCGCGCGGTCTCGCCGTCGAGGCTGGAGGCGAGCCGCGTGCGGTCGAGCCCGAGCGCCTGCACCTGGGCAATGAGCTGGTCCTCGCCGCGGTCGCCCTCACGCCGCCGCTCGACGGCGGCATCGAGCGCGTCGAGCGCAAGCGCCAGACGTTTGACCGCGGTGTCGATCGCACTTTGCTCAATCATTGGAAGACTTGCACCGCCATCATCCGCACCCAAAAACTCTTGCGGCGGCAAATGTTTAGGCGAAGAACCTTACGTGGCGCGCGATCCTCTCGTCAACGCTTGGCGCAGGGTTTACCCCGATGTTTTCAGCCCCCTGTACATGGCTGCCCGGCAGCCGGTTCGTCACATTGACTCAAGGGACTCACATGCTATCCAGCCCAAACAAAAGGCCTTTTTCATGAGTGCAAAAGCCTCGTCGACGGCAGCCGTGGCGCCCGCAGCGGGTCACGCGCAGCCGGCCGCCGCTCCCGCCGTCGCATCCGCGAGCATGGCCAACGCCATTCGCGCGCTGGCAATGGACGCGGTCGAGCAGGCAAAATCCGGCCATCCCGGCCTGCCCATGGGCGCCGCCGATGTCGCCACCGTCCTGTTCACGAAATTCCTGAAATTCGATCCCGCCGATCCGGCTTGGGCCGATCGCGACCGCTTCGTGCTCTCCGCCGGCCACGGCTCGATGCTGATCTACGCCCTGCTCTATCTTACCGGCTATGCGTCGGTGACCATCGACGAGATCAAACGCTTCCGCCAGCTCGGCTCGAAGACGCCGGGGCATCCGGAAAATTTCATCACGCCCGGCATCGAGACCACCACCGGCCCGCTCGGACAAGGCCTTGCCAACGCGGTCGGCATGGCGATGGCCGAACGGCACATGGCCGCCGTGTTCGGCAACGGGGTGGTCGATCACAAAACCTATGTACTCACCTCCGATGGCGACTTGATGGAAGGCATCAGCCAGGAATCCATAGCGCTCGCCGGCCACTTAAAATTGTCCAAGCTGATCGTGCTGTTCGACGACAACGGTATCTCGATCGATGGCGCATTGTCGCTCGCCGACAGCGTCGACCAAGTGAAGCGTTTTGAGGCCGCCGGCTGGATTGCCAGCCGCGTCGACGGTCACGATCCCGTCGCGATTGCGGCGGCGCTGGAGAAAGCGCAAAGCGCCGACCGGCCGGTACTGATCGCCTGCAAGACCACCATCGGTTTCGGCGCGCCGACCAAGGCCGGCAAGTCGTCGTCGCACGGCTCGCCGCTCGGCGCCGAAGAGATCGCCGGCGCCCGCAAGGCCCTGGGTTGGACATCAGCTCCGTTTGAAATCCCCGCCGACATCCTCGCCGGATGGCGCGCGGCCGGGCAGCGCTCCAAGCCAGCGCACTCTGCCTGGGACAAGCGGCTCGCCGCGCTCGATGCGGCGCAACGCGCCGAGTTCGAGCGCCGCATGAAAGGCGATTTGCCGGCGAAGGCGCTGGCTGGCGCGGTGCGCGCGGTGAAGGAAAGTCTCGCCGCCAGCCCAAAAGAAATCGCCACCCGCACCGCTTGCGAATTCGCGCTTGAGAGCCTGATCCCGACGCTGCCGGAAATGATCGGCGGCTCGGCGGATTTGACCGGCTCCAACAATACGCGCACCAAGTCGATGAAGGCGATGTCGTCCGCCGATTTCTCCGGCCGCTTTATTCATTACGGCGTGCGCGAGCACGCCATGGCCGCCGCCATGAACGGCATGACGCTGCATGGCGGCATCATCCCCTATTCCGGCACGTTCCTGGTGTTCTCGGATTATTGCCGGCCGTCAATCCGGCTCGCCGCGCTGATGGGCGAGCGCGTCATTCACATCATGACGCATGACTCGATCGGGCTCGGCGAAGACGGGCCGACGCATCAGCCGGTCGAACATCTCGCCGCTTTGCGCGCGATTCCCAATCTCATGGTGTTCCGCCCCTGCGACGCGGTCGAGACGGTCGAATGCTGGCAGCTTGCGCTGGAAGCGAAAGACCGCCCGAGCGTGCTGGCGCTCACGCGGCAGAACCTGCCGCAGCTTTCGAAAGACTTCCTCGACAACAATCGCTGCGCCGCCGGCGCCTACGAGATCGCAACCGCCGACGGCAAAGCAGATATTTCGATCTTCGCGACCGGCTCGGAAGTCTCGATCGCGGTCGATGCCAAGAAGCTGCTCGCGGCTAAAGGCGTTTCCGCGCGGGTGGTCTCGATCCCCTGCTTCGAGCTGCTGCTGGAAGCGCCGGAAGCCGCGCGCCGCACGGTGATCGGCTCCGCAGCTGTGAAGATCGGCGTGGAAGCGGCCGTGCGCCAGGGCTGGGACGCCATCATCGGCAGTGACGGCATTTTCGTCGGCATGGATTCGTTCGGCGCCAGCGCGCCGTTCAAAGAACTCTACAAGAATTTCGGCATTACCGCGGAGAAGGTAACCGAAGCGGCGATGAGCAAACTGGGTAAGAAGTAACTATATACTGTGTCATTGCCTGCGCCGGCCATGACAAGCCGAACGACCGGGAGCGACTTCAATGACAATCCGCGTTGCTATCAACGGATTCGGCCGCATCGGCCGCAATGTTTTGCGCGCCATCGCCGAGTCGGGCCGCGCCGACATCGAAGTGGTCGGCATCAACGACCTCGGCCCGGTCGAGACCAACGCCCATCTGCTGCGCTTCGACAGCGTGCATGGCCGCTTCCCCGGCACGGTCACCGTCAAAGGCGACACCATCAGTATCGGCAATGGCGCGATCAAAGTCACCGCCATCAAGGATCCGGCGACGCTGCCGTGGAAAGACCTCGGCGTCGACATCGCTCTGGAATGCACCGGCATCTTCACCGCCAAGGACAAGGCGTCGCTGCATCTGACCGCCGGCGCCAAACGCGTGCTGGTCTCGGCGCCGGCCGACGGCGCCGATCTCACCGTGGTTTACGGCGTCAACCACGACAAGCTCACCAAGGATCACAAGATCGTCTCCAACGCGTCCTGCACGACCAATTGCCTGGCGCCGGTCGCCAAGGTGCTCAATGACGCGGTCGGCATCCAGCATGGCTTTATGACGACCATCCACGCCTATACCGGCGATCAGCCGACGCTCGACACCATGCACAAGGATCTCTATCGCGGCCGCGCCGCGGCGCTCTCGATGATCCCGACCTCGACCGGCGCCGCCAAGGCCGTAGGCCTGGTGCTGCCCGAACTCAATGGCAAATTGGATGGAGTCGCCATAAGGGTGCCGGTGCCGAACGTGTCGATGATCGATTTTAAATTCGTCGCTAAGCGCGCGACCGGCAAGGACGAGATCAACGCCGCGATCAAGCGCGCCGCCGAGCAGCAGCTCAAGGGCATCCTCGGCTATACCGATGCGCCCAATGTCTCCATCGATTTCAACCACGATCCGCACTCGTCGATCTTCCACATGGATCAGACCAAGGTGATGGACGGCACGCTGGTGCGCGTCATGTCGTGGTATGACAACGAATGGGGCTTCTCCAACCGCATGGCGGATACCGCCGTCGCGATGGGCAAGTTGATTTAGTCCGGGCCTCATCCTGAGGAGCCGGGCGTAGCGAGGCGTCTCGAAGGATGAGCGCGACGGGTTCTAACCTTCGATGAGCAACACGTTCCGCACCCTCGATCATGCCGACGTGAAGGGCAAACGCGTGCTGGTGCGCGTGGATCTCAACGTGCCGGTGGAGAATGGCGTCGTCAGTGACGCAACACGCATCGAGCGCATGGCGGGCTCGATCACCGAACTCGCCGACAAGGGCGCCAAGGTGATCCTGCTCTCGCATTTCGGCCGGCCGAAGGGACCCAACCCGAAGGACTCGCTCAAGCCGGTGGCCGCCGAAGTTGCCCATATCATCAAGCGGCCGGTGAAATTCGTCGACGACTGCATCGGCGAAGCCGCCGAGCGCGCGGTCGCTAGCATGCACCCCGGCGACATTGTCTGCCTGGAGAACACGCGCTTTCACGCCGGCGAGGAAAAGAACGATCCGGCTTTCGTCGCTTCACTCGCCAGGCTCGGCGACATCTTCGTCAACGACGCGTTCTCGGTGTCGCACCGGGCGCATGCCTCGACCGAAGGCTTAAGCCACCCGCTGCCGGCTTTCGCCGGGCGCACCTTGCAAGCCGAACTGGAGGCGTTCGAGAAGGTGCTCGACAAGCCGGCGCGCCCGCTCGTGGCCATTGTCGGCGGCGCCAAGATTTCCACCAAGCTCGATTTGCTCGGCAATCTGCTGGAGCGCGTCGATGTGCTGATCATCGGCGGCGCCATGGCCAACACATTTTTGCTGGCGCTCAACAAGCCTGTTGGGAGATCCCTGGTTGAGCGGGATCTCGTCGATACCGCGCAAAGGATCATGGACCAGGCCAAGGCTGCCAAGCGCGAGATCGTGCTGCCGGTCGATGCCATCGTTGCGGAAAAATTCGAGGCTCAAGCACCTTCGCGCGTGGTCGATGTCGATGCGGTCGGCGCCGCCGACATGATTCTGGATATCGGCCCGCGCAGCGTGGAGCAGGTCATTTCGGTGCTGGCGCGCGCCAGGACGCTGATGTGGAACGGCCCGTTCGGCGCTTTCGAGCTGGAACCGTTCGACAACGGCACGGTCGCGGTGGCCGAGGCCGCGGCGGAACTCACCGCCGCCGGCAAGCTTATCTCGGTCGCGGGCGGCGGCGATACCGTGGCAGCGCTCAATGTCGCCGGCGTTACCGATCGCTTCACTTATGTATCCACAGCCGGCGGTGCTTTCCTGGAATGGCTGGAGGGCAAGCCCTTGCCGGGGGTCGAGGTATTGAGGCTAAAATAGCGGCAATGCGGAACTGGGAGCGACAAGATGAATCTCGCTGAATTGAACAAGGTCGCGCTGGCCATGGTCGCGCCCGGCAAAGGCATTCTGGCCGCGGATGAATCCGGCGGCACCATCAAAAAGCGCTTCGACGCCATCGGTGTGGAATCGACCGAGGACGCCCGCCGCGACTATCGCGAGATGCTGTTCCGGACGACCGAGGCGATGAAGAGCAATATTTCCGGCGTCATCCTCTATGACGAGACGATCTGGCAAAAAGCCAAGGACGGCACGCCGCTGGTCGAGATCATTAAAAAGACCGGCGCACTCCCCGGCATCAAGGTCGACGAAGGCGTCAAGCCGCTGCCGCACTGCCCGGGCGAAGTCGTCACTATCGGGCTCGACAAGCTCGCCGACCGGCTGCCGAAATATTACGAGCAGGGCGCGCGCTTCGCGAAATGGCGAGCGGTGATCGATATCGGCAAGGGCATCCCGAGCTACAATTGCATCCGCGCCAATGCGCATGCGCTGGCGCGCTACGCCGCGCTCTGCCAGCAGGCGCAGATCGTACCGATCGTCGAACCGGAAGTGCTGATGGACGGCGACCACGACATCGATCGCTGCCAGGAGGTCACCGAGTTCGTGCTCAAGGAGACATTCCAGGAGATGTACTACGCCAAGGTCGCGCTTGAAGGCATTGTGCTGAAACCCAACATGATCGTGCCTGGCAAGAAGAGCGGCAAAAAGGCGTCAGTCGACGATGTCGCCGCGCGTACCGTGAATCTTCTGAAGTGCTGCGTACCGGCGGCGGTCGCCGGCATCGCCTTCCTATCCGGCGGGCAGAGCGACGAGGAGGCCACCGCCCATCTCGACGCAATGAACAGAAAAGGCAACCTGCCGTGGCAGCTCACCTTCTCCTATGGCCGCGCCCTGCAACACGCACCGCAGACAACCTGGAAGGGCAAGGCGGAGAACGTCGCCGCCGCCCAGCGCGCGTTTTCCCATCGCGCGAAAATGAACGGCTTGGCCGCGATGGGCCAATGGAAGGCCGATCTGGAAAAGAAGGCGGCGTGACGCGAAAAAGGCCGCCCCAACAAAGGCGGCCTTCTAAGCAGTCACTTACATTTTACGCAACATTACGGACAGTCGGTCCGGCTGACGGTCTTCTCGCCGAGCAGATCTTCCTTATGCACGGTGCGGGTCGAGCATTCGCCGGTCAGGCCCGTGCCGGTGGTCTCGGTGGTGGTTTTCTTTTCGGTGCCGAGGAAGCCGCCGCGCTCCTCGATCGTCACGGACGAGGACGGCGGGGGCTGTTCGATCACGATCGCCGGAGGAGCCCGGCGTTCTTCAATAATGACCGTTTGCGCGTTTGCGGCGAGCGAGCCGAACGCCGTCGCGGCCAGCGCGATAACAAGGACATTGAGCTTCATGGTCGCCTCCTGCTAATGGAACTCTAGCGATAACGCCCTCCCCACCCCGATGTTCCACAGTTCCATTGCCATGCAAGGATAACAACCGTGATCGATCTCTATACCTGGACGACGCCGAACGGCCGCAAGGCTTCCATCATGCTGGAGGAAATAGGCCTGCCCTACACCGTGCACGCCATCGATATTTCCAAGGACGAGCAGTTCGCGCCGGCCTTCCTCAAGGTCGCGCCGAACAACCGCATCCCAGCGATCGTCGACCGCGACAACAACATGTCGCTGATGGAGTCGGGCGCCATCCTCATTTACCTCGCCGACAAAACCGGCAAGCTGCTGCCGAAATCCGGCGAAGGCCGCTACAAGGTGATCGAGTGGTTGATGTGGCAGATGGGCGGCCCCGGCCCGATGCTCGGCCAGGTGCACCACTTCGTGAAATATAATCCCGGCAAGGCGCCCTATGCCGAGGAACGCTATCTGAAGGAAGCCAACCGTCTTTACAAGGTGCTCAACACGCAGCTTGAGGGCCGCGACTTCGTCGCCGGCGACTATTCCATCGCCGACATCGCGATCTGGCCGTGGATCTCGCGCTTCGAATGGCAGACCATCGACCTCAAGCAATTCCCCAACGTGAAACGCTGGTACGAAACCATCGCCGCGCGTCCGGCGGTGCAGAAGGGCTACAAGGTGCCGAAGGACATGGGGCCGATCCCGATGCCGGGGTGATGTCATTCCGGGGCCGGCCGAAGGCCGGAACCCGGAATCCAGATACATTCTGCACGCGGCCCTGGATTCCGGGTTCGCGCTTCGCACGCCCCGGAATGACGCGCTTATTTCCCCGCGCCCGGAATAATAATGTTCTGCTCTTTCACCAGTGCGCTCCATTTCGCCACGTCGGCATTGATGTAGCGGCTGAACTCCTCCGGCGTCTGCGGCTCCGGCTCGGCGCCGAGCTTGGCCATGTGGTCCTTGACGTCGGGCAATGCCATGATCGCGACCACCGCCTTGTTGAGCTTCGCGACAATATCGGGCGGCGTGTGCGCCGGTGCCAAAAGTCCGAACCAGCCGACCGACTCATAGCCGACGAGCCCGCCTTCGGCGACCGTCGGGACATTCGGGAAAAATTTCGAGCGCTTGGCGCCGGTGGTGGCAAGCGCCTTGAGCTTGCCACCGTCGAGCAGCGCCTGCACGGTGGTCGAGGGCGAGAACATCATGTCGATGCGCCCGCCTAAAAGATCGGTGACCGCGGGGCCGGTGCCCTTATAGGGGACGTTCAACAGCTCGACCTTGGCGTCCTTCTCAAACAGCGCGCCGGAGAGATGCGAGGCCGTGCCAATGCCGGACGATCCGAACGACAGTGATTTCGGCTTGGCGCGCGCGAGCTTGATCAGGTCGGCGGTCGTGTTGGCCTGCACGTTCGGATGAATCACCAGCAGATAAGGCGGCGCCGCTACCGCGGTGATCGGCGCGAAGAATTTTGTGACGTCGAAATGCCCTTCCGGCGCAAGCGAAGCGGAGGCCGCCATCAGCGCGCCGGTCGAGGCCATCAGCAGCGTGTAGCCGTCCGCGTCCGCTTTGGCGGCGGCTCTGGTGCCGATGCCGCCGGAAGCGCCGGGCTGATTTTCAATCACCACCGGCTGGCCCCATTGCTCGGACAGCCGCTGGGCGATGATGCGGCCGAGTACGTCGGTGCCGCCGCCGGGCGCGAACGGCACCACCATCTTGATGGTATGAGTGGGATAATCGGCGGCGGCGGCCGGCAACGCCCAAAGACAAATCAGCAGCAAAGGCAGGCGCAGGGACACGTGTTTGAGCATTTCCTCAAATCCTCGTTGACATTGACCGTTGTTCGGCGGTTTTAAGTGCAATGCTAGCGAGGCGGCACGGTTGCGTCCATGTGCGCGGCCGCATGTCAACTTTCCGCCCGATTGGGCTATCATGCGGGGGCCATGACTTCCCATACGAAGACGTCGCGACCGAACAAAGTTGAGCCGCGTCCGCAGCCGCGACTCTATCTCGTGACGCCGCGTCTCGAGGACGCGACAGCTTTTTCCGCGCCGCTGGCCGCGGCGCTTGAAGCCGGCGACGTCGCCGCCGTGCTGCTACGTCTGGCCGAGGCCGACGAGCGCACGCTGATCAATCGCGCCAAGACGCTTGCGCCGGTCGTGCAAGACAAGAATGTGGCGCTGCTGCTCGATCGTCATACCGATCTGGTCGCACGCGCCGGCGCCGACGGCGTTCATTCAACCGGAATTGTGGAATTCACCGAGGCGATTGGGCGGCTCAAGCCCGAACGAATCGTGGGCGCCGGCGGACTGGCGACGCGCCACGACGCCATGGCTGCTGCCGAAGCGGGCGCCGATTATGTGATGTTCGGCGAGCCGGACGATGGCGGCGAGCGCCCCTCCTTCGCAGCGGTCGAGGAGCGCGTCGCCTGGTGGGCGGAAGTGTTTGAGGCGCCCTGCGTCGGCTATGCCGCGGGCATCGACGAAGTAACGCCGCTGGTAAAGGCCGGCGCCGATTTCATCGCGCTTGGCGGTTCATTGGGCGATTGGGTCTGGCGCGATTCCCACAGCATCGCGGCAACGATTGCCGAGGCCGCGAGGCTGCTGCGCATGCCGGAGACCGCGGCATGAGCAACGCATGGCGCGGCCTGATTGTAGGCACGGTTGTCATCATGGCGCTCGCCGCGCAAATCTTTTCGCCGCCTGCGCTGGCGCAGCAGAAAAAAACGTCGCCGCCCATACCGCCTGCCGCGGAAAATCCAAATGCTGACGTCGCCTTCGGTGCGTTTCAGCGCGGTTTTTATCTGACGGCGTTCTCGGAGGCTGCCAAGCGCGCGCAGCAGAAGGACCCGCGCGCCATGACCTTGCTCGGCGAACTCTACGCGCAAGGTTTTGGCGTGGGCCGCGACGACAGCAAGGCCGCGCAATGGTACAAGCAGGCTGCTGCGCTTGGCGATCGCGACGCCATGTTCGCGCTGGCGATGTTCCATTTCGAAGGCCGCGCCGGATCGCGGAATGCGGATGAAGGCGCACGCCTGCTCGACGGCGCCGCCAAGCTCGGCCACCCGGCAGCCGCTTACGATCTCGGCCTGCTCTATCTGCAGGGCAAACAATTCCCGCAGGATTTCAAACGCGCCGCCGAATTATTCCGCGACGCCGCCGTCGCCGGAAATCCGGAATCGCAATACGCGCTCGCCACCATGTATAAGGAAGGCCGCAGTGTGCCGAAGGACGTGAAGGAGGCCATGCGCCTGATGGGCCAGGCCTCGGTCGCCGGCAATCTCGACGCCATGGTCGAGTTCGCCATCGCGCAGTTCAACGGCGACGGCGTTGCCAAGGACGAAGCCGAGGCCGCCCGGCTGTTCCTGACCGCATCGCGCCGCGGCAGCGCGATCGCGCAGAACCGGCTGGCGCGCATTCTGATGGCCGGACGCGGGCTTCCCGCCGATGCGGCCGAAGCGATCAAGTGGCACATCGTCGCCAAGGCCGGCGGCGCCGGCGATCCCGAGCTCGACGTTTTCGCCGGTAAGCAAAAACCGGAGGTGCGCGACACCGCCCAGAAGGCCGCTGCCAAGTGGCTGTCGACCGTGGTGGCGCTGCGGCCTTGACGGCAAGCGCCCGCGCGGGCAGACCCCACGCTTATGCACCACTCCGCTTTGCTCAATGTCATGATCGCCGCCGCGCGCAAGGCCGCGCGTTCGCTCAAGCGCGATTTCGGCGAACTGGAGAAACTGCAAGTCTCGCTCAAGGGTCCGGCGAATTTCGTCACCGCCGCCGACCGCCGTGCCGAGGAGACACTCTATGCGGAACTCTCCAAGGCGCGGCCCGGTTACAGC
>SHVM01000006.1 GCA_009694265.1 Pseudolabrys sp.
TCTGAGGGGGCTTGAACGCGAAAACGAACTCCTCAGGCGCCTGGTCGCAAACCTCGCGCTTGCCAACCAACAACTCAAAGACCAGGCTGGCAAAGAGGATTAGCAATCGGCCTTGCGACTAACATTGCAGGTGGACCACTTAGTGGGGGGGGGCCGGCCTGGCGTGCGGCTTTATTGGACTTCGTGTGCCGGAGATTGGCGCCGTATCCCAATGACCAGTCAGGGGGCGTCCGTGTTCACCGTCGGCCAAGCGACCATCACGCGCGTCGAGGAAACCTATCTTCCAAACTATATGCTGCGCGATATTTTTCCCGACTTCGGCGATGCGCATCTGGCCGAGCACAAGCACTGGCTGGCGCCGCATCACTACGATGCCGATACCGGACAAATAAAGCTCAGCGTTCACAGCTGGCTGTTGCAGATCGGCGGGCAGAAGATTCTCATCGACTCCTGCTGTGGCAACAACAAGGTGAAGCCGGGCCGCCCATTCTGGAACATGCTCAATATCAATTATCTGGAACGGCTGGCCGCAGCCGGTGCGCGGCCCGAGGAAATCAGTCTGGTGATGTGCACCCACCTGCATCACGATCACGTCGGCTGGAATACGCAATTGCGTGACGGCAAGTGGGTGCCGACATTCCCCAATGCGCGCTATGTCTTCTCCAAACCGGATGTCGACTATTTCAGCAAGGTCGATGCCGATCCGAAGGAGGGACCGGCGGAGCTCGGCACCTTCCGCGAATGCGTGATTCCTATCCTTGAACATGGCCGGGCCGACCTGGTGAGCGGCGGGGCGCACCGGCTCAATGATTTCATCGAGATCGACTCGGCGCCGGGCCATTCGCCCGGGCACGTCGTGTTCAAGTTGGAGAGCAAAGGCGAGCGCGGCGTCTTTATTGGCGATGTGTGGCACCACATGCTGCAGATCTATTATCCGGATTGGAATTTTCCGAAGAACTCGGATGCCGCCCAGGCGCGCGTCAGCCGGCGGAAAATTTTGGACTATTGCGCATCGAGCGGTGCGCTCGTGCTGCCGGGCCATGTCGGGATGCCGTTCGCGGGCCACATCGAAGCGACGCAGGGCGGATACCGTCCCCACTTTGGCTGAGTTGCCGCTTGCGGGCGTCTTACGCAACGTTGCGCGTGGCGATTTGAACGCGGTGGCGGCGCACGCGGTCTTCGTCGACATCGATGCCGAGGCCCGGGCGGTCGAGGCTTTCGACGTGGCCGCTACTGGTCGCGATCGGCTGCGCTGCGATATCCTCGGCGAGGCTGGTATGCGTCAGGGTCAGACCCCAGGAGATATTGGGAATGACCGATGCGACGTGCAGCGCCGCCGCGCAGGCCACGCTCGATTCGCCGGTCTTGCATGAAACATTGACGCTCATGCCGAGGCGCTCGCACAGCCGGCCGGCCTCGACCACCGCGCGGATGCCGCCGAGCTTGATCGCCTTCAGGCTGACGCCGCGCGCGGCCTTGCGCTCATGGTGGCGCTCGATGTCGCCGAGCGAATGAATGCCTTCGTCGGCCCCGATCGCGATATCGCTTGCCGCGGCGACCGCCGCCATGCCGGCCAAATCGTCCGCCATGACCGGCTGCTCGAAGAAGTCCAGCCCTGAGCCTTTCACCGCGCGCACATACTCAATGGCCTGTTCGGTCGTGTAGCCCTGATTGGCGTCGGCGGAAATCAGCAGGTCGTTGCCCAGAAGTTTGCAAATCGCGCGGGTGCGCGCGGCGTCCTTCGCCGCGCTATCGATGCCGACCTTGATCTTGTAGGCGGTGACACCGGCGGTTTTCTTTTTTTCCGTATCGCGCAGATCGCTGTCGAAATCGCCGCCGGCAATCACACCGAGCAGCGCCATGCGGCTGCGTTTCTTCTCGCCCAGCAGCGCATGAACGGGTTTGCCGGCCGCGCGGCCGGTGATGTCGTGCAGGGCAATCTCGATGGCCGCCTTGGCGCCATGATTGCCATACATGCGGGCGTCCATGACGGCGAGCGCGCCGGCGATGTCGGTCGGCTCGCGGCCACGCAGTGTGGCCTCAAGATAATGTATGGCGGAGACGATGCTCTCGAGCGTCTCGCCGGTCATCACCGGCGCGGAGGCGGCTTCGCCCCAGCCGACCAGACCGTCGCCGGTTTCGATGCGCACCAGCACATTGTCGGCGCGGCGAATTTCCTCGCCCGCCATGATGACGGGCTTGAGCATCGGCAGGCTGACCGCGATCGGCTCGATCGTTTTGATATGCATCGTCGACTACCTCGGCCGCTTTGCAATCGCGCCCGCCGTCATGATCGGCGACGGCGGGCGCAATTCATTCCCAGCCTTGGTGTTACAGCTTCTTCATGCCGGCTTGATCGATAATGCCCTTGAACATGTCGATTTCCTTGGTCACGCGCGCCCAGGCGTCCTTGGCGCCCTTCGGCCGTATCTGGAAGCCGGCCTTGAAGAGCTTCTCCTTCATTTCCGGCGTGCCGAGCACCTTGAGCGTTTCCGTCTCCAGCCACTTGATGGCCTCGGGCGGAACCTTGGCCGGCGCCAGCAGCACGGTGTCAGTCGCCAGCACGAAGTCCTTGTAGCCGGCCTCCACCATGGTTGGAACATCGGGCATGTCCGGCCAGCGGGTTTCGCCGGTGACCGCGAGACAGCGCAGCGTGCCGGCCTTGATGTGGGCAGCCGCCGGTGGCAGCGCCCCTGAACTCAATTGCACGGTGTTGCTGAGCAGCGCTTGCAACGCGTCGCCGCCGCCCTTGAACACCACGGTTTCGAGCTTGGTCAGTTGTTCGCGGAGCTTCAGCATCTCGGCCGAAATCTGCGGTGTGGTGCCGATCGGCGGGGCCGATACGTTGAACTTCTCAGGATTGGCGCGCGCAAGCGCGACGAATTCCTTGATAGTCTTTGCCGGCAACGCGGACTGGACCACGAACGTATTGGGCGAAGTTGCCAATTCACAGACGCCCACGAAATCCTTCAGCGGGTCATAGGGTATTTTGTTGTAGAGCGTTGCGTTGACCGAGTAGGCATTGGTTGCGAGCAGGATCGTGTAGCCATCCGGTTCGGAGCGCGCGGCGACACCCATGCCGATATTGCTGCCGGCGCCGCCGATATTCTCGATGACGACGGTCTTGCCGGTCGATTGCTGAAGGGCGGCTGCGATGGTACGGCCGACAATGTCGGACGGGCCGCCGGGCGTATTGGCCACGATGAACTTGACCGGACGGTCCGGATAGGCGGCATAGGCCGAGCGAATGCTCAGGAACGCCGGGGCGGCGATGCCTGCCGCCAGTGCACCTGCGCCTTTGATAATATAACGCCGCGACGGCGTCGGGCTTCCCTTCGATTTCGTCATTGTCCTCCCCTTCGATTTTCAGTGTTATTTTTTAATGAGCGCCGGTATCGACAATAGAGTAAGCTTTTGCGAACATTGGAGCAATGGCGCCGGATGCGAGGATTTCGCGGTCGGCGCGGGCTTTCGCCCGGCGAAAGAATTCCATGACATCCGAACGTTGCCTGCCGTGGACTTTTTATCCATGACCGAACCCCGCTCCCGAGCGGCGGCTTTACCCGAAGCAGCGTGGCACGAGACCGTGCTGGCTGGCCTCAAAAGCAACAACGTCAAGCTGGTCGTCTACGTGCCCGATCGCGTCTTCACGCCGCTGATCGAGGCCATCCACGCCGACGCGTTCTTCACCACCTTCTCCGCCACGCGTGAAGAGGAAGCCATCGGCATTGTCACCGGCGCCTGGATGGGCGGCATGCGCGGCGCCGTGCTGATGCAGACCAGCGGCTTTGCCACCATACCGAATGCGCTCGCCTCGCTGGTGGTGCCGAGCCAGATCCCGGCGCTGATTTTCGTGTCCGAGCGCGGCACGCTCGGGGAGTTCAATCTAGGCCAAGCCATGGTGTGCAAGACAATGCGGCCGGTGCTCGATTCGCTCGGCGTCGAAACTCACACCATCACACGGCAGGACGAACTCGCCTTTATCATCGACCGCTCGATCAAGCAGGCGGTCGCAACGCTGGCGCCGGTGACGTTCATTCTCTCGCCGCTGCTCACCGGCGGCAAAGTGTTCGAGGCTTGAGCGCCATGACACCAGCCAAAACCGGTGCCGTCAGCGCCCATAACGCAAAAGTCATGAACCGCTTCGACTTGACCAAGCGCATGGTCGGCCAGCTCAAGCACGAGGAAGCCGTGATTGGCGGCATCGGCAACGCCAATTTCGATTTATGGGCGAGCGGCCAGCGGCCGCAGAATTTCTACATGTTGGGCAGCATGGGGCTCACGATACCGATCGCCTTCGGCGTCGCCATTGCGCAGCCGCGGCGGCATGTGATCGCGCTCGAAGGCGACGGCTCGCTGCTGATGCAGCTTGGCTGTTTGGCGACCGTCGCCATGCGGGCGCCGAAGAATCTCACGATTATTGTGTGGGACAACGGCATCTACCAGATCACCGGTTCGCAGCCGACCGCCAGCGCATCGACCGCCGACCTGGTGAACATCGCGCGCGGTTCTGGGCTCGCCAATAGCGCCTGGGCGGCGGATGAAGACGATTTCGACCGCCTGGTCGCCGTAGCCCTCAAAGGCGGGGGCCCAAGCCTGATCGCGGCGCGCATCGATCACAAGCCGGCCGTTGGCGCCACCGACCGCGACCCGGTGCAGATTCGCGAGCGCTTCATGCGCGGGCTAGGCGTCAAGAACTAGCGCACGCGCCAGCCGCGCGTCACCGTCCGGCTTTGCTGGAATTTTCCAGAATCCCCGCCATCATCGCCATGCGCACCAGGTCGGACAGGCTGTTGGCCGCCATCTTGGTCATCAGATTGGCGCGATAGATTTCGACGGTGCGCGGGCTGATGCCGAGATCGAAGGCGATGGTCTTGTTGGCAGCGCCCGCCACCAGACATTCCAGCACCTGGCGTTCGCGGTTCGACAATGCGTCGAGCTTGGCGTGAATGTCGGCGAGCGCGGCCTTGCGCTTGCCGGCGTCCCGGTTGAGCGCGGCGCGCGCTCGCGGCACTTTTACTCCGTTGTTGGCTCGCCGCCGCCATAGTAGGCTTTCCGCGCATCAAGACGCGTCCATAAGCGCCGGGCAAAGGGGGAGACATGCCGACCTACGATGGGATTGTCATCGGCGCCGGTCACAATGGATTGACCACCGCCGCCTATCTGGCGCGCGCCGGCATGAAAATAGCCGTGCTCGAGCGAAACGAGCGCATCGGCGGCGGCTGTAGCACCGACAGCGACCGGCTACCCGGCTTCAGGCTCAATCTGCACGCCAATTTCTACATGGGCATGAGCCATTGCCCGCTGATCGAAGACCTTGAGCTTTACCGCTACGGATTTTCCTATATCGAGCCGCCGGTGCAGCAGGCCGCTGCGTTTCGCGACGGCACCTGCGTCATGGTCTACAAGGACCTCGACAAGACCTGTGCTTCGCTGGCGCGCTTTTCCAAGCAGGACGCCGCGACCTTCCGCGAACTCTGGAATACCTATTGCGTCGAGATGCGGCCGCTCTTGGCATCGCTGCTCTACAACGCGCCGATGCCGCGCGAGCAGCTGGTTGACCGCCTGAGCGGGCCGAAGGCCAAGGAACTGCTGTCGCACGCGCAACATGATTTGTTTAGCGTGGTGCGCAAGCATTTCGTCGACGAGCGTATCCGCACGCTGTTCACATCCTATATGCACGTCATCACCACTGAGAACGTGGCCGGCGCCGGCATCGTGTTCCCGGCGATTTTTGCCAATATCGCGAGCTTCACGCTGCCGGTCGGCGGCGCGGTCTCGCTGGTCAATGCGCTTACAAGGGTGGTGGAAGCCAATGGCGGCGCGGTCATCGCCGGCGCCGATGTGAAGGAAATCGTGGTGAAAGGCGGTCGCGCCACGGGCGTCAAGTTCGCCGACGGCAAAATGATCGAGGGCAAAAAATTCGTCGCCAGCGCCATCGATTTTCCCGCGACGCTGGACATGGCCGGCGCCGAGCTGTTCCCGGAAGCCGTGCGCGAGAAGGCCAAGGCTTGGCACTGGGGCAATCACAGCCTGGTGACTTTGCATCTGGCCTTGAAACACGCGCCGGTCTACCGCGCCGCCAGCTTCGAGCCCGACATCGCGCGCGCCTATAATATTTTCTTCGGCATGGACAATATCGACGAGGTGGCAAGCTGCTTCGACGATTGCGCGGCGAAGAAATTTCCCAAGGTGTTGATGGGCAATGGCGCCTGCAACAGCGTGTTTGATCCGACCTATGCGCCGCCCGGTCAGCATTCGGCGTTCTGGTGGCCGTTCGCGCCTTACTCGGTCGACGGCGGTCCGCAGAATTGGGACGCGCGCCGCGCCGATTATACGCAGCGCATTCTCGACTATTGGCGCGTCTATGCGTCCAATCTCGACGACCGCAATGTGCTGGGCAGCCATCTGTTCACGCCGCTCGATGTCGAACGGCTCAACGTCAATATGCGGCAGGGCGCGGTGCGCGTGGGCGCCTATGTGCCCAACCAGCTCGGCATCAACCGGCCGCACGCACTGATGCCCGGCTCGCGCACGCCGGTGGAGGGGCTTTATCTGTGCGGCTCGTCCTCGGGCAATGGCGGCGGCGTCAATGGCGCGGCCGGCTATATCGCGGCCAATGCGATTGCCGGAGACCTCAAGCTCAAACGGCCATGGACTCCGGTGCCGGCGCCGGAGTGGAAGCATTAGACTCGCTGTGGCGCATTTTTTACTTCGCCAGCGTCACCGTCTTGAATTCGGCCGGCAGGACGATTTCCAGCAATTCGCAATCGTCGGAATAGCCGCGCACGGTATGCTTGATGCGCGGCGGCTGGATCCAGCATGCGCCGGCGTGGAAAGTGTGGGCGCCCTGGCCCTCGAATTCGCTCTTGAACCAGCCCTTGAGCACATAGACCATCTGAAATTCGACGTCGTGATAATGCGGGATGGCGACCTCGCCCGCGCTGAACGGCTTGGTCATGCGGATCACATGCGCCTGCACCATGCCGCCGGTCGCGGGCGCCAGCCCAAGATCGCGATAGGCCGAATAAGTACGCAAGCCCTGGTCGAAGTCTTCCTCGCGGTGATAGCTGACGGTGAATTTCTGCTTCGCACGCGCTTTAGAGTGCGTTTTAACTTTCGATTTGCGCCGTGCCTGGACTTTCCTGCTTGTCTTCTTCTTTGCCTTGGCCATTGATGCCTCCCTGATTTCTTTCGATTGGACCACGGCGGCCTAGCGCATGGAAGACCCGAAAGCGCCCACAGCCATTCGTATCTTCGTCGATGCCGATGCCTGTCCGGTGAAGCCTGAAATCTACCGGGTGGCCGAGCGCTACGGTCTCAAGGTTTTTGTGGTCGCCAATTCGTTCATGGCGGTGCCGCGCAGCGACATGATCGAACGCGTGATCGTTTCCGAAGGCCCCGACGTGGCGGATGACTGGATCGTCGAGCGCGCCACGCCCGCCGACATCGTCATCACCGCCGACATTCCGCTGGCCGGCCGTTGCGTGCGCAACGGCGCGACCGTGATCGGCCCGACCGGCAAGCCGTTCACCGACGATTCGATCGGCATGGCGATGGCGACGCGCGATCTGCTGACCGATTTTCGCTCGGCCGGCGCCACCACGCGCGGACCGCCACCGCTCAGCCGTCAGGACATTTCGCGGTTTTTGTCGGCGCTCGATCTGGCGGTGACAAGGTTGAAGCGGAAGTTAAATCCGTAAGCTTACTCTGCCGCCGTGGTCACGCCGCCATGCGCTTTCGACCAGCCGGCCGGATCGTTCATGAACTTCTCGACTTCGCCCAGCATCTTGCCATCGAACTTGCCGCTCGCCTTGGCGACGGCGAGCACATCCCACCAGGTGGTGAGCGCGTGCAGCGTGACGCCGAGATCGGCCATGATCTTCTTGCCCTCGGGATAGATGTCGTAGAAGAAAATCACGAAGCAGTGCTCGCATTTTCCACCGGCGTCGCGGATCGCCTTGACGAAATTCACCTTGCTGCGACCGTCGGTGGCGAGGTCTTCCACCACCAGCACGCGCTGGCCGGGGATGAGCTGGCCTTCGATTTGTGCATTGCGGCCGAAGCCCTTGGCTTTCTTGCGCACATATTGCATCGGCAGATTGAGCCGCTCCGCCACCCAGGCCGCGAAGGCAATACCGGCGGTCTCGCCGCCCGCCACCGTATCGAATTTGTCGCGGCCGATGTCGCGGTCGATCGTGGTGACGGCGAAATCCATCATCTTTGAGCGCACCTCGGGAAACGATATCAGCCAGCGCGAGTCGTTGTAAACCGGGCTCGCCCAGCCCGACGTGAAGATGAACGGCTTGTCCTGCATGAAGCGGACGGCGCCGACATCGAGATACATTTTCGCCGTCAATTCGGCGATTGTGCGCTTGTCGGAAATTTTTGCCGCTGGGTTCATAGGGTAACGAATAGTCCACCGCTCAGGCGAAACCAAGGCCCGCGGCGGCGTTATCCCAAAACCTTCAGGGGATCAAAATTCGGCGGCGGGACGCGGCGCTTGGACGCCGCTTCATAGGCCGAGGCAATCCTCAGAAGCACGTCTTCCTTGCCCGGCTCGGCGCGGAAAACCAGGGAAAACGGCAATCCCGGCGCGGCCAGCTTAGTCGGCGTGATGGAAGGCTTCGACACATAGCGCTTGCCGTCCGCGCTCAGTGCAAGCGTGGGATCGTAGGCGGTCGTCACGAAGCCCGCCGGGATCAGCACCTCGGTCAGGCCCGCGTTCGGACCGTTGAGCGATTCCCACGTCAGATTAGCGCGCAGATCGTACTGGCCGGCGCCGCCGATCTTGCCCGGCGGGAACGGCGTATGCAGGCGGACCAGCGCATCCAGATGGTTCTCATACAGCACCATCATGTCGACCCGGCGCAGCAGCTCGCGCAGCATGATGCGTTCGTTGATGCCCTGGCGCTGGCCATGCGGGTTGCGCATGTCGGCGACTTCCTCCCAGTTTTTAAACCCGGCGCGCTGATCGTCGCCCCAGAATTTCGAGCGCGCGTTGAGCGCCGCAAAATCGGTCAGCGTTTCGGTTATTCCCTTGGCCTTCCAGTCGGCGGCGCGCCGTGACAAATACTGGTTGATGTGAAAGCGGAACGCCATCGCAACTTCCTGCTGCTGCACGGTGCCGACATCGAGATTGCCCGGCGGCGCGATTTGTCCGTCCACCAGCGCGACGAAGTAATCGATCGGTTTCATCGTGCCGGTGCCGAAGACTTTCCTCGGCATGAACTCGGTCGGCACGATCGCCGCCGCGAATTCCTTGAAGACGGGAGTCCCATCCGGCTTCAAACGGAAAAACAGGTCGGGCATCAAAACCGGTGCCAGCCGCGCCAGCGCCCGCGTGAAATCCGTCTTCATGAGCTCGATATCGGGGTCGCGCTGCCAAAGCGCATGCGAGGATTCAACCAGCGTTGCGCCGAGCTTGAGGCCTAGAATCGTTTTGATCTCCTTGGCCGCTGCGGTCACGATCGGCACTTCCGTCATCGAGCCCGGCGGCACCGCCATGGACTCGCGGATGACGCCGATGCGCGTTCCCTTGAGCGAGCCGTCCGCGCCGGTCATCGCCGCGTGACTGGCGTAAGACGTAGGCAACACGGACGAGCGCGGCACGGTGGTGTAGGGATCGCGCGGGTCGTAATAGCCCTCAGTTGGGCTCTTCAAGGCATCGAGCACCTTGGTCGCGTCGCCGATGCTGCGGGCATGAATGCCGCTGCGATCGACATAGATATCGGCGCCGATGGCGCCGCCGTTGAAGCCAAGCAGCGACTTGTGCGGCAGGATCAGCGCCACGGAATTGTGATTCGATGGGCCGCGGCAGGAGGCGCGGGTTTCCTCGCCCAGACTGCACATGACCAGATTGGCGCTAACCGACACGGCCGAGCCGGAACTTGAGCCGAGCGAGGCCGCGCGCGTGGTGTCGTACGGGTTAGCCGGATTGCCGCCCCAGGTGCTGCGCTGATAGCCCAGCACCGATGGCAAAACTTTTTGCGGGGCGTGCCGGCCGGCGGGCGCGTCCGGCCGGCCATTATATTCCGTGTTGACCGCCTTGGCGAAGATGATCGCGCCCTTTTCGCGAAGCTGCTCGACCAGCACGTGGTCGCGGGCAGGGAAATCGACATCGTAGCGCGCATCGCCGGCGCCGGTGGAGCGCATGTCCTTGGTGTCGAACGAATCCTTGAACGAGAACACGACGCCATACATCGGCATCTTCTCAAGATCGGGATTGCGTCCATAGGCCACGTCGAGCTCCGCCGCGCGTTCCAGCGCGTCCGGCAGCCGGCGCAAGATCTCGCACACCGCCGGCGCGCCGGGCGGCAGCGGACCGTCGGAAACCTTGCGGTCGAAGTCGCCGCGGCAGGTGACGGACCGCTCGCCCCTTATGTTGAGCGTCGCCAGCGCATTCAACTGCCCGCCATTCGGAATGCCGACGATCATGCCGAATTGCTGCTGCACGCTTGCGTCGGAAGCGGTTGTCTCCATGCGGCCGAATTCGAGCGGCGGCCCCTTATAGTTGTCGAGATCGGGCAGAACGTCGGCGGCTTTGACGGTTCGCGTCGGGAAGCGCAGCGCCGCTTTCGCGCGCATGGTGCCGGCAGCCTCCGGGATAGGGGCGCCGTCTTGTGTGACCAGCTGGCTTGCTACGCCGTTATAGGCGCGCACGCGATCGATGTAGTGCTGGACAATAGCAACGCAGGTTGTTTGCCCGACCTTGATCGCCAGGTGCAATTCGCCGATCGTTGCTTCTTCAAGCCGGAACGTCATCGCTCACGCTTTCGGGTCGGCCTTTTTGTACCAATCGGCGATCTGCGCGCCGGTCCAGAACAACACGTCCTTCTTCTTGCGGATCTTCTCATAGATCTGCCTAAAATATTTTGCCCGGTGCGGCGCGCCCATGATGTAGGGATGCACCGAAATCGCCATCACCCGCGCCGAGCCCTTGGCGTCCTTGTAAATCTGTTCGAACTGATCCATCGCCCGCTCGTAGAATTCCGAGGCCTTGTGATGCTGGATCAGCATCATGGCGACGTCGTTGCATTCCTGAGTATAGGGAATGTTGAGAATCGGCTTAGCCCGTGTCTTCATCCAGACCGGCTGATCGTCGAGCACCCAGTCGGCCACATAGTCGTAGCCTTCCTCGGCGAGAATATCCGGCGTCTCCCAGGTCTCGGTCAGGCCGGGGCCGAGCCAGCCGCGCGGGCGCTTGCCGGTGGCCTTTTCCAGCACCTCGATGCATTTGCGAATGTCGGCGCGCTCGTTCTCCACCTTCTGCATGCTGCGCTGGGTGTAGCCGTGGCCGATGAATTCCCAATTGCGCTCGGCGCAAGCCTTGACGATGTCGGGAAAGGCATCGACCGCCACGCCATTGATGTTCATCACGCCGGGAACTTTGAAATCGTCATAGACCTGCAACAGCCGCCAGAAGCCGACGCGGTTGCCATATTCGTGCCAGCACCAGTTCGGAATGTCGGGCATCGGCAAGCCGCCGGCCGGCGGTGTCAACACCGTGCGCGGCATGGTCTGCGTCGGGTCCCATTCCTCCACATTGGTGATGGTCCACACTACCATGCGCGCGCCGTTCGGCAGCTTGAGCGGTTTGCGCGTCGGGATCGCGGAATAGTCGAGACGGTCGTTCGGCAGCATGCCGACGGCAGGCTTGGGGAAGTTCATGACGCGGCCTTTATCTGTTTGCCGGCGATCGGCTGGTACCAGTCGAGAATCTGCTCGCCGTTCCAGTGCAGCACGCCGTCGTGCTTGTTCACGTAGTCGTAAATCGCTTCGAGATATTTGATCCGGTGTGGCTGGCCGCTGATGTAAGGGTGGATCGCCAGCGCCACGAATTTCGCTCTGGAAGTGCTCTCGGCATAGAGCCGGTCGAACTGATCGATGGTGCGTTTGAGCAGATAGTCGCTCTCGTGATGCTGGATGATCATCATCGGAATGTCGTTGAGCTCGATGGTGTAAGGCAGCGTCACCAGCGGGCCCTTGGCGGTTCGAATGACTGTTGGCTCGTCGTCATAGACCCAGTCGCCGATATATTTCACGCCGGCGGCGGCGAGATGCTCCGGCGTGTCCAGCGTCTGCGTCAGGCCGGGCCCGAGCCAGCCGACCGGCCGCTTGCCGCAGAATTTTTCCATGATGTCCATGGTGCGGTTGATCATGCCGGCCTGGTCCGCCTCCTTGTGGATCGGGCCTTGCTCGTAGGCGTGACCCATGAATTCCCAGCCGGCGTCGCGCGCCGCTTCGGCCACGCGCGGATAGTCCTCGCAGATGCGCGCATTGGCGGCGAGCGTCGGTTTGATGCCGAGCCGCTTGAACAGTTGGAAAAACCGCCAGCAGCCAACCCGCATGCCATATTCGTGAAAGCCCCAATGCACCACGTCCGGCATCAGCGGAACGCCGGTCGGCGCCGGGAGCAATTGCCGCGCCATTGGCTTGCCGATGTCCCAGACCTCGTAATTGACGATGGTCCAGAACACGATGCGCGCTTTGCCTGGCAGCTTGAGTGGCGGGCGGTCGACGATCGCGGAAAAGTCGCTGCGCTCTTTGGGAATCATCGGATCGGCCATGAACTACCTCAACCTTGGGGGAGGGTAGAATGTCACGTTGTCGCGGCGACGCGCAACCCGACCAGCCGTTCGAGCGTGGCGGTGTCCTTCTGCAACTCGCGCGAGGCCGCGCGGTGCGCCACGGCGCCGCGCTCCAGCACGATGGCTTGCGCGGTCAGTTCCAGCGCGATTTCGGTGTGCTGCTCGACCAATATGATGGCGATCTTGCGGTCCGCCAGCATCGACTTCACCGCCGCAGCCATTTCATCGACGATCACCGGCGCCAGGCCCTCGAACGGCTCGTCCAGCAGCAACAGCGCCGGATTGGTCATCAGTGCGCGCGCGATCGCCAGCATCTGCTGCTCGCCGCCCGAGAGCTGGTTGCCCATATGGCCGCGGCGCTCGGCGAGGCGCGGGAACAGTTTGAACACCGCGTCAAAATCCCAGGCGCCCGGCCGCGCGGCCACCGTGAGGTTTTCATCGAGCGTGAGCGAGGAAAAAATTTCGCGCTCCTGCGCCACCCAGCCGATGCCGTGACCGGCGCGCTTGTGCGGGGGCTGGCGCGAAATATCCTGGCCGCGCCATGACACGCTGCCACCGCGCAATTGCGTCAAACCCAAGATGGTGAGCAACAGCGTCGACTTGCCGACGCCGTTGCGGCCGAGCACCGCCAGGCTGCCGTTTTCCGGCAGTTCCAGCGAAATGCCGTGCAGCACAAGCGCCGCGCCATAGCCGGCGGTCACATTTTCAAGCTTGAGAAGCGGCTCAGCCATGTTTGCGTTTCCCGAGATAGACCTCGCGCACGCCCGTATCGGCGGCGATTTCGGCCGGCGTGCCTTGCGCAAAAACGGCGCCGCCGACCAGCACGATGATATGGCTGGCGAAGCGGAACACCACATGCATGTCGTGCTCGATGAACAGCAGCGTGAGATCGTCCGACAGGCTGGCCACCACCTCGAAAATGTCGCCGCTTTCGTCCTGCGGCACGCCGGCGGCCGGCTCGTCGAGCAGCAGCACTTTCGGCTTGGTCGCAAGCGCGAGCGCGATTTCCAACAGCCGCTGGCGGCCATAGGGCAGTTCGCGCGTCGGCTGATAGCAGCAATCGCCGAGCCGCAGCTTGACCAAAATGCCGTGGGCTTCCTCGATCGCTTCGCGGTGCATTGCGATGTTTTGCCAGAACGTGCCGGCAATGCCGCGGCGCTCGATCACTGCCAGCGTCACGGCTTCGAGCGGATTGAGACCGGCGAACAGCGTATTGATCTGGAAGGTGCGGGCGAGCCCGCGCCGCACACGGTCCTGCGGTTCCAAATGCGTGATGGCCTCATCGCCGAGGAAAATCTGTCCGCTATTGGGCGCCAGCATGCCGGTCATCATATTGATAAGCGTGGTCTTGCCGGCGCCGTTCGGCCCAATCAGCGCGTAGCGCGCGCCGACCGGCAGGTTCAAGTCGATATCGCGCGCCACCACCAGCGAGCCGAAGCTCATCGACAGGCCGCGGGTCGCTAAAGCGATCGCGCGATTAGCGATCGCGTCTTTACTTGGCGCAATATGTGCGGGTGCGCTCATCGGCCCCTCCAGCGCGCAAGTATTTTCGACAAGCCGCCGAGAATGCCGTTCGGCAGCAGCATGACCACCGCGATCAGCAGAATGCCGATCCAGAAATACCAGAATTGCGGCGCGATGCCGGAGAACTGGTCGCGCGCGATCATGAAGATCGCGGCGCCCACCAGTCCGCCATAAAGCCGCCCCGCGCCGCCCAGCACCAGCATCACCAGCACATCGGCCGAGCGCTCGAAGCTCAAGGCCTCCAGCGACACGGTCGACGTGGTCTGCGCGATCACCGCGCCGGCGATGCCGGCGACGCCGGCGGAGATGGTGTAGACCTTGCGGATATGGCTGCGGCTGTCGGCGCCGATCGCCGGCATGCGCACCCAATTCTCGCGGATGCCTCGCAGCGCCAGTCCGAACGGCGAATTGATCAGCCGCCGTGCCATCAGGAACACGACAAACAGCACGCTCAGCGAATAAGCGTAAGCCGTCGTGCCGTACAAATCGAACTTGAACAGGCCGAGCAGCGGCCAGATGTCGACGCCCTGCAGTCCGTCCGAGCCGCCGGTCAGCCAGCCCGCGCTGTTGGCGGCTTCAGCCAGCAGCAGGCCGAGGCCGAGCGTGATCATGATCAGCGTGAGATGGCGGAAGCGCGCGACGATGAAACTCGAGGCATAGCCGACCAGTGCCGCCATCGCGGTGGCGACCAGCAGCCCGCTCAATGGCTCGCCCCAGACGAATTTCGAAAACAGCCCGGCGGTGTAGGCGCCGATGCCGAAGAAGGCGGCGTGGCCGAGCGAAACGATGCCGGCATAGCCGAGGATCAGATCGAGCGACAGCGCGAACAGCGCGGCCACGGCGATCTGGCTCGCCAGCGACAGATAAGTCGGAAACAGCAGGAACGGCGTGAGCGTCGCCAGCCAGAACGCGATCTCGATGGGATGCCAGCGGCTGAGCGATTGCAGATATTGCTGCGGTGTGGAGGGTGCGGCGGAAGCTGGCATGGTCAGCGTTTCCCGAACAGGCCGGCCGGCCGCCACATCAGCACCACCACCATGACCAGATAAATCAGGAATGCGCCGAGTTCGGGCACATAATATTTGCCGGCGATGTCGCTGATGCCGATCAGGCAGGCGGCAGCGAAGGAGCCGGCGATCGAGCCCAGGCCGCCGACCGACACGATGATTAGCACGTAGACCAAATAGGTAAAGGCGAAATTCGGATCGAGGCCGACGATCTCGATGGCGAGCGCGCCGCCGAGTCCGGCGAGCCCCGAGCCGAGCGCGAAGGTAATGGCGAAAGTGAGATCGACATTGATGCCGAGTCCGCTCGCCATGCGCTGATTATCGACCGCCGCGCGCACCTGCGCGCCGAAGCGGGTGTATTCGAGCGCGCCGATCAGCGCGACGGTCACCGCGACGCCAACACCGACCAGGAACAGCCGGTAGGCCGCGATGTTGAGGCCCAGCACATTGAACGAGCCGCGCATATAGGCCGGCATATCGACAGGCTGCTGAGTGGTCCCGAAGAACCAGGCGGCGACCGCTACCGATACGAAGGCGATGCCGATGGTCAACAGCACCTGGTCGAGATCGCTGGCGCGGTAGAGCCGGCGATACAATGTACGCTCGAACGCCACGCTCGCCGCCGCGGCGATCAGAAACGCAAGCGGCAGCGTGGCGAAAAACGGCCAATGCAGCACGTTCATTAAAGTGACGGTGACGTAGCCGCCCAGCATGGCGAAGGCGCAGTGCGCCAGGTTGACGAAATTCATCAAGCCCAGCGTCACCGACAGTCCGACCGACAGCAGAAACAGCAGCATCCCGTAGGCAATGCCGTCGAACAGGACACCGAGGACAGGAGGCAGCATGGCCGTCAGCGTTCCTTAGCGGGACGAAACATCCTGATACTCTATTGGCGGCAAACCATAAAGCATGGGGCGACCGCGAGCGACCGCCCCATCCAAATTCGAGCCAAATCCGGCGATTACTTCTTCTTCATCGCCTCGTGGATCGGGTCCTTGACGTTCTCGACCTTGTTGAAGTCGACATTGACCAGCTTGCCGCCGACTTTCTCGACCCGGCGGATATAGATGGTCTCGACCACGTCGCGGGTCTCCGGATCGATCATCATCGGTCCGCGCGGGCTGGTCCACTTGGTGCCCTTCATCGCGGCAATCAGCTTGTCGGCATCGGCGTCACCCTTGGTCTTCTTCAAGCCTTCGTAGATCAGGGTCATGCCGTCATAGCCGCCGGCCGAAAAGAAGTTCGGGTTGTCGCCGCCAAATTCCTTCTTGTAGGCGGCAACGAAATCCTGATTCATTTTGTTCTTGAGATTGTGATCGTAGGGCCAGGCAGTGATGATGCCGAGCGCGCTGTCGCCCATGTTCTTGAGCGCCGAGTCGTCAGTCACTTCGCCGGTACCGAGGATTTTCACCTTCTTCGGATCGATGCCGCGTTCGGCGAACGCCTTGCCGAGCGCCGCGGGTTGCGCGCCGCCCGGAATGAACACGAAGATCGCTTCTGGGTTGATGTCCTTGGCGCGCTGAACGTAAGCCGAGAAGTCCGGATTGGCGACCGCCATGCGGACCGAACCGACGATCTCGCCGCCGCCGGCCTTGAAGCCGTTGATGAAGCCCTGCTCGGCGTCATGACCGGGCGCAAAGTCGGACACCATCGTGTAGGCTTTCTTGATTCCGTTCTTGGCGGCCCAGCTGCCAAGCGTCGTTGTCACCATCGGCAGCGTGAACGACGTGCGCGTGCAGTAGGGCGACTTGTCGACGATGATCGAGGTCGCCGCATTCATGATGACCATTACTTTTTTCGCCTCGGCCGAAACGCCGCAGCCGGCGATCGAGTTCGGGGTCAGCAGCCAGCCGGCCAGGATGTCCACCTTGTCGCGCACGATCAGCTCTTCGGCCAGGCGTTTGGCGACCGGCGGAGCGATGCCCCCGGAATCCTTGCGGATGATCTCGATCTTCTTGCCGGCGACGGTGTCGCCGTGCTTTTTCATGTAGAGTTTGATGCCTTCGTCGACCTGCTTGGCGGCGTCGGCGAACTGGCCGGAATAGGGCAGAACGACACCGATCTTGATGGTGCCCTGCGCCTGGGCGGAACCGGCCATAAGGCCTGCCGCGAGCAAAGTGGCGCCAGCGAGTAACACGCGTTTCATGGAATTCCTCCCCGTTTATAATGTTTTGTTGGCCTTAAAATGCCTGAGATTACGGCCAATGAAAAGCGCCGCAAACCCAGCGCGTGAGGGTTCGCGGCGCGGCATTTTAGATGGTTGGGACCCCAATCGTGGCCCCAAGTGGAGAATTCTCAGCCTAAAGACAGCGTGGCCTGCTCGTATTTGCCGCTGCCCATCTTGCCGTCCGGGAAGATGCCGTGGGCAGCGATCCACTCGAAGGATTCCTCATAGACTTCCTTGGTATAGGGCTCGAACACCAGCCGCTCGCCGGGCCCCCAGCGCCGCGTATCCATCTTGGCGTGGAAGCGGTCGGGGAATTCGTTCTTGTAATAATGCGTATAGAGCTCTGGCCGCAGATCGATATCGCGCTGCGCCTTGCGCAGGGCCCGGAAGAATTTGCGCAGGTCGTCCGGGTCGGGATCGCCGTGGATCATGGTGCCGATCATGAAGGTGGTGTCGATCACCTTGCGGAAGCCGAGCTGCTCGGCGAAGTAATAGGGGCCGCCAAACAGGTTGCACGCCGGCGCCTTGCCTTCGAACAGAAGCTCCATGCGCTTGAACAACATGCCGTCGGCATAGTTCAGGTTGATCTGTTCGGGCTTGAGATAGACCTCGAGCGCCTGCACCGTGGCGTAATGACTGCCTGACTGGAAACCGACCGAGACCGGCACGCCGGCGAGATCGGATGGCGTTTTAATTTTGGAATCGGCGGCGACAAAAATTCCGCCCGGCGCCACCGAATAGACATCGGTATACATTTTGCCGTGGCCGTTGGAGGCCGCGACATTGACGGTCCAGTGACAGGCGCAGCTCACATTCGCCTTGCGGCCTTCCTCGAACGACTGGAAGGCGCCGTTGCTGCCCTTGTCGTGGATCTTGCCGTCGCTCGCGCGCACCAGTTCGCGGAATTCATAGTCGAGGCCTTCCTTGCGGAAATAGTCCTTCTCCTCGGCCACCCATTCTTGCAGGCGGAAATGCGGTTCGATCAGGAATTTAGCCATCGGTTCGCTCTCCCTGGGTATTTCAGCAGCCGGATAGCCCTTCTGTCAGGGCCTGCCCGGGCGAAGCATTAGGCAACGATAGCATTTTTAGCGGCCACGCCAATTCGTTGTTGTGCCCACTCCGGGGTCGTCCCACGCGGAGGCGTAGCCCAGCCTCTTTCCGCCTCAGCCGGGCGACAAACTAAGAACACGGGCGATGACGCATGTCTGCTCCCCTCCCCACAAGGGGGAGGGTAAAGATTCTCGCTAACGGGGGAGGGATAAGGAAGTATTCAATTCCCCGGCACGCCCGCCGCCTTGATCACTTCGCCCCAGACTTTGGTTTCTTTTTTGATGAAGGCTGCGGCTTCCGCCGGGCTGCCGCCGGCGGCGTGCAGATTAATCTTGGCGAAGTGGGCCAGCGCCTCCGGGCTCTTGAGCACATCGTTGATCGCCAAATTGAGCTTGGTGACGATCTCGGGTGGCGTCTTCGGCGGCGCCGCGATGGCGTTCCAGGTGCCGGACTCGAAACCCTTCACGCCGGCTTCATCGAGCGTCGGAATGTCCGGCAGATTGGCAATCCGCTTAGGCGTAGCCACCGCCAGAATGCGCGCTCGCCCGTTTTCGTGCAATTTGATCGCCGAGGCCAGCTCCATGAAAATAAAGTCGACGTGGCTGGCGACGATATCGTTGAGCGCCGGCGCGGTGCCTTTGTAGGGCACATGCACCAGCTTGGTGCCAATCACGGTCTCGAACAGCGCCGCGGTCAAATGCGACGTGGTGCCAATGCCCTGCGAGGCATAGTTGATCTTGCCCGGATTGGCCTTGGCATAGGCGATGAATTCCTGTGCGGTCTTGACCGGGAAATCCGGCCGCACCAGCAGGACATTGGCGATCGAGGTCATGATCGCCACCGGTTCGAACTGCGTCGGATCGAAATTCATCTTCTTATACAGCAGCGGATTGACCGTCAGCGGCGCCGGCTGCGCGGCCAGCAGCGTGTAGCCGTCCGGATCGGAGGTGTAGACCGCTTCGGCGCCAATATTGCCGGCCGCTCCGGCGCGGTTCTCCACGAACACCGTCTGGCCAAAGCGGCGTTGCAGTCCTTCCGCGACAATGCGCGTGACGGTATCGACGCCGCCGCCAGCCGGCACACAGACAATGATCTTGATGGGTTTGTTGGGGAAGCCAGCCGCGCTATTTTGCGCGAAAGCGCAAGGCACGAAAAGAAGCGCCGATGAAATCAATGCCAGAACTGCACGCACGTTGTCCTCGCCAGATCGCGCCGGTAATTGTAAACCGGCCCCCCGCATCGCACACTACGAAAAGTATGGCACGGCCTTCGTGAAAATCGAAGCCAGGGTTACGGCCTTGCGCATTGTGGCGGCGCGCGCCATCGCGCAAGGTCCGGCTTGCTCGCGAATAAGGACGCCCCCGTGGACTCATTGCCAATTCTTGCCACCGCCGCCGGCGCCTATTTGCTCGCAGGCTTGGTCAAGGGCGTGATCGGCCTTGGCCTGCCGACGGTCGCCATCGGCCTGCTCGGATTGTTGATGACGCCGGCGCAGGCGGCCGCCATTTTGGTGGTGCCATCGCTGGTCACCAATATCTGGCAGTTCGTGGTGGGCGGCGATTTGCTCGCGCTGGTGCGGCGGCTGTGGCCGCTGCTGGTGGGCATTTGCATCGGCACTTTCATCGGCGCAGTTGCGCTGCCGCACGGCAATGGCGGCCAGGCGACCGTCTGGCTGGGGTCGGCGCTGGTGCTTTATGCCGCTCTGGGGCTGATCAAGATTCAGTTCAAGGTTTCGCCGCACGCCGAGGTTTGGCTCGGTCTGCTGATCGGCATTGCGACCGGCGCCATCACAGTGGCGACCGGCATCTTTGTGTTACCCGGCACGCCCTATGTGCAAGCCTTGCAATTTGAGCGCGACAGGCTGGTGCAGGCGCTCGGTCTGTCGTTTACCGTCTCCACCATCACGCTGGCCTTGGCGCTCGGCTATGCCGGCGAAATTAACGCCTCGCTCGCCTGGCCCGCGCTGGTGGCGCTCGGCAGCGCCCTGATCGGCATGTGGCTGGGGCAACTCATTCGCGGCAAGGTCAAGGCCGAGACATTCCGCCTATGTTTTTTCATTGGCCTGCTGCTGCTCGGCACGCATCTGGCGCTGCGCGGGCTGCTGTGATCGACTAACGTTAAATGCCCATCGTCTCACCGAGGACTTTGTGATGAAAATCGTCGATCTCTCCCATGTCATGAACGTGCACACACCCGGCTGGGTCGGCTACGCCGGCAACAAGATGTATTACGCGCAGAATTTACAGACCCAGATGATCGTGGCGCAGCGCATCGACACCGCGCTGCATGTCGGAACCCATTTCGACGGCGCCATGCACGCGACCGACAATCGCAACGGAGACATGGCGCACCTGCCGCTCGATTATCTGGTCAACCGCGGCGTCGTGGTCGACATTTCCAAACACATGCACGACTGGGCGGTGATCACGCCGGAGATGATCGAGTCCGCCGGCGCCGACATCCGCGAAGGTGACATTCTCATCCTGCACACCGGCTGGCATAAACACTACGAAGGCCAGCCGCAGCAGGATCTGGTGAAATATTTTTGCTATCACCCCGGTCCCAATCTCGACACCCTGCACTGGATGTTGAAGAAAAAAATCAAATGGTGGGGTATGGATGTCGGTTCCTGCGACCACGCCATGAACACGTCGATCCGCAACATGCGGCCCGATCTCGCCGCCGAATTCACCAAGAAGCACGGCAAGACCCCGGCGGAATTTTTCGGTACGTTTGAATACACCCACAAGAAATCCGGCCGCTGCGTCACGCAGGACATGTTCCCGTTTCACAGCTGGGCATTCCAGGAAGGCCTGCTGCATGCGGAAAATCTCGGCGGAGATATTGAATTAATGCTCGGCAAGCGCTGCCTGATCGGCGCGTTTCCGTGGCGCTATGAGGGGCTGGAAGGCTGCCCGTGCCGGATTGTTTGTTTCCTGGATACGGATATGTCGGTGGAGGCGGTTGGCGACGCGGCCAAGGCTATTCTAAAAAGCTAACGTTTCTTTTTGCGCTTCGCTTTTGCACCGATCCGTTTGAGCCGCGGGTCGAGGCGGTTGTTCTGCAATGTGAACTGGATTGCCTCGCGCAGCAGCGCGTATTTCGATTTCGGCCATTGCGCCACATGGATGTCGGCCAGCAGCTTGGCCGACTTGCCGAACACCACGATGCGATCGCCGACGCTGATGGCTTCCTCAAGCTGATGCGTGATCAGGATCGCGGTCGAGCCGCATTCGCGCGCCAGCGCCAAAAAAGTCTCGCGCAATTCCGCCGCCGTCACCTCGTCGAGATGGCCGAAAGCCTCGTCAGCCAGCAAGATATCGGGCTGCACCACGAAGGCGCGCGCAATCGCCACGCGCTGGCGCATGCCGCCGGACAGCTCATGCGGATAGGCATTGGTGAATTGGCCCAGGCCCAGACGTTTCAGCCAGGTCAGCGCGCGCTTGCGCTGTTCGTCCTCGTCCATGCCGATCAATTCGAGCGGCAACTTGGCGTTGTCGAGCGCCGAACGCCACGGCAGCAACCGGTCCTGCTGGAACACGGTGGCGATCTTGCCGCGGAAATGATCGAAGTCGGCATGCGGGTACTTGTCGCCGATCCGGATCGATCCTTCGGTCGGCGCTTCCAGCCCGATCATCAGGTCGAAGAAAGTGGATTTGCCACAACCGGTCTGGCCGACGATCGCCAAGACTTCGCGCGGCGCAATGGTCAAATCGAGCTGGTCGATGGCGATCACCGCCTGGCCGGTGGTCGTTTGCCAGAAAACCTTGCGCAACCCGCGCACATCGATGGGTGGCGGTACGCTCACGCTCGCCACCGCAACAGGCGATGTTCGACCCGCGCCACAATCGCTTCGAGCATGAATAACAGGGCGACCAGCACAATCGTCCAGGCAAATACGTCGGCGACTGAAAATAACTCCTGCGCCACCGACAGCTGATGGCCAATGCCGGTCACCGCGCCGACCAGTTCCGCAATCGTCACAACGCGGATCGCCAGGCTGATATTGACCTTCCAGCTGGTAAATATCGTCGGTACGATCGCCGGCAGCATCAGCTTGATGAAGAATTGCAAACCCGTCGGGCGGAACGACTGCATCATGTGGCGCAGTTCGCGCGGCACGCTGCGCATGGCGTCGAGCGTGTCCACCATAAATACCGGGCCGCAAACCACCACCAGCACGAAGCCGATGCGGAATTCGACGCCGGGAAACCACAGCACCGCGAACAGAATCCACGACACCACCGGCACCGCCATGAACAGACGGACAATCGGGTGCAGGTATTTTTCCAAGCGGTCGGAGCGGTACATCGCCATCGCCATCGCCAGCCCGAGGACGAAGGAGGCGATGAGCGCGCCGATCACCCGCGCCAGCGTCACGACAATGTCGATCGGCGTGATGGTGGCGATGCTTTTGGCGATCCGCACCAGGCTCGGGATTGCGAAGGGCGGAATCCCGAGCACCGGCGCCAGATGCGACAGCACCTCCCAGAAGACGCAGAACACTAGGAGGGAGACGAAAGTCTGCCGCGGGAAGGTCAGGACCCGGACAGGCTCGCGAATCTCGTCATGGGGCATAGATGATCTTCGCGTCCGGCATGTTCGGGTAGAACCCTGCCTTCACCGCGCGCTCCATCATGTCGGTGATCGACTTGCGCGTGGCCGGCTCCCAGGCCGGCTGAATGATCATATTCAGGCGCTTGCTGGCCAACGCCGCGGTCAGAATGCCGGGCGGCAGCTTGAGCGTCTCATTGGCGATCTTGTCGGCTTCGGCGGTGTCCGTCAGCATGAATTTTGCGACGTCTTGCAGCGCCGCGATCAGCATCTTGGGCGTGTTGGGATTTTTCGCGATCGCATCGGCGCGCATGGCCGTCACGATTTCCCAACCGTCCTGGCCGGTGATCTCCTTCCAGCCTTCGGCGCCGTTGAAGATCACGCGCCAGGTCGGGTTTTGCCGGATGATGATGCTGGCCAGCGGCTCAATTACCAGGGCTGCGTCCACGCGGTCAGCCTCGAGTTGCGCGCGGGCGACGGCGAAGTTGGCGTTGACGACGGTGATGTCCTTGCCGAGATCGATGCCCTTGGCGGCGAGGTACATCTTGGTGACCTGGAATTGCGAGCCGCCCATGTCGACGGCAAGCTGCTTGCCCTTGAGGTCGGCCAGCGACTTGATCTTTTCGTCCTTGGTGAAGATCACCAGATCGGCAAGCGTGAAGCCGGTGGCGATGATGCGCACCGGCACGCCTTCCTGGTAGAGCTTCTGTAAAATCGTCGGACCGCCGATCAGCACGTCCGTTTCACCGGTGGCGAAGGCGGCATAGAAACCCGAAATCGAAGGATAGGCTTTGGCGTCCAGTTCGAAGCCGTGCTTGACGTCGAAACCTTTCGCCTTCATGATATTCCAGACCAGCGGGTTGAACACCGGCAGCGTGAGGCTGGAAACCCGAATCACAGGCTTTTGTTGCGCCTGCGCCGGGCTTGCGGTCATTCCCGCGACGGCGAAAGCAACAGCGGCGGCTAATGCTGCGAGGTGGCGTCGAGACATCGTAGTCATGACTATTCTCCCCCTTATGTGGATTTTCATTCCGTGATCTGCGCCACGGTCGTTGAACGATTAGCGCGGCGCATCCGGCCGGTCGGTGCAGACTTTACTCCGGTTTCATTTGTGTGCAAATAATTAGTCTCCGACGATCGGAGACCATAATGCTGCACACGCCTGCACGGGACGGCACCCGGTTGTATTACGAAGAGGCCGGCCATGGCTCGGCCGTGGTCTTCGTCCATGAATATGCCGCCGACTACCGCACCTGGGAGCCGCAACTTCGGCGTTTTTCGCGCCAGTATCGCTGCGTCACTTACAGTCAGCGCGGCTATCCGCCGTCCGATATCCCGAACGATCCTGACAAATATTTGCAAGACCTGTTCCGCGACGATGTCATCGCGCTGATGGATGCGCTCAAAATCGACAAGGCGCATGTGGTCGGCCACTCGATGGGCGCGGCGACCGCGTTGCATGTCGGCATCCGATATCCGCAACGCTGCATTTCCGTCACCGCGGCCGGCTGTGGCTATGGCTCGAGTCCGGACCCGAAAGTGGTCGAGGAATCGCGCGCGGCCTCGCGCGAAACCGGCAAGATGTTCGCCGCCGAAAGCATGGAAGTCGCGGGCACCCGTTACGCCGCCGGGCCGACGCGCCAGGCACAGAAGCACAAGGACCCGCGCGGCTATGCCCAGTTCGTCAAGATGCTGACCGAGCACTCCGCGCTCGGGCACTCGCTGACGATGCTGAATCTGCAGGCCAAGCGTCCGACGCTGTACGAGATGGAAGCCGAGCTGAAGAAATTTTTACCGCCGCTGCTGATCATCGTCGGTGACGAGGACGACTGGTGTCTCGATGCCAGCGTCTATCTGCGGCGCACGGTGCCGACCGCGGGACTTCTGGTCATTCCACGCTCCGGTCACACCATCACCAGCGAGGAGCCGGCCGCGTTTAATACCGCGGTGGCCGAACTGTTCGCGGCGTCCGAAGCGGGGCGCTGGATGGCGCACAAACCTGCTTAGAAAGTTTTTAGGGGAGTAGTTGCGATGGACCTCAAACTTAAAGGTAAGACCGCGCTGGTCACCGGCGGCAGCGAAGGCATCGGCAAGGGCATCGCCCGCATGCTCGCCAAGGAAGGCGTCGATGTTGCGATCTGCGCGCGCCGCAAGGAGCCGCTCGATGCCACCGCGAAAGAGATCGCCAAGGAGACCGGCGCTAAGATTATCGCCATCCCCGCCGATCTGCGCAAAGATGTCGACGCCAAGAATTTCATCGCGCAGGCGCACAAGGCGCTCGGCCGCGTCGACATCATGGTCAACAATGCCGGCTCGGCGGCCGGCGGCGTGATCGAGCATCTGACCGAAGACGATTGGGACAAGGGCCTGCAGCTCAAATTTATGGGTTATGTGCGCTGCCTGCGTTATGTGCTCCCCATCATGGTCAAGCAGGGCGGCGGGCGCGTCGTGAACCTGATCGGCAATGACGGCGTGAAGCCGTCCTACTGGGAAATCTGCCCGGGCGCCGCCAATGCGGCGGGGCAGAACCTCACGCTCTCGCTCGCCGGCCAATATGGCCGCGACAATATCAGTTTCGTCGCGGTCAATCCGGGCCCGGTGCGCACCGAACGCTGGGCCGGGCTGGTCGATGCCATGGCGCGCGACATGAAAATCCCGCGCGAACAGGCCGACAGGCTGGCGCCGGCCTCGATCCCCATGGGCCGTATTGCCGAGGTGGATGAGGTGGCATCCCTGGTGGTCATGCTGGCTTCGCCGATGATGGAAATGGTCAATGGCACCATGATCGAAATCGACGGCGGCCAGGACAAACCGCTGATGGACCGCTTCCGCGACAAGCCGAAGGGTTGAAACCCTGCGGCAGTGCCGCGTGTCTGACGGGGAACTCCGCTTGACAAGGTTGGGGAAGCGGCCTGATTATTTGCGCACAAACAAGTTAGCCACGCAGGGAGCAAGTCATGAGACCGACGCGTCACGTGTTCTATCTCGCGCTCGCAGGCAGCCTCGCCGCCGGTTTTGCAATGCCGGCCTCGGCGCAGAACACCATCAAGATCGGCGAGCTCAACAGCTACAAGGCGCAGCCCGCCTTCCTCGATCCGTACAAGAAGGGCTGGGAAATGGCGGTCGAGGAGATCAACGCCAAGGGCGGCGTGCTCGGCAAGAAGCTGGAAGTGATCTCGCGCGACGACGGTGCCAACCCGGGCGAAGCCGTGCGCGTGGCCGAGGAGCTGGTGACGCGCGAAGGCGTCGCCATGATCGCCGGCACGTTCCTGTCGCATATCGGTCTGGCGGTCACCAATTTCGCCGGCCAGAAGAAAGTGTTCTTCCTGGCCGCCGAGCCGCTGACCGACAAGATCACCTGGGCGAACGGCAACAAATATACTTTTCGCCTGCGCGCCACGACCTATATGCAGGTGGCGATGCTGATGCCGGCGGCCACCGCAGCCAAGAAAAAGAAATGGGCGCTGGTCTATCCGAACTTCGAATACGGCCAGTCGGCAGCGGAAAACTTCAAGGCGCTGATGAAAAAGGCGCAGCCCGACGTCGAATTCGTCACCGAGCAGGCGCCGCCGCTCGGCAAGATCGACGCCGGCGCGGTGGCGCAGGCGATCGACGACGCCAAGCCGGACGCCATCTTCAACGTGCTGTTCGGCGGCGATCTCGCCAAATTCGTGCGCGAGGGCAATACCCGTGGCGTGTTCAAGAACCGCACCGTGGTGAGCCTTTTGTCCGGCGAGCCGGAATATCTCGACCCGCTCAAGGACGAGGCGCCGGTCGGTTGGGTCGTCACCGGCTATCCCTGGGACAAGATCAAGACCAAGGAGCATCAGGCTTTCGTCGATGCCTACAAGAAGAAATACAACGACTATCCGCGGCTCGGCTCGGTCGTCGGCTACGTGACCATGAAATCGCTGGCTGCCGGTATCGCCAAGGCTAAATCCACCGATACCGAGAAACTGGTGGCGGCGTTCAAAGGCCTGAAAGTCGATAGCCCATTCGGCCCGTTCTCCTACCGGGCGAGCGACCATCAGGCGACGATGGGCGCCTATGTCGGCAAGATCGCGCTGGAGGGCGGCAAGGGTACCATGGCCGACTTCAAATATGTCGACGGCGCCTCGGTGCTGCCTTCCGATGCCGAGACCAAAAAGCTGCGCCCGGCGGCGGATTAAAAACGGTCCCGATGTGCTTAGCTAGCCTCTCCCCGCGGGCGCGGGGAGAGGTGACCTTCTCATGACTCTCAGCGCATTCCTGTTTCAGGCGCTCAACGGGCTCTCCACCGCGTCCGGCCTGTTTTTTATTGCCGTCGGCCTGTCGCTGATTTTCGGCGTCACCCGCATCATCAATATCGCGCACGGGTCCCTCTATATGCTGGGGACCTATATCGCCTATTCATTCGCCACCAAGATCGGCGGCGTGCTCGGTTTCTGGGGCGGCATCCTCGCCACCGCGCTGATCGTGGGCGCGATCGGCGCGCTGATCGAGATCGTGCTGCTGCGGCGCATCTATCGCGCGCCTGAATTGTTTCAACTGCTCGCCACCTTCGCGCTGGTGCTGGTGATCAACGACGCCACGCTCTGGCTGTGGGGCCCGGAGGATCTGCTCGGCCCGCGCGCGCCCGGTCTGGGCGGCGCCGTCGAAGTGCTCGGCCGCAAATTGCCGACTTACGACCTATTCCTGATCTTTGTCGGGCCGCTGGTGCTGGTGATCCTGCATTTCGCGCTGGCGCGCACGCGCTTCGGCCGCCTGATACGCGCGGCCACGCAGGACCGTGAAATGGTCGGCGCGCTCGGCGTCAATCAATCGATCCTGTTCACTTCCGTGTTCGCGCTCGGTGCATTGCTCGCCGGTCTCGGCGGCGCGTTGCAGGTGGCACGCGAGCCTGCCAATCTCGCTACCGATCTGGTGGCGATCGGCGACGCTTTCGTGGTGGTCGTGGTTGGCGGCATGGGCTCGATCACGGGGGCTTACTTGGCCGCCGTCATCATCGCCGAGGTCAAGGCGCTCTGCATCGGCATTGGCGTGGTCGATTTCGGCTTCATCTCTGTGAATTTTTCCAAGCTCACGCTGGTCGCCGAATTCCTGGTGATGGCGGTGGTGCTGATCGCGCGGCCCTATGGCTTGCTCGGCCGCGCGCAAGCAACGGTGCGCTCGATTGCCGAGCCTGAGGAACCGATCCGCCCGGCGACGCCGATGCTGAAAGCGCTCGCCGTCACGGTGCTGGCGCTGTTGTTATGTCTACCGCTGCTGGCGCAATCGTCGCCTTATTTACTGATCCTCGGCATCGACGTGCTGATCGCGGTGATCTTTGCCACCTCCTTGCATTTCATCATGGGTCCCGGCGGCATGCATTCCTTCGGCCACGCCGCCTATTTCGGGTTAGGGGCCTATGGCGCGGCGCTGCTGGTGAAATGGCTCGGCGTCCCGATGGGTCTTGCGCTGGCCGCAGCGCCACTGGTGGCGCTGGCGGGCGCGCTGCTGTTCGGCTGGTTCGCCGTGCGACTGTCTGGCGTTTATCTTGCCATGCTTACGCTCGCTTTCGCGCAGATTGTCTGGGCCGCCGTATTCCAGTGGGAAGGCTTTACCGGCGGCTCCAATGGCGTGATCGGCGTCTGGCCGCCGCCGCCTTTCGACAAGTCGTGGGTCTATTTCGTGCTGACGCTGCTGCTCGCGGTAACCGGCGTGCTGCTGTTGCGGCGCTTTTTGTTCGCGCCGTTCGGCTATGCCATGCGGGCGGGGCGCGATTCTCCGTTGCGCGCCGAAGCCATCGGCATCGATGTGAAACGCGTGCATTGGCTCGGCTTCGCCATTGCCGGCGGCGTCTGCGGCGTAGCCGGCGGTTTGTTCGCTTTCGCCAAGGGCTCGATCTCGCCGGAGACCATCGGCGTCGGTCGCTCCATCGACGGGTTGGTCATGGTGCTGCTCGGCGGCATCCAGACGCTCACCGGCCCGATCGTCGGAGCGTCCGTTTTCGCCACCTTGCAGGACACCGTGATGCGGCAGACCGAATATTGGCGCGCGCTGCTGGGCGCGATCATTCTCTTGCTGGTGCTGGCATTCCCGCAAGGCATCGTCGGCGCCTTCGCGGCGATTTGGCGCAAAGGCAAAATCGAAAAATCCGAGGGCGCATCATGAGCGTGCTCGCGGTCCACTCGCTGTCCAAGGCCTTCGGCGGCGTGCGCGCGGTCAACGAAGTTGGCTTCGCGGTCGAGCGCGGCGAATTCCTCGCCATGATCGGGCCGAACGGCGCCGGCAAATCCACCTGCTTTAATATGATCAATGGCCAGCTGGCGCCTGATTCCGGCGAGATTCTGTTCGAGGGCAAGAATATTGCCGGGCTGGTGCCGCGCACTATTTGGCAGCTTGGCGTCGGGCGAACCTTTCAGGTCGCCGCCACTTTCGGCTCGATGACGGTCGCCGAGAACGTTCAAATGGCGTTGCTCTCGCACGCGCGCGAAATCTACTCGCTCTGGCGTCCGGCCGGTGAAATGCACCGCGAGCGCGCGCTCGATCTGCTCGAACAGGTCGGCATGCGCGAGGCCGCCGACCGGCCGAGCCGCGAGCTCGCTTATGGCGACGTCAAACGCATCGAACTCGCCATCGCGCTGGCCAACGAGCCGCGCCTGTTGCTGATGGACGAGCCCACCGCCGGCATGGGTGCGCGCGAACGGCACGAACTCATCGAACTGGTCAAGCGGCTGGTGGTGGAGCGCAACATTTCCGTGCTGTTCACCGAACATTCGATGGATGTGGTGTTCGCCTTCGCCGACCGCATCATCGTTCTGGCGCGCGGCCGCGTGATCGCCGATGGCGATGCCGCCGCCATTCGCGACAATGCCCAGGTGCGCGAAGTCTATTTCGGCACCGGAAAAACTTTCGCGCAAAGTACTTCGCAAGGAGCCGCGTCATGAGCAGCGCACCCATGCTCGCGGTCGACTCGTTAAGCGCCTGGTATGGCGCGGCGCGCATTCTCTACGATCTGAGCTTCGAGGTCGGCCGCGGCGAGGTGGTGGCGCTGATGGGGCGCAACGGCGCCGGCAAGTCCACCACCTTGAAGGCGGTGATGGGCCTGCTCGCTCAGCGCCAGGGCAAGGTGCGCTTCAACGGCGACGACATTTCCGCCTTGAAGCCGTTTGAGATCGCGCGCCGCGGACTGGGATTTACGCCCGAGGATCGGCGAATTTTTGTCGATCTTACCGTCATGGAAAATCTCGATATCGGCCGCCAGGCCCCGCGCACATTCGCCGATGGCGCACCGGCGCCATCCTGGACGCCGGATAAGCTATTCGCGCTGTTTCCCAATCTCGCTGAAATGCCCAACCGTTTGGGCAATCGCATGAGCGGCGGCGAGCAGCAGATGCTCACGGTGGCGCGCACGTTGATGGGCAATCCGCTGCTGGTGCTGCTCGACGAGCCGTCGGAAGGCGTGGCGCCGCTGATCGTGGAGCAGATGGCCAGCACCATTGTCGAATTGAAAAAGGAGGGGCTGTCGATCCTGCTCTCTGAGCAGAACATCCACTTCGCCCGGCTGGTCGCGGATAGGGTCTATGTGCTGGAAAAGGGCCAGATCCATTGGCAAGGCTCGATGACGCAACTTGACAACAACCCGGACGTGCAGCGAGCATACCTGACCGTATGAGAGGATCGCCGATGCCGCGAGACAAGTTGAAAGTTGTGGCATTACCGGCGGAGCCCGTCGAGCACGGGCGTTATGTGCTCGACGAACAGGCCGGCTTCCTGCTGCGCGTCGCCATGCAGCGCCACACCTCGATCTTCACCGGGTGCATGATCGAGGCGCTCACGCAAACCCAGTTCGCGGCTCTCTCCAAGCTGTATGAGGTTGGGCCATGTTCGCAGAACCATCTCGGCAGGCTGATTTTTCTTGACGCCGCCACCATCAAGGGCGTGGTTGACCGGCTGGGAACGCGCGGTTTTCTCACCGCGCTCAACGATCCGAAGGACCGCCGCCGCCGCGCGGTGGCGCTCACCAACCGTGGCCGCCTGGTGACGCAAGCCGCCATGCGGGTCGCCGCCGAAATCACCGTCGCCACGCTGGCGCCGCTGACGGCGGAAGAGCAGCGCACGCTCGCGCGGTTGCTGAAGAAGCTTTCTTAAAACCCGTAAAGCTTCGCCGGGTTGTCGACCAGTACCTTGTTGCGCGTGGTCTCGTCAGGCACCCAATCGAGCAGCATGTCGAGCATCCAGGCGTCGTCCGGCTTTTTCGCGCCGGACATCGGATGTGGCCAATTGGTCGCCCAGATCGTGCGGTCGGGCGCGGCTTTCACCAGCAGCTTGGCGAGCCTGCCGACATCGTCATAGTAGGGCGGGCCGAGTTTCGACGTCTCGTATGGTGCCGCCAGCTTGATCCAGGTGCGCCCGTTATCCAGCAGGCGCAGCAGCGTACGGAAACCGGGATGTTCGGGCGGCACAGGTTCGAGAAATTTCCCGACATGATCGATGGTCAATGTCGTGGGCAAACGCTGCAACATCGCCTCAAGATCCGGCAGCGTGCGGCCGTCGGTTTGAAACTGCACGTGCCAGCCGAACGGCGCGACGCGAGATGCCATCGTTTCGAGAATGTCCAATGGCAGCGGCGCGCCCGCCAACATGAAAAATCGGATGCCGCGGATACCGAGCTTGGTCAGCCGTTCGAGCTCGGCGTCGGAAACGGTTTCATCGACAACGACGACGCCACGGGCGCTCGGTCCGATCGCCGCCATCGTTTCGAGCAGGCAGCGGTTGTCCTTGCCGTACACGGAAGGCTGCACCACCACGGTGCGCTCGATGCCGAGCCGCTGACGCATCGCCAGATAGTCGGCGATGGATGCATCGGGCGGGTCTATTCTGGCGGTCGCCGCTTTCGGAAAGCGGTGATCGTAGATGTGCATATGCGTGTCGCAGGTGCCGGGCGGCGGCTTGAGTTGCGGCCGGCTTTCGTTGCCCATGGTCAAATCCTTCTGCAAATAGCCTTTAGCCGCTGCGGCGAAATCGGCAATTGCGTCACCGCGCCGGGAATTCCAAGCGCGTCGTCGATGGCCGACGCGATCGCCGCGCCGACCGGATTGGCGCCGCCTTCGCCGGCGCCTTTCAATCCCAGCGGATTGAGCGGGCTCGGCGCGTCTTCGGTGACGAGGATGGAAACCGCGGGGATTTCGCGCGCAGTCGGCATCAGATAATCGGCGAAGGTCACCGAGAGTGGTTCGCCGTTCTCGTCGTAGAGAAACTCCTCCAACAGCGCGCCGCCGACGCCTTGCGCCAAACCGCCGGCGATCTGGCCTTCCACCAGCTTCGGATTGACCGCCTTGCCGATGTCATAGGCGATCGCATAGCGCTCGATTTTCACGGCCCCGGTGTCGGCATCGACGCACACCACAGCGATATGAACGCCGTAAGGATAGACCATATGGGCGGATTCGAAAGTGTCCTCGGCACTCAGAACTGCGGACAGCGTGCCTGCGAGTTCGCCGAGCGGCATTGACGGCCCTAAACCACCAGCGCGAACGATCTCGCCATTCACGATATCGAGTTTATCCACGCCCAGTTGCATCAATTCGGAAGCGTGGCGGAGCGCCTTGCCGCGCAGCTGGGTTGCAGCTAGCCGTGTGGCTTCGCCGCACATGACGGTGACGCGCGAGGCAAAGGCGCCCATGCCTTTGTCGATGCGGTCGGTCTGGCCGTGTATCACGCGGATATTGGCGTAGTCGACGCCGAGCGCGTCGGCGCAGATCTGCGCGATCACGGTTTCGACGCCCTGGCCGATGGAGGCAACGCCGGTGATGACCTCGATTGTGCCGTCGGGGATAATTTCGATGCGCACAGTGTCGAACGGTCCGAGCCCGATTTTTTCGACGAACATAGCCACGCCGGCGCCGACTTTTTCGCCGTTCGCGCGCCGTGCGCGAAGCTGCTGGTGCAGATTTTTCCAATCCGCGGCGGCAAGGGCTTTATCGAGCAGGCGCGAATAATCTCCGGAGTCATAAACGATATGCGTGCCAAGCGTTTCCAGCCCAAGCGTGTAGGGCATTGCGCTTTTGCCGATCAGATTGCGCCGGCGGATCTCGACCTTATCCACGCTGATTTTCGCCGCGATGGCATCAAGCAGCCGCTCGCGAACAAAGGTGGATTCGTAGCGACCGGGCGCGCGATAGGTGCCGCATGGCGTCTTATTGGTGAGGCGGATGTGGCCTATGGCGCGATAGGCCGGCACCACATAGGGCCCCGGCAGCATGGCGGCGGTCAGGTCGGGAACGGTGGCCGCATGCGTGCGCATATAAGCGCCGTTGTCGTGGAAAAATTCGTCGTCGATGGCGAGAATTCGTCCGTCTGAATCGATGGCGGCGCGGATTTTGTGGGTTTGCTGGCGCGAGTGATTGGCCGCGATCAAATGTTCGCGGCGGTCCTCGATCCATTTGATGGCTTTACGGAATTTCAGCGCGGCGGCGCAGACCAGAATATCCTCGGGGTAGAGTTCGCCGCGGATGCCGAAGCCGCCGCCGACGTGACCCTCAAACAGCTGAACGGATTCCCTTTTCCGGCCAAACATTTGCGCCAGCGTGTCGCGATTCCAATGCGGCACTTTGGAGGCGCCGTGCATTTCCAGAATGTCGCGGGCCTCGACGTAACGCGCGACGGCGCCACGCGTTTCCATCGGCACGCCGGAATGCCGGCCGATGGAAAGCTCAAGCGAAACAATCGCATGCGCTTTGCGGAAGGCGGCCTCGATATCGCCGTAGCCCTTGCGCACGACGCCGGGTTCGGTGGTCAGTCCATGCTCGTAGACGCCCGGTTGCTCGGTCGCGAGCATGGTTGCTCGGAGTGGTTCGATCCCGACCTCGACCAGGTCCGCGGCATCCTCGGCGGCATATTGATCTTGCGCGAACACCACCGCCACCGGCTCGCCGACATAACGCACGATGTCCTTCGCCAGCACCGGCTGGCGGTATGGTTCAAGCGTCTTGAGGCCGGTGAGGCGAAACGGGATCGGCGGGATATGCGCCACGTCCTGGGCGGTCCACACCGCATGCACGCCGGGTAGCTTGAGCGCCGCCGTCGCGTCGATCGATTTAATTTTTCCGTGCGCGACGCTTGAGCGCAGCACGCGCATGCACCATTGGCCGGGAAACGAAATGTCGGCGGCGAAGCGGCCTTGGCCCAACAGCAGCGGCCGGTCTTCCAGGCGAGGGACGGAGCGGCCGACGAATTTGGCCGGGGCCGTCATTTCCCGCGCATCTCTTTGGCGGCGGCGCGTACCGCCTTGATGATGTTCTGATAGCCGGTGCAGCGGCACAGGTTCGAGGACAGCACGTCGAGCAGGTCGTCGTCGCCGATGTCGGGCTCGCGCTCCAGCACGCCGACCGCCAGCATCAGAAAGCCCGGCGTGCAGAAGCCGCATTGCAGCCCGTGGTGATCCATGAAGGCTTGCTGCATCGGATGCAATTTATCGTCTTTCGCCAGTCCCTCGACAGTGCGGATTTTCTTGCCGGCCGCTTGCACGGCAAACATCAGGCAGGAGCGCACCGGCTCGCCGTCGACGATCACCGTGCAGGCGCCGCAGATGCCGTGCTCGCAGCCGATATGCGTGCCGGTCTGCCCGCAATCCTCGCGGATGGCGTCGACCAGCGTACGGCGCGGCTCGACCGCGATAGCATGATCGTGTCCGTTGATGGTCAGCGTGATGGCGGTCTTGTCGCTCAAGCTGCCTGTTCCTTAGCGCGCAACGCCGCGCGGATGCGCTGCGGCGTCGCCGGAATTTCATCGATCGCCACGCCGAACGGCGTGAGCGCGTCGTTGATGGCATTGATCACCGCCGCCGGCGCGCCGATGCAGCCGCCTTCGCCCAGGCCCTTGGCCTTGGTGATCGAATTCGCGCTCGGCGTCTCGATGTGATGCAGCTCGATGTCCGGAATTTCATGCGCGGTCGGCGGCATGTAATCGGCAAGATTGGCGGTGAGAATGCCGCCGCTCTCGTCGTAAATGATTTCCTCCAGCAGCGCATTGCCGATGCCCTGCGCGATGCCGCCATGCACCTGGCCATCGGCAATCATCGGATTGATGATACGGCCGGCGTCTTCCGCCACCAGGAATTTCTCGACCGTGACATGTCCGGTCTCGACATCGACCTCGACAATGGCGACATGGCAGGCGTTGGAGAAAGTGCCGGGCGGATCGTAAGTGCCGGTCTCGGTCATGCCCGGCTCGATCTCGCCCTTGAAGCGATGAGTTTGCGTGTAGGCCTCGCGCGCCATTTTCGCGATGCTAATGGAACGGTCGGTGCCGGCCACCTTGGCGGCGCCGTCCGCCAGCACGATGTCGCCGGGCGCCGCCTCGAGCATATGGCTGGCGATCTTGATCAGCTTGGCGCGCACCTTCTGCGCCGCGATCAGCGTGGCGCCGCCGGAAATCACCAGCGAACGGCTGGCGAAAGTGCCCCACCCGTAGGGAGAAGTGTCGGTGTCGCCATGTACGACCTTGATGATGTCGGGTGTCACACCGATCTCGTCGGCGATGATCTGCGCCAGCGTGGTGCGCAATCCTTGTCCGTGCGGCGAGGAGCCGATGCGTACTTCGACAAAGCCGGAGGGATCGACCGTGAGAATGACCGTTTCCCAGCCGGGCGTGATTTCCATGCCGCGTGCGGCAAATGCAGGGCTGCCGTAGCCGGTGCGCTCGGAGAATGTCGCAAAGCCAATGCCGAGATGGCGGCCCTTGGTGCGCGCCGCTTTCTGCCGCGCGCGAAACGCCGGCACGTCGATAGCCTTTACCGCCATCTCCAGCGTCTCTTTGTAAGTGGCCTCGTCGTAAACCAGCCCCATGGCCGAGGTGTAGGGAAATTTGCCGATCAAACTCCGGCGGCGAATGTCGATGGGGTCGATCTTGAAAGCCGATGCCGCCTTGTCCATCAGCCGCTCGAGCGTGAATGTGATCACCGGCCGCGACACGCCGCGATAGGGCGCCATGGTGCAGGTATTGGTGATGACGCCGCGCGCCAGGCATTCGTATTGCTTCACGTCGTAAGGGCCGGGCATTTCCGCCATGGCCATCAGCGGCTCGACGCCGCAGGTGGTCGGGAAGCATGAATAGGCGCCGATATTGGTGGCGATGTCGGCGCGCAATGCGAGCAGCTTGGCGTCTTTGTCGAAGGCGCCTTCCAGCGCGATATATTGGTCGCGCGAATGAAAGCCGGCGATCAGGTTCTCGCGCCGGTCTTCGGTCCAGGCCACCGAGCTTTTGAGTTTGCGCGCCAGCCACACCAGCACGACATATTCCGCGCACAGCGATATTTTCTGCCCGAAGCCGCCGCCGACATCGGGCGCGATCACGCGCAAATCCGCTTCACGCATGTCAAGCATGTCGGCGATGGCCGTGCGCATCACATGCGGCATCTGCGTGGTGCAGGTCAGGGTGACGCGGCCGCTCGCGGCGTCGTAGGCGGCGTGGCCGGCGCGCGCTTCCATTGGCGTCGCATTCTGCCGGTGCGAGCGCGCCTCGAGTTTTATTATTTTTGCCGCGGTTTTCCAGACCGTATCGAATTCAGGCGACTTGAATTTGCCTTCCAGGATAACGTTGCCGGGCGCCTCGGCGTGAATTTGCGGCGCGCCGGGTGCGAGCGCATCGCGCGCATCGATCACCGGCGCGGTCTCATCGATCGTTATGTCGACGAGATCGGCGATGTCTTCCGCGGCTGCCTCGCTCGCGGCCACCACGGCGGCGAGCGGCTCACCGACAAAACGCACGACGCCTTCGCCCAAGACCGGCTGGCCGACCGGCTTGTAATTGAACTTGTGCAGCATCGGCGTGATCTTTTTCACAGCCCTAAGATCGGCGGCGGTGATCACCATTGCGTCTTGCGGCGCGGCGATCTTTTTGATCTTTCCAGCCGCCACCGAACTACGCACGAAACGCACCCGATGCACCGCGGGCAAATCGGCGGTGAAGCGGCCCTGACCGGTGATCAGGGCCGGGTCTTCCAGCCGGCGGATGGCGCGGCCGACCCATTTAAGTCCCGTGCCTTTGGTGTGAGTGGTCACGGGTGAGAATGCTCCAGCGCGCGGCGCACCACCGCGCGCACCAGATCGCGCCGGTATTCGCCCGTGGTCTGATGATCCTCCAGCGGGTCGATGGCCTTGGCGGCCGCTTCCGCCGCCGCGCGAAAAATTTTGTCGCTTGGCGCCTGGCCGTTGAGCGCGGCTTCGGCCTGCGCGATGCGGCGTGGCGCCGGCTCGGCGCCGCCGACGCCAACGCGGGCATCCGCGATTTTTCCGTTAGCGAGGCGATAAGTAACAAGCGCGGCCGCCATGGCGAAATCGCCAGCGCGGCGGCTGAACTCGTTGAAACCGAATTTGGCGTCGGCGGGCAGCAGCGGCAGGTGCACTTCGGCCAGCAACTCGTCCTCGGCCAGCGCGGTGGACATGATGCCTTCGAAGAAATCCTTTGCCGCGATCGGGCGGCTGCCGCGCGTGCTTTTCGCCACCATCGTCGCATCGAGCGTCGCCGCCACCAGGCACCATTCCGCGGACGGGTCGGCATGTGCCAGGCTGCCGCAGAACGTGCCGCGCATGCGGATCGGATAATGCGCGATGTGGCGCGCGACGTAAGCGAGAAGTTTTCCGAGCGGATTATCGAGGACGGATTTATGGAACGCCGCGTGGCGAACGCGAGCGCCGATGCTCAGAATTTGGCCGTCGCTGGCTACATGATCGAGCCCCTCGACTTCATTGATGTCGACGAGATGCGCGGGCTTCGCCAGCCGGAATGCCATGATCGGCACCAGGCTTTGCCCGCCGGCTAATATGCGGCCATCCTGCGGCGCGACTTGCGCCAAAATCTTCAGCGCTTCGTCGAGCGTGCGCGGCACATGGCGAATGAAGGCGGCGGGTTTCATGCAGCAAACTTTTTGACGGGCTTGGGCAAGCTAGACTTGGGCGAGCTGGACTTGGGCTAAATATATGCAAGCAAACGATAAACCCTGCACTCAGATTGTCAAAGGCGCGTTTTGGGTGCGTTTTACGGGCCAGTTGGCTTGTCCGGCGAATTGGCCTTTAATCGCCCAAGCTGCCGGAACCCCACACAATGGCGAGTTGTCCCATGTCGAATTTGCTGTTGAGACTGACCAAGGTCGCGCTTGTGCTGCTGGCGCTCACGTCGGCCGCCGCCGCCGATGATTATCCGAACCGGCCTGTGCGATTGATCATTCCGTTCCCGCCGGGTGGCAGCAACGATGTCGTCGGCCGTATGGTTGCCAATCAACTCAGCGCAAAATTGGGACAGCAGGTCTTCGTCGACAATCGCGGCGGGGCCGGCGGCACAATCGGGACCGAGGCCTGCGCGGTCGCCGCGCCAGACGGCTATACGCTCTGCGTCGTGTCGATCGCACACGCGGTCAACCCGGCGCTGCACAAGCTCAACTACGATCCGATCAAATCCTTTACGCCGATTGCCATTTTCGCGACCGGGCCGAATGTGCTCGCCATCAATCCAACCTTGCCGGTCAAATCGGTAAAAGAACTGATCGCGCTGGCCAAGCAGAAACCCGGAGAACTCAACTACGCCTCCGCCGGCGTCGGCAGTTTCCAGCATCTTGGCGCCGAATTGTTCAAGCTCCAGGCCGGCGTCGATATCGTGCACGTGCCATACAAGGGCGGCGGGCCGGCGATGCAGGACGTCATCAGCGGGCATGTGAAGATCATGTTCTCATCGTTGATCCAGACCACGCCCTTCATTCAATCCGGCCAGCTCAAGGCGCTGGGGACCGGCGGCGCCAAGCGCAGCCCGGTGCTGCCCGACGTGCCGACCATCGCGGAAGCCGGCGTACCCGGTTACGTGGCGGATAATTGGTGGGGACTTGCCGCACCGGCCGGCCTGTTGGCACCGATGGTCGAGAAATTATATGCGGCCACGCAAGGCGCGCTGAAGGCGCCCGAACTGAAAGTGCAATTCGACCGCGAGGGCGCCTCCATAGTCGAGATGAGCACGGCCAAATTCGCCGACTACATCAAAATCGAATTGGATAAATGGGCCCGTGTCGTCAAGGAAAGCAACATGCGCGTGAAGTAGGACGGCGGCAAAACCAATAAAGGGAGGATGAGGTGGGAATAGAGGTCTTGATCCTCGCGTTCGGTGTCTATGCAACGATCTGGCTCATTGTCATCGTGGGATCACAGTTTTTCGGTCCAAGATAAGGTCGAGATAAGGTCGAGATAGTTTTCGAGTCGCGCTCCCGCGTTTGTGTAGAATTTCTGAATGGCGAACAGCGACACCGAAGTCGTGATTGTCGGCGGCGGGGCGGCCGGTATCGCGGCGGGTCGGCGGCTGGCGAAAGCCGCCATCGAATGTTTGGTGGTCGAGGCGCGCCCCAGGCTGGGCGGCCGCGCCTGGACCGTCACCGGCGCTTCCGGCTTTGCGCTCGACCTTGGCTGCGGCTGGCTGCATTCGGCCGACCGCAATCCATGGGCCGCGGCAGCACTTGCCCAAAAACGCACCATCGACAAGACGCCGCCGCCATGGGACCGGCCGTCGCTGCCGATCGGCTTTCCGCTTTCCGAGCAGGAGGAATTTCGCAAGGCGTTGCATGGATTTTTCGCGCGCGTGGGCCCCGCCGCCAAGGAGACCGACATTGCGGCCGCCGCCATGCTCGAACCCAATGGCCGCTGGAACAATCTGATCAACGCGGTCGGCACCTATATCAGCGGTGCCGAGCTCGACCGTATTTCGGCGCGCGACTTCGACGCTTATGACGACAGCGGCGTGAATTGGCGCGTGGCGCAAGGCTATGGCGCAACGATTGTCGCGCACGGCGAGGGGCTGCCGGTCGTGTTCGATTGCCCGGTGCTGCAAATCGATCACCACGGCAAGCGTTTGAAGATCGAGACGGCCAAAGGCGTCATCACCGCCGATCAGGCGATTGTGACGCTGCCGAGCGCGGTGCTCGCCGACAAGGAATTCCTGTTCACGCCGGCGCTGCCGGAAAAAACGGAAAGCGCGCGCGGACTGCCACTCGGCCTCGCCGACAAGCTGTTCGTGTCGCTGGAGAAGGCGGAAGAGTTCGAGCCGGAAAGCCATTTGTTCGGCCGCACCGACCGCATCGCGACCGCAACCTATAATGTGCGGCCGTTCGGCCGGCCACTGATCGAGTGTTATTTCGGCGGGCAATTGGCGAGCGAGCTTGAAGCCGAAGGCGAGGGCGCCTTCTTCGATTTCGCGGTGTCGGATCTTGCGCGCCTGCTGGGCAGCGATTTCCCCCGCCGGGTGAAACCGCTTCACATCCATCGCTGGGGCGGTGACTCGTTTGCGCGCGGTTCTTATTCATATGCGCGGCCGGGCATGGCGGACTGCCGGAGCAAGCTGGCTGCGCTAGTCGACGACCGCTTGTTCTTTGCCGGCGAGGCCTGCTCGCCCGACAATTTTTCGACCGCGCATGGCGGCTGGCTCACCGGCGTTGCCGCCGCCGATCAGGCGATTGCCGCGCGCCGGCGCCAGCGGTGAATTAACTGCCGACCTTTAGTTCCGACACCAGCGCGCGCAACGCGGCGACGGTGGAGAGCGCCACGACTTTTCCGGTGCGCGGATTTTCCGACGGCACATTCTCGATCGTCATGGTAAAGCGCGCCGTGTCGGCCTCGACCGTGATGGTGTGGGTGTTCATGGTCACCGCTGGGTCGGCCCAGATTTCCAGATGGGTGCGGTCGGGCCCGATGCCGGCCAGGCTGAGCGCCGCCGCGACATTCACATTGGTCGGAAAGCCGCGCGCCCCCTCGCGCGCCGTGCCGTCGAATACTTTCAGCGGTGCTTTCAGGCCGGCCACGGAAATGCCGCGCTCGACCAGATAGAGCGCGCCGTCGAGCCCGGCCGGCGGCTTGCGCGTCACCATGTTGACGGAGCGGATGCTGCCTTCGGCGACAGCGCGGACGGCGTCAAAGCCGATCAGCCCGCCGGTCGGCACCAGGATGCGCGCGCCTTTGCTCTTGGCGCGCTCGATCAGGTCGGAGTTTTCCAACAGTTGCGCGACCGAGAGCGGCATGAACAGCCGGCCTTTGTCGATGGCCGAGATGGCGACCTCGCGGAACAGCGCGGGCGGCAGGCATTCCACCACCACGTCGCAATCGGAGTCCAAGTCGGTGGCCTTGCGCAGCGCGACCGTGTCGCCGACTTGGCGGATCGCACGCCGTGCTTTATCGGCGTCGCGCACCGCGACGGCGGTAAGGGTGAGGCCCGGCACGCCGGCGATCAGCCGCTTTGCTACCTCCAGCCCGACCGCGCCGAGGCCGGCCAGGCCCACGCGCAGTGGCGGTTTGTTCGTCAATGAAGGGCTCATGGTGCGGGCTTCAATCCTTACCGTCCGGCACCAGCGTGCCATCGATGACGCGGGCATGGCCGCGGAATTCGGCGATCACCGTTCCGTCCTCGCGCTTCACCGCCACATCGTAGATCCCCGAACGCGCCGCGCGCTGGCGTTCCACCGCATGAGCGGTGAGCCTATCGCCGCGCTGCGCCGGGCTGAGATAACTGATGCTGCAATGCTGACCCACCATGCGCTGGTTGCTCGTGTGGCAGGCATAGCCGAAGGCGGTGTCGGCCAGCAGATAAATAAATCCGCCGTGACAGGTGTTGTGCCAGTTGACCATCTTTTCGGTCACGGCAAGCGCCAGCACGGCGTGGCCGGGCTCCACCGAAATCAATTGCACGCCCAGTTCGCGGCTGGTGGCGTCGTCCGCCCACATGGCATCGGCGCAAGCGCGGGCGAGCGTTCCGGCATCCATCGGCTAGCTCCCTTTGCGGCCGGTGAAGTTCGGTTTTCGCTTTTCCATGAAGGCGCGCACGCCTTCGGCATAATCCGGCGTCTGGCTGGCGGCGCGTTGCAGGTCGCGCTCGAGATCGAGCTGGGCGTCGAGCGTGTTGCCGGCGGAGGCATTGAGCGCGCGCTTGATCAGCGCCAGTCCTTGGGTTGGCGCGGCGGCGAAATGCTCGCACAGCTTCTGCGCCTCGCCCGCCAGCGCCGCATCGTCCACGCATTTCCAGATCAGGCCCCAGCTTTCGGCTTTTTCCGCGGGCAGCGGCTCGGCCAGCAGCGCCAGTCCGCGGGCGCGCGCGTCGCCAATAAGCCGCGGCAAAATCCAGGTGCCGCCGGAATCGGGGACCAGGCCGACGCGGGCGAAGGATTGGATGAAACTCGCCGAGCGTGCCGCCAGCACGATGTCGCAGGCGAGCGCGATGTTGCAGCCGGCGCCGGCGGCGACACCATTGACAGCGGCGACCACCGGGAAGGGGAGCGCGCGTAACTTGCGCACCAGCGGATTGTAATGCGCTTCCAGCGTGCCGCCGAGCACGACATTTTCGCCGGGCTTGGCCAGCCGGTCGTTGAGATCCTGGCCGGTGCAGAAACCGCGCCCGCTGCCGGTGATCAACAGCGCGCGGCAGGTCTCGTCGGCTTCGGCCTCCGCGAGGCCTAAGCGCAACGCGTCATGCATCGCCTCGTTAAACGCATTGAGCCGGTCCGGCCGGTTGAACGTGATGACGCGATAGCCGGTGCGTTGTTCAATGAGGATGGGCTGGTCGGTCATGGTTTAAGAAACTTATCGAGATCGCCGACTTCCTGCTTATCACCGTCAAAATCCTTGGCAATGCGCTCATAGAGCCGCGCGGCAGCTTCCAGCATGGCGTGCTCGGGATAGTCTTCGCCGACAAAGGCGGAAATCTCCTCAAGCTCGGCCACCCAGCGATAGGCCTTCGAATAGATGCCCGGCACCTGGTTCGACAGGTAGCGCAGCAGGTCGGGACGGCTTTCGGCCAGTTCGGCTTGCAGCGCCTGCGCCGAGCCGCCGCGGGTGGCGGCGAGCATCATGGCGGCGCCCAAGGCCGTGAAGCCCTTGGTGATGCCGGCATAGGACATTTTCAGCGCCGAGGCGGCGGTGAGCGGGCCGTCGAGCACGCGCACGATCAGCCCGTAATCATTAAGCCTGGCGAAGTCGGCGGCGGCAGGCCCTGAGGCGTAGAACTTGGTGTTGGTCGCGCCCGGTTTTGGCGGCGGGCCGATGATCCCGGCGCCGACAAAGGCGCAGCCGGTGAGTGAGATTACTTTGGCAATTTGGTTCATGGTCTGCGGACTGACCGCGTTGCATTCGACGTAAATAAGCTTTTTGTTGGCTTCGCTCAGCACGCCCGCGAGGCGCTTTGCCAGGGCCAGCGCCTCGCCCGGCGGCACGATCGAGAGCAGAAAATCGGCTTCTGTGATTTTCCGGTCATCCACGCCAAGCATTCCGGCTTCGCGCGCGCGTTTGGCGCTGGCCTCGCTGCGGCCAATGAGCGAAGTCAGCACCGTGACCTTGTGTTCGGTCAGGCACTTTGCTACCGCCGCACCCATGTTGCCCGGCGCAATGAGGGCGACTGTTGGCGTCATTTACGGCCTCCCGCTGTCCAATAGTCCGGCCGCCATCTCCAAATATAACTATGTCCGGTAGCAAACATAAGAAAACCCCGATAATCTGCTGATTCTGCGTTCCCTTGCATCGCGAACTTGCGTAATCGCGGCAGCCCGGCGGCTGCGCGATCCCATACCCCTTACACTATAAAGGACATCAGCTTGAACAACGCACAAAGCCCGGCCGTCCTGGCGGGGGCAAGCGAAGCGCGCTGCTGGACGCAAATCTTGTTGCGCTACCGCGAACCCAGCCTCCTGCGCAGCATCGTCGAGCTCGGCATAACTTTCGGCCCGCTGGCCGCGTTGTGGATGGTGATGTGGCTGTTTTATTCGTACGGGTTTTGGTGGCTCAGCCTGTTGCTCGCGCTGCCGGCCGCCGGTTTCCTGGTGCGTCTGTTCATGATTCAGCACGACTGCGGGCACGGCGCGTTCTTCCGCCACCGCCTTGCCAATGACTGGATCGGCCGCGCGCTTGGCGTGCTCACTTTGACGCCTTACGATTTCTGGCGGCGGACACATTCCATTCATCATGCGACCTCCGGCAATCTTGAGCGCCGCGGCATCGGTGACATCGACACGCTGACGGTCAGTGAATATCTGGCGCTGTCGCACTGGGGTCGCCTAAAATATCGCCTCTATCGCCATCCGGCGGTGATGTTCGGGGTGGGCCCGGCCTATCTTTTTATCGTGCAGCATCGGCTGCCGGTCGGTCTCATGCGCGCCGGCTTGGTGCCGTGGCTCAGCACGCTGGGAACCAATGCGGCGATTGCGATCTTCGCCGGCGTTCTGATCTGGCAGATCGGCTTCGGCGCCTTCATGCTGGTGCATCTGCCGATCATGATGCTGGCGGCGACCATGGGTGTATGGCTGTTCTACGTCCAGCATCAGTTCGAGCATACCCAATGGGCCGACAACGAAACCTGGGATTTGCACGAGGTCGCCTTGCACGGCAGTTCGTATTATGTGCTTCCCGGCTTCTTGAGCTGGTTCACCGCCAATATCGGCATCCATCATGTGCACCATCTGTGCAGCAAGATTCCATATTATCGCCTGCCGCGCGTGCTGCGAGAAAACCCCGAGCTTGGCGCCATCGGCCGGCTCACGTTGTGGGACAGCATCAAATGCGTGCGTCTGGTGCTGTGGGACGAGAGCGCCAAAAAGCTGATTTCGTTCCGCGAGATGCGCAGCCTGCAGGCGGGCGTTCAACCCGCGTAACTTTTTTTGCGCATGATGTTATCCGAAAACCGGTTCTCATCCCCGATCGGGTCGAGGACAAGCTTTTCGGGATCATGCGCGTCACGGATGCGTGGCGCCGCCGTCAGCATTGATGATCTGCCCGGTGACGAAGGCTGAGCTTTCCGAGGCCAGGAACATCGCCGTGCCGACCAGGTCCTCCGGCGTCTCCGCGCGCGGGATGCATTGCATGGCGATGATGCGTTCCTTCTGCTGCGGCGTTACGGTTTTGCGCTCGATCTCGGTGAAGGTCGCGCCCGGCAATATGGCGTTGACCGTGATATTGTCGGGGCCCAGCTCGCGCGCCATCGAGCGACTCATGCCGATCAGCGCCGATTTCGATGCGATGTAGTGCAGATAACCGGGCCGGCCGAGCGACACCGCGCCCGACGCCATATTGATGATGCGGCCCCATTTGGCGCGCCGCATGGCGGGCAGCACGGCGCATGCGCACAAGAATGTTCCGGTGATGTTGACGCGCAGCACCTGTTCCCATTCCTCCAGCGGAATCTGCTCGAACGGGCGCATCTGCAAGGTCGAGAAGATCGCCGCGTTGTTGATCAGCACGTCGATGTGGCCGTATTCGTCCTCGACCAATTTGATCATCTCATCGATCGAAGCGGGATCGGCGATGTCGGTTGTGATCGCCAGCGCCTGACCATCGGCCTTCATGATTTCGGTGGCGACCGCGGCAGCGGTCTTCTCATTGCGCTCGGCGATCACGACGCGCGCGCCGGCCATGGCAAACGACTTGGCGAAGACACGGCCGATGCCTTGCCCGGCGCCGGTGATGATGATGACGCGGTCCTTGAGCGAGGGAAAAACGATATTTTGTAGATTGGAATTGTCTGTCACGCTGCGCCTTTTTCCAGTTGCGGTAATTGTTCCAGTGCCGCGCGCGCGTTCCACGGCGTCCACCATGGCTTGATCCCTAAGTCCTCGGCGATGACCGACGCGGTGATATAGCCGGCGCCGCCGGAAATCGCGCCGCCCGGATGGCCGGCGGAACCGGCGCTGTACAGGTTGGGGATCGGCGAGCGATAGCCGAAATGGTTATACATCACCTGCTCGGCGTTGAACGCACCCATGAAGATGTCGCCGTCTCGCATATTGATCATTTCCTGGACGTATTCGCGGCCGGTATAGACATAGCGGCCGAGAATATTTTTAGCTGTCATGTTTGGGCAGTAGCGCGCGAAGGTTTCGACAATGCGGTCGGAGAATTCTTCCTTGAAGGACTCGTAGCTGCGCTCTCCAATGTCGGGATTAAGCGGCATCACATGCCAGCAATAAGTCGTGTGCTTGCCAGGCGGGGCTTGCGTCGGATCGAGCAGGCTCAAGGGTCCTGAGCCGAACTGTACGAGTTTTGGCACCCGGCCGGCCTGCACGTCCTGATGTGCGGAGAACAGGTCCTCCATCGTCTCGGCGCCGATGCTCCATTTCATCGAGCGGTTGATATTGGGGTCGAATTTTTCCGCTGCAAAACGCGGGCTTTCATTGAGCGCCAGATGCAGGCCGAACAGGCTCCAGGTGGTGTACTGGAAGCCATCGAGTTTTTGTAAGAACGCCGCCGGCAGTTGCTCGCGTCCGACCAGATTTTCAAACGTCTGATGCACGTCCAGCGTCGAGGCGACAAACTGGCGGGCGCGCACGGTGCGGCCATCGTCGAGTTCGATGCCGGTAGCCTTGCCGTTCTCGATCGCGATTCTGTCGATGCGCACCTGCGGCTGATAGGTGCCACCGGCGGCGATAAAGGCCTCCATCAGCCCGCGCGCCAGATTGAATGAACCGCCCTGGCAGAGCTGATAGCCGCTCTCAAGATCGAAGGCGCGGATCACCGAACCCATCGGCGAAGTCTTCGACAGAGTATCGACGAGCCAGGTGCCGAACAGCGAAACCTTGAACAAGAACAACAGCCGTACATGCTCGTTCTCGAACAGTTCGCGCACCACATCGAGCGGCTGGCGGTTTGCCATGGCGAGAAATTCGCGGCCCAATGAAGTGCGGTTCAGCAGCGCCTCGCGTTCGGCTTGCAACAGCGGCTCGGAATAGCGTTCGGGTAGGAAAATCTCGCGGGTGATCTTCTCGGCCTTACGATTCCATTCGCGGAAGGTCTGCGCATCCTTCTTGGAGAAGCGCGTGATATTGGCGATCGACTCTTCCAAGTCGCGTCCGAGCACCAGCGCTGAGCCGTCACGATGGGCCTGGCCGAATTCGTAGCGCGGCGTAATGTATGTGACGCGCGCATCGAGGCCGAGGTCCTTGAACCACGGCGTCTCGCTGATGTGGAAATGATTGATCGAGTGCAGGTTGTGGTAAAAGCCCGGCAGCGTCACTTCGCTTGTACTCAAGCCGCCGCCATAGGTCAGCCGCCGCTCCACCAGCAGAATGTCCAGCCCGGCCTTGGCGAGGTAGCTGCCAAGGATCAGCCCATGGTGGCCGGCGCCGATGATGATGCCGTCATAGGTTTTATCGAGCGTTTTTGACAAAGATCGTATGTCCCTTGAGCGTTGGGCCACCCATAGGCCCGGCCCGGCTAGACTGCCGGGCGCCCGGCGGGGCGGTCAAGGATGGACCTTTTGCGCGCGATCCCGCTAGATTACTATCCAGGTTCAAATAGGCCGGAACGGCCCTGGGGAGGAAGAAATCATGCGTAAAGCGTTATTGGCCGCGAGCGCCGCACTGTTGCTCGTAGCGGGCCCCGCCATGGCCCAGCAGAAAACCATCAAGATCGGTTTCGTGTCCACCTTCAGCGGCCCGGTGGCCGTGATCGGCAACGACATGCGCAATTCGGTCGAATTGGCGCTCGACCATCTCGGCCGCAAGATGGGCGGCCTGCCGGTCGAAGTGATCTACGAAGACGACGGCTTCAAGCCGGAAGTCGGCAAGCAGAAGACCGACAAGCTGATCGAGTCCGACAAGGTGGATTTCATCTCCGGTTATATCTGGTCGAACGTGCTGCTGGCCTCGCTCAAGCCGATCGTCGACTCGAAAACCTTCCTGGTCATCGCCAATGCGGGTCCCTCGCAGATCGCCGGCGAGTTGTGCTCGCCAACCGTGTTCTCGACCTCGTGGAACAACGACCAGACGCCGCAGGCGATGGGCACCTATATGAACCAGAAGGGCGTGAAGTCGGTGTTCCTGATCGGCCCGAACTACGCCGCCGGCAAGGACATGCTGGCGGGCGTCGCCTCCACCTTCAAAGGCAAGGTGATCGGGCAGGAGCTCACCACTTGGCCAGCGCAGCTCGACTTCTCCGCCGAACTGGCGAAGGCGAAAGCCGCCAAACCGGACGCGATTTTCGTGTTCTATCCCGGCAGGGCGGGCGTGCAATTTCTGACCCAGTACGCTCAGGCCGGCCTCAAGGGCGCGATCCCGCTTTACACCGCATTCACTATCGACGAATTGTCGCTGCCCTTGCAAAAGGAGCTCGCGCTCGGCGTACCCGGCGCGCAGCAATGGGTGAACGATCTGCCCAATGAAGCGAACAAGAAGTTCGTCGCCGACTACATCAAGAAGTATCCCGGCCACAAGCCGGCGTTCTACGGTGCCCAAAGCTATGACGCCATCATGCTGATCGCTTCGGCGGTGGCTGCGACCAAGGGTAAACTCGATGACAAGGCGGCCGTGCAGAAGGCGCTGGAGAAGGCCGACTTCAAGTCGGTGCGCGGCAACTTCAAGTTCGGCAAAAACCACGTTCCGATCCAGAATTTCTATCTGCAGGACGTGGTGAAGGACGCCAAGGGCGACTTCGTGCTCAAGACCGTCGCCACCATCGTCAAGGACAACCAGGACATTCATCACGCCAAGTGTCCGATGAAGTGATCCAAGCGCGAGATTTGACGGCGGCGGCGCATGCGCGCTGCCGCCGTTTGCTTGTCGGGATACTGGCTATTTTCACGATCCACGCACCATGACGCTTTTCATCGAGCAATGCCTGAACGGGCTGCAGTTCGGCCTGCTGCTGTTTCTGCTGGCGGCCGGGCTGACGCTGGTGTTCGGCATCATGGATCTGGTCAATCTGGCGCACGGCTCGCTCTACATGATCGGCGCGTATTTCGCCGCCACCTTCGCGGCCTGGACCGGTAGCTTCGTGCTCGGCGCGGTGCTCGCCCTTGGCGCCACCTTGATGGTCGGCATGGCGGTGGAGGTGATCGCCATGCGCAGGCTGTACGGCCGCGATCATCTCGATCACGTGCTTGGGACATTCGGTCTTATTTTGTTTTTCGATGAATCAGTGCGGCTGATTTGGGGGCCGGAGGGCCTGAGCCTGCCGCTGCCGTCCTGGCTCAACCGCTCGGTGCAAATTCTCCCCGGCGTCAATTACTCCGCCTATCGGCTGGCCATCATCGTGGTCACCCTGACGGTGGCGGCGTTCCTCTACGTGCTGGTGATGCGCACGCGCATCGGCATGTTGATCCGGGCCGGCGCCTCCAACCGCGAAATGGTCGGCGCGCTCGGCGTCAACATCAAGCTGCTCTATACGCTGGTGTTCGGGCTGGGCGCCGCGCTCGCGGGGCTGGCCGGGCTGATGCAGGCGCCGATCCTCACCGTGCAGATCGGCATGGGCGAGAATATCCTCATTCTCGCCTTCGTCATTACCGTCATCGGCGGCATCGGCTCGATCCGCGGCGCGCTGGTGGCGGCGATTTTCGTCGGCTTCATCGACACGCTCGGCCGCGCCTTCTTCCCCGATTTGTTGCGCATGGTGCTGAGCCCGGCGGCGGCGTCGACCGCGGCGCCCGCGCTCTCCTCCATGATGATCTATCTGCTGATGGCGATCGTGCTGGTGGTCAAGCCCGAAGGCTTGTTCTCGGCGGGCAATAAATGACGCCCGCGCTTACCGCCCGCAATATCGCGATCGTCGCGCTGCTGGCGGGGCTGCTGTTGATGCCGGTCTTTGCAGAGCTTGCTGGCAATCGCTTTCTGCTCACGCTGTTCACCCGTATCGTCATTCTCGCGCTAGCCGCCGTCAGCCTTAATCTGATCCTCGGCTATGGCGGCATGATGAGCTTTGGTCACGCGGCCTATCTGGGCATTGGTGGCTATGCGGTCGGCATGCTGGCGCATGAGGGTGTTCTCAGCGGCTTCGTGCAGTGGCCGGTGGCACTCGCCGGTTCGGCGCTGTTCGCGCTGATTATTGGTGCGCTGTCCTTACGCACGCGCGGCGTCTATTTCATCATGATCACTTTGGCGTTTGCGCAGATGGCCTATTACATCTTCGCCGGACTGGCGCGCTATGGCGGCGACGACGGTCTCACCATTTACAAGCGCAGCCAGTTCTTCAACCCGATCAATCTATCGAACAAGGTGCAGTTCTATTACATCTGCCTGGCGCTGCTGTTTGCGGCTATCTATCTGGTGTGGCGGCTGGTGAATTCGCGCTTCGGCATGACGATTCAGGGCGCGCGCTCGAACGACATCCGCATGCGGGCGATCGGCTTTCCGACCTACCGGTACAAACTTGTCTGCTTCGTCATCGCCGGCACGATGTGCGGGCTTTCCGGCGCGTTGCTCGCCAATCACACCGATTTTGTCAGCCCGCAGATGATGTATTGGACGCGCTCGGGCGACCTCATCATCATGGTGGTACTCGGCGGCATGGGTTCGCCGTTCGGTCCGTTGATCGGCGCGGTGGCGCTGCTGGTGCTCGAAGAGGTGCTGTCCGGCATCACCGAATATTGGCAGATCATCCTCGGACCGCTGCTGCTGCTGGTGGTGCTGTTCGCGCGCGGCGGCATCGACGGCTTGCTGGTCAAACTGCAAGGAAAAGAGCGAGCAAAGGTGCGCTCATGAGCGAACCAATGCTGCAGGTCGAAAATCTGGCCAAGCGTTTCGGCGGCATCGTCGCCACCGACGATCTCGTGCTCAATGTCGAGGCCGGCGAGTTGCACGCGGTGATCGGGCCGAACGGCGCCGGCAAGACCACGCTGATCGCGCAGCTCAGTGGCCAGCTCAGTCCCGACTCCGGCCGTGTGCGTTTCGACGGAAAAGACATCACCGCGCTGCCGATGTATCGCCGGAGCCGGCTCGGGCTGGCGCGCTCGTTCCAGATCACGTCGCTGTTTCTCGATCTCAGCGTGCTCGACAATGTGGCGCTCGCCGTGCAGGCGCATGCCGGGCATTCTTTTCGGTTTTGGCGCAATGCCAGGAGCGAACCGGATTTGCGCGAGCCCGCGCGTGCAGCGCTTGCCCGTGTCGGTTTAGGCGAGCGGGCCGATGGGCGTGCTTCCGCCTTAAGTCACGGCGAGCATCGCCAGCTTGAGCTCGCCATGGCGCTGGCGGGCTCGCCCCGCATGCTGCTGCTCGACGAGCCAATGGCGGGCTTGGGGCCGGAGGAATCCGCCCGCATGGTCGAGATGCTGCGCGCCTTGAAGCGCGAACTCACCATTCTGCTGGTCGAGCACGACATGGAAGCCGTGTTCGCGCTCGCCGACCGCATCACCGTGCTGGTCTATGGACGGGTGATTGCTTCGGGCAAGCCTGACGACATCCGCGCTAATGCGGACGTGCGCGACGCCTATCTGGGCGAGGCCGAGACGGGGGCTGCCTCCCATGGCTGATCGAATAATGTCTGACAGCATCCTCGAGGTCGCCGGGATCGAGACATGCTACGGGCTGAGCCAGGTGCTGTTTGGCGTCTCGCTTACCATCTCGCCCGGCGAGATGGTGACGTTGATGGGCCGCAACGGCATGGGCAAGACCACCAGTGTGCGCTCGATCATGGGGCTGACGCCGGCGCGCACCGGGCATATCAAATTTATGGGCGAGGAAATCCGCGGCCTGCCGCCCTATAAAATCGCCAAGCTCGGCATCGGGCTGGTGCCGGAGGGCCGCCAGATATTTCCCAATCTCAGCGTGCGCGAAAATCTGCTGGCGACCGCGGTTGAGCGCGGCGGTGCCGGCTGGACGCTTGCCAAGGTGCACGAGCTGTTCCCGCTGCTCGCCGAGCGCGGGGCAAGCCAGGGCAATCAATTGTCGGGCGGCGAGCAGCAGATGCTGGCGATCGGCCGCGCGCTGATGACCAATCCGCGGCTGTTGATCCTGGATGAGGCGACCGAGGGCCTGGCACCGCTGATCCGCAATGAGATCTGGCGCTGTCTGGCGCGGTTGAAAGAGTCAGGCTTGGCCATTCTGGTGATCGACAAGAATGTCGGCACGCTCACCCGCGTCGCCGACCGGCATTTCCTGATCGAGCGCGGCCGCGTGGTCTGGAGCGGTCTGTCGCGCGAACTCGCAGCCGCGCCCGACGTGCAGCACCGGTATTTGGGGGTTTAAGCTACTCCGCCGGCTGCTGTGCGGGTGGCCGCCGGAAAATAAACGTCGGGCTGGCGCCGCCGAGTTTGCGGTGCAATTTGTCGAGCAGCAGATAAATCACCGGCGTCGTGTAAAGCGTGAGGATCTGCGACACCAGCAGCCCGCTGATGATGGTGATGCCGAGCGGCCGGCGCAGTTCGGAGCCGGGGCCGGAGGCGATCACCAGCGGCAGCGCGCCCAGCATGGCGGCCATGGTGGTCATCAGGATCGGCCGGAATCGTGCCAGGCAGGCTTCGTGAATGGCCGCCGCCGGCGTCAGCCCGCGCCGGCGTTCGCCGTCGAGCGCGAAGTCCACCATCATGATGCCGTTCTTCTTCACAATGCCGATCAAGAGAATAATGCCGATAAAGGCGATCACGGTCAGCTCGGCATTGAACAGTTGTAAGGCGAGCAGCGCGCCCAAGCCCGCCGACGGCAGCGTCGAGATGATGGTGAGCGGATGCGCCAGGCTCTCATAGAGCACGCCGAGCACGATATAGACCGCGATCAGCGCCGCCAGCAGCAACAGCGGCTGCGCGCCGACGCTCTGCTTGAAAGCTTTTGTGTCACCGGAGACGTCGGCATGGATCACGTCGGGAATATGCATCTCGGCCACCGCCCGTTCGAGCGCCGCCGTGGCTTCCTCGATCGTGGTGCCGGGTGCCAGATTGTAGGTGATGGTCACCGCCGGAAACTGGCCCTGGTGGTTCACCACCAGCGGCGCAATTCCGCGCTCGACATGCGCCACCGTCGATAGCGGCACTTGACTGCGGCCGTTGCCGGGAACGTAGACCTGGGTCAGATCGGTGGGATCGCGCTGGAATTTTTTGTCCACCTCCAGGATAACCCGGTATTGATTGCGCTGCGTGTAGATGATCGAAATCTGCCGCTGCGAGAAGGCATCGTTGAGCGCGTTGTCGATGTCCTGAATGCGCACGCCCAGCCGCGCGGCCGCCTTGCGGTCGATACTGATATTGGCCTGCAGGCCGCCTTGCTCGCGGTCGGTGGTGACGTCGGTCACGGCGGGCAGCTGCTTCACTCGGTCGATGACGCGCGGCACCCAGGCTTGCAGCTGGTCGATATCGGAGCTCCATAGCGTGAACTGATATTGCGAATCACTCTGCCGTCCGCCAACCCGCAGGTCCTGCGCCGGCACCATGAATACGCGGATGCCCGGGATCTGATTAAGTCTGCTGCGAATCCGCGCCACCACGGCTTGGGTACTCACGCCGCCGCGTTCGGCCAGCGGCTTTAGGCTGATGAACAGGCGGCCGCGATTGACCGACGCATTGAAGCCGGAAGCGCCGACCGATGAGCCCATGCCCGCCACCGCCGGGTCGGCCAGCACCACATCCATCGCCTGCTGCTGCAACGCCGCCATCGCCTCAAAGGAGACATCGGTGGAGGCTTGCGTGCCGCCGAAAATCAGCCCGGTGTCGTCTTGCGGGAAATAGCCTTTCGGCGTCTTGATATAGAGATCGACGGTGAGCGCGATGGTGGCGAGGAACACTATCAGCGTCAGCGCGCGGTGTTCGAGCACGAAGGCAAGCGTGCGGTCATAAAAGCGGATCATGCGCGAGAGTACGCCCTCGACCAGACGATCGAGCCAGGTGGCGTCGCGGCTCGGCGCCGCGTGCACGAAATAAGCGCAGATCATCGGCGTTACCGACAGTGACACCACGGTGGATACGGCGATTGCAAACGCCAATGTCACCGAAAATTCGCGGAACAGCCGACCGACAACGCCGCCCATGAACAAAAGCGGAATGAACGCGGCGATGAGCGACACCGAGATTGACACCACGGTAAAGCCGATCTGCTTGGCGCCCAGCATGGTGGCGCGCAGCGGCGAGTGGCCTTTTTCCAGATTGCGGAACACGTTCTCGATCATCACGATGGCGTCGTCCACCACGAAGCCGATGCACACCGCCAGCGCCATCAGCGACAGATTGTCGATCGAGAATCCGGCTAGCCACATCGCCGCGCAGGTGCCGGCGAGCGACAGCGGCACGGTGATGCCGGCGGCAATGGTCGCCGCCGTGCGCCGCAGGAACAGGAACACCACCAGCATCACCAGAACCGCGGTCGCGGCCAAGGTAAGCTGCATGTCGCGCACGCTGGCGCGGATGGTCTGCGTGCGGTCGCTCAGGATCGAAATGTCGAGGCCGGCCGGCACCCATTGCCGCAACTCGGGCAGCAGCGCGTAGATGCGGTCGACCGTGTCGATGACATTGGCATTGCCCTGCTTGGTGACAATCAGCAGCACCGACGGATCGCGATTGAACCAGCCGGCCGAGCGGCTGTTACGCACGCTGGCGCGGATCGAGGCGACGGTGGACAGTCGGATTACCGTGCCGTTGACGGTCTTCACCACCAGCGGATCGTATTCGCCCGCCGTGCGCAGCTGGTCGTTGATGCCGATGCTGACGCCGCGCGTCGCGCCGTCGAAACTGCCGAGCGGGCCGACCGCGTTAGAATTGGCGATCGCCGTGCGCACATCCTCCAGCCCCAAGCCCATGGCGGAAAGCCGCGCCGGATCGACGCGCACGCGAATCGCTGGCTGCTCGGAACCGGCGACAGTGACGTCGGCGACGCCGTCGACTTGGCTTAGGCGCTGCGCGATCACGCTGTCGGCGGCGTCATAGACCGCGCTCGGCTGCATGGTTTTCGAGGTCAGCGCCAGGATCAGGATCGGCGCCGCCGCCGGGTTGGCCTTGCGGAAGTTCGGCAGCGTCGGCATGTCGCCTGGCAGATCACTGAGCGCGGCGTTCAGCGCCGCTTGCACATCGCGCGCGGCGCCCTCGATGCTGCGGCTGAGGTCGAACTGAACGACGATCCGCGACAGACCCACCGAGCTCGTCGATGTCAGTTCGGTGACGCCGGAAATCTCGCCGAGGCGGCGTTCGAGCGGCGCCGCCACCGTCGCCGCCATGATGTTGGGATCGGCGCCCGGCCGGCCGGCCGATACGAAGATAGTCGGAAAATCGACACTCGGCAGGCTGGCAACCGGCAGCATGCCATAGGCCACCGCGCCGGTCAGAAACAATCCGATCGCCATCAGCGTGGTGCCAATCGGCCGGCGGATGAATGGGTAGGAGAAATTCACGATCGGCCGCGCGCCGGCCGCGCTGCGATCTTGCGCGGTGCGGGCGGCGGGATAGGGCTGAGTCGTGCGCGCAATCGTTCCATGTAGAGATAGATCACCGGCGTGGTGTAGAGCGTGAGCAACTGGCTGAGCAGCAAGCCGCCGACAATGGTGACGCCGAGTGGATTGCGCAGCTCCGAGCCGGTGCCGCTTTCCAGTGCCAAGGGCAGCGCGCCGAACAACGCGGCGAGCGTCGTCATCATGATCGGGCGAAAGCGCAACAGAGCCGCTTTGACGATCGCAACCTCGGGTGTGAGACCCTGATGGCGTTCGGCCTCGATGGCGAAGTCGATCATCAAAATCGCGTTCTTCTTCACGATGCCCATCAGCAGCACGATGCCGATCAGCGTGATCACCGACAGGTCATAACCGAACAGCATCAACGCCAGCAGCGCACCGACGCCGGCCGAGGGCAAAGTGGACAAAATTGTGAGCGGATGAATGAAGCTTTCATACAGCACGCCGAGCACGATGTAGATGGCGATGGTGGCGGCCAGGATCAGCCACGGCTCGCCGGCGAGCGACTTGGCGAATTCGGCGGCGTCGCCCGAATAGCTGCCAGTCACCGACGACGGCATGCCGATTTGCTGCTGCGTCTTGGAAATAACGGCGACCGCGTCGCTCAGCGCATAGCCGGGCGCCAGATCGAAGCTGATGGTGACGGAGGGGAATTGCTCTTGATGCGCGATCGCCAGCGGCGCCGAGGTATTCACGAAGCGCGCGAAGGCGGCGAGCGGCACCTGGTTTGAGCCGGTGACGGTGTTGGGCGTCGCCGTGGTATTGGTGTTGGTAGTGCCGCTCGCAGTATTGGCGACCGTCGCGACGGTGCCGCTGCTGGTGTTGGCGCCGGTGACATAGAGCTTGTGCAGCGAACTGGGGTCCTGCTGGTAGCGCGGCTGCGCTTCCAGAATAACGCGATACTGATTGGCCTGGCCATAGATGGTCGAAATCTGGCGCTGGCCAAAGGCGTCATTGAGCGTGTCGGTGATGCTCTGCATGGAAACACCAAGCCGTCCGGCCTGTTCGCGATCGACATTGACGTTGACGCGCGGGCCGCCTTCCTGCGCTTCTGAGGCGACCTCGCGCAGCGCGGGCGCGCTGCGCAGCGTCCGGGCGAGCTTGTCGGCCCAATCGATGACCTCGGCCGAGACGGTGCCGACCAGCGTGTACTGATACTGCGCGCGGCTCGTGCGCGTGGAAATCTGGATGTCCTGCGTGGCCTGGAAATATACCGTCATGCCGGGAATGCCGGCGACCGCGTCTTTCAGCCGCAGGATGATCTCATCCACCCGTGCGCTGCGCTGATTGCGCGGCTTCAAGGTGATCGCGATGCGGCCGGCATTGGGCGTGGCGTTGAGCGGGCTGACGCCGATGACCGAGACCACGCCGGTGACGTCGGCATCGGTGCGGACAATGGCCTCGACCTCGCGCTGGCGGCGCGCCATTTCGGCAAACGAAACATCGGTGCCGGCTTCGGTCACCGCGGTGATCAATCCGGTGTCCTGCAGCGGCAGGAACCCCTTGGGGATGACGACGTAGAGCAAAATGGTGGCGGCGAGCGTCGCCAGCGTCAATATCAGCGTCGCGCGCTGGCGGCGCAGCACCCATTGCAGGCTCGCGCTATAGGCCTCGACCGTGCGCTCAACATAGCCGTTAAAGCGTTGCGCTAGCGCGCTGGAAGGGCGGTCATCGCCATCATGATCGCTCTTTGAGCGCAGCAGCCGGCCGCACATCATCGGCGTCAGCGTCAGCGAGACGACGGCGGACGCGATCACCGCGATGGTGAGCGTGAGCGCGAATTCGCGGAACATGCGGCCGACCAGGCCGGTCATGAACAGCAGCGGGATGAACACCGCGATCAGCGACAGCGTCAGCGAGATCACCGTGAAGCCGATTTGCTTGGCGCCGCGCAACGCCGCTTCCAGCGGGCTTTCGCCGTCCTCGATGTGGCGCACGATATTTTCGATCATCACGATGGCGTCGTCGACGACGAAGCCGGTGCCGATGGTCAGCGCCATCAATGAGAGATTGTCGAGCGAGAATCCTGAAAACCACATCACGCCGAAGGTCGCCACCAGCGACAGCGGCAGCGCCACGCCGGCGATGATGGTGGCGCGGATAGTGCGCAGGAACACCAGCACCACTAGAACCACCAGGCCGATGCTGAGCATCAGCGTGAACTGCACGTCGTTGATCGAGGCGCGGATGGTGGTGGTGCGGTCGTTGACGATGGTGAGCTCGGCGCCGGCCGGGATCGAGCGTCGCAGACGCGGTAGCTCGGCGCGCACGCGGATCACGGTTTCGATCACATTGGCGCCGGGCTGGCGCTGCACATCGACGACGATCGCCGGCCCGCCTTGGTAGGAGGCGCCGACCCTGTTGTTCTCCAGCCCCTCGACCACGTCGGCGACGTCGTTGAGCAGCACCGGCGCGCCGTTGCGGAACGCCACGGTGATCAATTTATAGGCTTCCGGGCTGGCGATCTGATCGTTGGCGGCGATGGTGTAGGACTGATGCGCGCCGTCGAGTGCGCCTTTCGCGCCGGCCACGTTGGCTCCGACGATGGCCGTGCGCAGATCCTCCAGCGCAATGCCATAGGCGGCCAGCCGCGACAGGTCGGCCTGGATGCGGATCGCCGGGCGGATGCCGCCCTGCACTGAGACACGGCCGACGCCGGTCACCTTGGACAGTCGCGGCGACATGATGGTGTCGGCCATGTCGCTGAGCGTGCGCAGGTCGATGGTCTTGGAGGTGAGCGCCAGCGTGATAATCGGCGCGTCGGCCGGGTTCACCTTGGAATAGAGCGGCGGGTAGGGAAGATTGCGCGGCAGCGTGGAGCCGGCGGCGTTGATCGCCGACTGCACGTCCTGCGCGGCGGCGTCGATGTCGCGCGACAGATCGAATTGCAGCGTGATCTGGCTGATGCCGAACGAACTCGACGAGGTAATGGTTTGCAGCGCCGGGATCTGCCCGAACTGGCGTTCCAGCGGCGCGGTCACCAGCGAGGCGATGGTGTCGGGATTGGCGCCGGGAAGCTGGGTGGTGACCTGGACGGACGGAAAATCCACCTGCGGCAGCGCCGAGACCGGCAGCCACCAGTAAC
>SHVM01000061.1 GCA_009694265.1 Pseudolabrys sp.
GTCCATTGCGTGCGCTTGATCGGCCATTCGTTCTCGGCGCGCGCGACGAATTTCTCGCCGGGATGGCGCACCTGCAGCAGCACTTTCGGCTGCTTGCTCCAGCCGGCTTTCTTGCCGTGCAGGAAGTAGTCGAAGAAGCGCAGCTGCTGCTCGCGGCCGTAGTCGGTATAAAAATGCGTCCAATGCTCGATGCCGTGCGCCTCCAGCCATTTCTCTTTGGCGGCCGACCGCACGAAGCCTTCGAAATTGCCGCGCGGATGCAGGCCCTGGCCGCCCCAATTGGCCGACGAGAACAGCGGCGTGACGATCTTGTCCCAGACCGGCGAGCGATCGCGGTGATATTTGTCGTCGAACGGGTGCTTGAGGATGTTGCCGCCGAAATCGACGCGGTTCTTGGCGAGCGCTTCGTCCGAAAGCGTTTCGGGACCGCACACCAATTCGCCGTGCACGCGGCTGCGGCCGCCGCGCTCGCCGACGCCGTATTGCACGGTCTTGACCTGCATATCGAACCAGTTTTCCCAGAAGGTCGACAGCATGCCGCCGTGATGCGTCATGTCGCGATACCAGTCGGCCGAGCCTTCCCAGATGCACATGGCGGAAAGATGCGGCGGCTGCAGCGAGGCCACATGCCATTGGTTCATGGCGAAGTACGAAATGCCGTTGAGCCCGACCTTGCCGCTCGACCACGGCTGCACGCCGGCCCATTCGATGCAGTCGTAGAAATCCTTTGTTTCGCGCGGCGAGAAATGATCGATGACGCCGGGCGAACAGCCGCAGCCGCGTGAATCCACGCGCATGCAGATATAATCGTGCGGCACCCATTTCTCCGGGTCGACCACTTCCCAATTCTGATACTTGTTGGAGGAGCCGGCGGTAACGTCGGGATGTTTTTCAGCCATGATGTTCCAGGCGCTCGGATAGCCGTCCTGGAAGGCGAGGTTCTTGGCGTAGGGACCGTAGGTCAGCAGGACTGGATATTTGCCATCTTTCAGCGGGCGAAAAACATCGGTGCGCAGCACCAGCCCGTCATCCATGGCGATCGGCACGTTCCAATCGATCCGCATGCCGTCGCGGACTTCCGATAGTTTCTGCAACGATGCCATCACAGCCCTCCCGATTTCCGCGTCATGGCCGGGCAAAGTCGTCCAAGGGACGGCGTCGCTTTGCTCGCCTATGTGTCCCGGCGATCCACGTTTTCTTGTTCTTGAGGCTACAAAGATGTGGATGCCCGGCACAAGGCCGGGCATGACGAATAATTAGCGCGCCTTGCCGCGCTTGAACTTAGCCATCTTTTCCAGCACGGCGCAGACCACGGCGGTATCTTGCGCGCCGAAGCCGCTCTTCTTCGCCTTCAGATAGATCGGCTTGGAAGCATTGAACATGGGTGTCTTCACTTTGATCTTGCGGGCATAGTCGCCGATCACCCGCATGTCCTTGTCCCACACGTCGATCTTCATGGTGACGTCGTTGTATTTGCCCTTCACCATCATCGGCGCGCGCAGCTCGAACACGCGCGAATTGCCGGCGCCGGGGGTGATGAGATCGAAGATCAGTTGCGGCGGCAGGCCGGCCTTCATGCCCAGCACCATGGCCTCGGCACTGGCGACGTTATTGATCGCGACCAGAAGGTTGGCCACGTATTTCATCTTGCTGCCATTGCCGAAGGCGCCGACATCGTAGGCGTGGCGGCCGAACGCTTCGAACATGGGCGTGAGCCGCTTGATGATGGCGGAATCGCCGCTGGCATAGAACACCAGGTCGCGGTTTCTGGCCTGCGAGCCGGTGCCGCTGACGGGGCAGTCGAGCATCGCATGGCCGGCCTTGCGCAGAACCCCCTTGGCTTTTTTCTTGTCCGAAATTGCGAAGGTGCTCATTTCCACGATCGCCTTGCGCGGCAATTTGGCGGCGGCGAGGACGCGGACGGTATCCATGAGCGCCTGCGGCTCGGGCAGGCTGGTGAGGATCGTCGGCACTTTTTCGGCAAGGTCGAGGGCGCTTGCGGCGATCTTAACGCCGGCGCGCTGGGCATCGCGGCGCCGGGCTGCGCTGATGTCGTAACCGACGACGCGCCAGCCAGCGGCAGCGAGGTTCTTGGCGAACGCACCGCCCATGATGCCGAGGCCGATCACACCGACCGTGCCCTTGTTCTTTTTGGCCGCAACCATTCCTCGTGCTCCCCAATACAGAATTGAAACGCCGCCCGCGCGCATCCGGCTGCTCCGTCTTAATTGGTCGAACCCGGCCCTGTCGAGTGGGGTAAGGAGGGGCCAGGGCAATGCGGCTTTCATGCCGCGCCGTGATCGCCTATCGTCCCCGGCAAAAGGATAACGGGAGGACATATGCATATCGGAGTAGCAGGTCTCGGCGGCATGGGTGCGGCCATCGCCGCCCGGCTGATGGAAGCCGGCTACCAGGTTACCGTCTGGAATCGCAACGCCGCCAAGACCAAGCCGCTGGTGGACGCGGGCGCCAAACGGGCGGCAACGCCGGCCGAGCTGGCGAGCGCGGTCGAGGTCGCGATCACCATTCTCACCGACGGCGCGGCCATCGAGGCCGTCTACAACGGCCCGTCCGGCATGATGTCCGGCACTGTGAAGGGCAAATTATTCATCGAAATGAGCACGGTGGCGCCCAAGGTCGAGACCGATCTTGCGGCCAAGGTACGCGCCAAGGGCGCATCGCTGGTCGAGTGCCCGGTCGGCGGCTCCATCGCGCCGGCGCGCCAGGGCAAGCTGCTCGGGCTGATGGGCGCCGAGCCGGCCGATGCCGAACGCGCCAAGCCGATCCTCACCCAGCTCTGCCGCAGGCTTGAGCATTGCGGTCCGGTCGGCACCGGCGCGCAAATGAAGCTCGCGATCAATCTGCCGCTGATGGTGGCCTGGCAGGCTTACGGCGAGGCCTTCGCGATCTGCCGCGATGTCGGCTGGGAGCCCAAGCGCCTGCTCGATCTGTTCGTCGACACCAATGGCGCCAATCCGGCGCTGAAGAACCGCGCCGAGATGATCGTGACCATGATGGAAGGCCGCGATCCGGGACCCACCACCTTCAGCATCGCCAACGCGGTGAAGGACCTGCACATTATGCTCGACACCGGAACGTCCAAGGGCATCGACATGCCGGTCGTCAAAGGTACGCTGTCATCCTTCGAGGAAGCCAATAAGAACGGCTTCGGCGGCGGCGACGGCGCGCGCCAGTCGGTCTATTGGGCGCAACGTAAAAAATCCTGATCTCCCAACAAAACATTTGGAGCTGAAATGTCTGTCACACTCGCGCAAGCATCAACCATCGTCGATACCGCGCTGAAGAAGGCGCGCGAACTCAAACAAATGCCGCAGACCGTGGTCGTGCTCGACGCCGGCGGCCATGTGGTCGCGGCCAAGCGCGAGGACGGCTCCGGCATTTTGCGTTATGAGATCAGCATCGCCAAAGCCTATGGTGCGCTCGGCATGGGCTGGGGCTCGCGCACCATGATGGAACGCGCGGCGCAAAATCCGAATTTTCTCACGGCGATCGTGGGAGCTAGCGGCGGGCGGCTGATTCCCAATCCGGCCGGCATCCTGATCCGCGACGCCGGCAATGCCATCATCGGCGCGGTCGGCATTTCCGGCGACACCGGCGACAATGACGAAATCATCGGCATCGCCGGCATCGAGGCGGTCGGGCTGAAGGCCGATCCGGGCGGCAGCAAGAAGTAATCGAACAGGCGGGGATAAAAAAATGAAACTCTTTTCGTTCTGGCGTTCGCTGGCGACCTATCGCGTGCGCATCGCGCTCAATCTCAAAGGGCTTACGCCTGAAGTGATCGAGGTCAACCTGATGAAGGGCCATCAGCGCGATCCGAAATTCCGCGATGTCAATCCGATGATGGCGCTGCCGGCGCTGGTCGACGGCGAGGGACCGGCGCTGTTCGAGTCGCTGGCTATCATCGAATATATCGACGAGGTGCATCCCAAGCCGCCGCTGCTGCCGAGCGATCCAAAGGCGCGCGCACGCGTGCGCGGCCTCGCCCAGATCGTCGCCTGCGACAGCCATCCGCTGATTGTGCCGCGCGTGCGCGAATATCTCGCCGTTGAATTCAAGGTCGACGAGGCGGGTGTCATGAAATGGGCGCAGCACTGGCACAGAGCGGCGCTGACCGCGCTGGAAGAGCACCTGGCGAGCGAGAAAGCCACCGGCACTTATTGCCAGGGCGAGCAGATCACCATCGCTGACATCTGCCTCGTCAGTCAGGTGGCGGGCGCGAATTTCTTCAAGGTCGATCTGGCGCCGTTCCCGACGGTGGCGCGCATCGCCGCCACCTGCGCCAAGAACGACGCTTTTGCGCGCGCTCATCCGCTCAAGCAGCCCGGCGCACCGGCGGCGGCGTAACTTTTTCTGTCATCACCGGGCTTGCCCCGGTGACCCCGATAAGGCGCAGTGCCTTCCTAAGCGGGATGGCCGGATCAAGCCCGGCCATGACAAGTTGAGAGAATGTCGCAATGTTGAACACCGCAATCGTCGGCCTCGGCTGGTGGGGCAAAACACTCGTCAAAGCCGCAAAGGATTTCGGCGCGCCGATCAATTTTGTGCGCGGCGTGACGCTGGAGCCCGACACGGTGCGCGACTTCGCGGCCGAGCATAAACTCGCCATCGGCACCTCGTTCGAAGAGGCCATCGCCGACCCGCAGGTCCAGGCGGTGATCCTGGCGACGCCGCACAGCAAGCACCGCGCGCAAGCCGAAGCGGCGGCGGCGGCCAAGAAACACATCTACTGCGAAAAGCCTTTCGCGCTGGCCAAGGCCGATGCCGTGGCCATGCTGGAAGCCTGCAAGCGCGCCGGCATCGAGATCGGCGTCGGCCATCATTTCCGCCTGATGCCGTCGATGCGTGTACTCGATGAACTGGCCAAGTCCGGCGCGTTCGGCACCATCATGCATGTCGAGGGCAATTACAGCCACGACTGGCTGGCCAATATGCCGGCCGATAGCTGGCGCATGGCGGCCGCCGAAAGCCGCGCTGGCGGCATGACCGGCATGGGCATTCATGTGCTCGATTGCTTCCGCGATCTCGTTGGACCGATGAGGCGCATCGCGGCGCTGTCGAAGGCGCGCGCGTTGAAGGTGCCGGCCGGCGACACCACTTCGGCGCTGATCGAATTCGAGAGCGGTGCCACCGGCACGCTCGCCACCACCATCAAGACGCCGTTCGACTGGCGCATCGCGGTCTATGGCGAGAATTGCCGCGCCGAGAGCGTGAGCGAGACACGCGCGGTCATTCATCGCCCCGGCAAGGCGCCGGAGGTGATCGACCATCCGGCCGACAATCATCTCGGCCGCAATCTGGATTATTTTGCCAAGGCCGCGATGGGGCAGGGCGCGTTCCCGATTTCGCCCGAAGGCATTTTGCAGACGGCCTCGGCGCTGGAAGCGGTGTTTAAGTCGGTGGATGCGGATGGGGCGTGGATGACGGTTTAATCACGCCCGCAATTTGCTCTTCTTCGTCCCCGCAATCGCCGCATCCCACACCTCATGTATATGCGCGACTTCGGCCTCAAAACGCGCAAGGAACATGCGCGCCTGTGTCGATAGTGTGCGCCGGGTCGGCTGGATCACCACGAACTCGGCGTGCAGCTCCGGCTCGGCGATCGGATTGACGATGAGTTCGCCGCGGCCGATGTCGTTGACTGAGATCACGCTCGGCAACACCGTCACCCAATCCGAACGCCCGACGAATTCGAGCGTGGCGATCATCGCATCCATTTCCAGCATGGCTTCCACTTCGACGCCGTGGCTCTGGAAATAAGTATCGAGATTGCGCCGCCTTATATTGTCCGGCCCCGGCACCACGATTTTCAGCGGCTTGCATTCCGAGAGGCGTACGGTGGCGAGCGGCGTGAAGCCGGCGCGCGGGCCGGAGATCAGCATCTCACGATCACGGACGAGCAATCGCGACTTCAGCCCGATGGTGCCTTCGAAGGCCGGCACCACGGCGAAGTCGAGCTCGTCGTCGAGCACCATGTCGGTGAGCGCTCCGCTGTAGCCCTCGACGATATGCAGGCGCACTTCCGGGCAGCGCGGCACGAAGTCATCGAGCACCGGCGCCAGCACCGCGCGGGTAAAGGTCGGCATCAGCCCGATGCGCAATTCGCCGACCACCTTGCCAGCGAGCGAGCGGGCCTCCTCTGCGGCGTGTTCCAGCGTGCCGACCGCCTCCACGCAGCGCTTGTAGTAGCGCAGCCCCGCCGGCGTCGGTTTCACGCTGCCGGCCAAGCGCTCGAACAGCTGGACCCCGAGCGTGCGCTCGACCGCGGCGACGTGCTGGGAAATGCCCGATTGGGTGGCGTTTTCCCGCTCCGCCGCGCGGGTGAACGAACCTTCCTCGCAGACCGCGATAACGGCGCGGATTTGACGCAGCGGGATATTGGTCATGAACGCCCTTAAAACAGGGCCATTAGAAAACCTAATGGCCTGACGCAGAATATATTATTTTCGTTTCACCTGACAACCGGCTTAAGCTTTCGGCCAATCAACAGGAAACGGCGCGCTCTCAAGCGCCGCTCGGGGAGGACGCCATGGGTACAGCGAATTTCGGCACCGTCGGTCTCGATTGGCAGCAGCGCGTCAACTGGGAGCGGCTGCGCGAATACCGCATCGAGCGCGCGCGCACGATGATGAAGAAGCATGGCCTCGGCGCCGTGCTCTGCATGTACGACGAAAACGTGCGCTACATCACCGGCACGCTGACGCCCGGCTGGAACCGGCTCAAGCCCGGCCTGCGCTACGCCATGCTGTGCGGCGACGGACGGCCAATTCTGTTCGAACAGGGCGATCTTGGTTTCCAGATCGAGCGTCATTCACCGTGGATCCCGAAGGCCAATGTGCGTCACTCGTTTGCCTGGATCAAAGGCGCCGCCGGTCCGGCTTCGACCCAGCAGGTCAACAAGTTCGCCACCGCCGTCATCCAGGCGATGAAGGACAATGGCGTTGCCGGGCAGAAACTCGGCGTCGACTTCGTCGACATCAACATGATTCAGGTCTTCAAGGAAAAAAACATCAACTGGGTCGATGGCATGACCTCGATGATGGAAGCGCGCGCGGTCAAGAGCCCGGACGAGCAGGAATGTTTTCGCATCGTCGGCGCCATCGGCGACGCCACGCATTGGGAGTGCATGAAGTTCCTGCGCCCCGGCATCACCGAAAATCAGGTAACCGCGCATCTGATGAAATATCTCTACGACATTCCGGGCATGGAAGACGTCGAGGACGTGATCGTGTCGTCCGGCCCCAACACCTGGCCGAACTGGCGCAACTTCTCCGACCGCATCATCCAGCCCGGCGACATCGTGTTCATGGATTTGGCCGCGCTCACCTGGAACGGCTACAAGTCCTGCTATTACCGCACCTATTGCGTCGGCAAGGAGCCGAGCAAGGAGCAGCAGGAGACCTATGCCACCGCCTATAAGTGGCTGTACGACTCGATCGGCGCGGTGAAGGTCGGCGCCACCACGCGCGACATCGCGCTGAAGTGGCCGTCGGCGATGGAGACCTGGGGCTACGAGGACGAAGACCAGGCCGCCGCGAACCTGTGGGGCCACGGTCTCGGTCTCGCGCAATACGACCCGCCGGTGATCTCGCGCATCTGGTCGCTCGATCATCCGATTCCGATCCAGGAAGGCATGACCTTCGCGCTCGAGACTCAGCACGGCAAGCGCTTCCGCTACGGCGTGCGTATCGAAGAAATGCTGATCGTGCACAAGAACGAGATCGAGATCGTCTCGAACTTCCCGGTCAAGCAGATCACCGTGGTGGATCCGATTCCGGGTTACGGGGATCATGTGAAATGACTTCGGCCGTTTGGCCGAAGTCATCCCCGGGCCGGCGCGCAGCGCCGAGACCCGGGGATCTCGATCAGCAAACTTAGGCCGTGCCCGCCTAAGCGGGATGGCCGGGTCAAGCCCGGCCATGACAAGCGAAAAGCCACAAGGCGACCGCGATGGCCGAGTTCATTTTGGCGCTCTCCGATCCCGCCGCCACCGATCCTGAAATGGTCGGGCCGAAGGCGGCTAATCTCGCCACGCTGACGCAGGCCGGATTGCCGACGCCAGGCGGCTTTTCGCTCACGGCGGAAGCCTACCGGCATCAGGCGTGTCATATCGGCATCGCGGAGATGCTGGCGCGCTACAACGACGCCGACGTGCCGGCGTCGCGGCGGATGTCGATCGCCATTCGTCTGGCGATCTACCAGGAGCCGATCGCGCCGGAAATTCTCGAACCCTTGCTCGCCGCCTGGCGCGCGCAACAGGCGCGTTATCCGCTCGGCGTGGTGCGCTCCTCGGCGCTGATCGAGGACCGTAAGGGCGCGAATTTCGCCGGCCAGTTCGAAAGCTTTCTCGGACTCTCGGATGAAACGGAATTTCTCACCGCGGTGCGCGCCTGCTGGGCCGCGCTGTGGACCTCGCATGCGCGGCGCTACATGGAAAATCACGGCCTGTCGCCGGCCGATACCGCGATGGGCGTGCTGATCCAGCCGCTGATTTCCGCGCGCGCGTCCGGCGGCGGTCTTTCTGAGACCGCCGAAGGCCACATGCTGATTTCCGCGACCTGGGGGCTGGGCTCGGCGATCGCGCAGGGCGAGGTGGTGCCCGACCGCATCGTGCTCGGCAAAAACGGATTCCTGCGCACGGTGGAAGCCGGCCGCAAGGGCCATCGCGACACCTGCGATCATGGCGTCTCGGCGCCGCAACTGGTGCCGGCCGATCTGGTGAACGAGCCGTGCCTGACGCCAGGCGAGGCGGTGACGCTCGGCCGCTTGTTGAGGAAATGCGAGACACTCGCCGCCGGGCCGGTCGAGATCGAATGGGCCATGGACGAGGCTGGCTTCAAGCTGTTGCAGTCGCGGCCGCTGCATGTCGAAGCGCCCATCGTGCCTGACGAAATTTGGCTGCAGCATCCTGGCCTCAACGGCCATCCCGCCGGCATCGGCTGGGGCTCGGGCCGTGCGGTGGTGGTGAATTGCGAATGCGAGATCGAGCGTGTCAGGCCCGGCGACATTCTGATAACGAAAGTGGCGGGGCCTGCGCTCAGCCATATTTTGCCGCGCGTCGCCGGCGTGGTGGCCGAACTCGGCGGCTCGACCTCGCATATGGCGTCGCTGGCGCGCGAGCGCGGCATTCCGATGGTGCTCGGCGTGCTCGACGCCACCCGCAAAATTCCCGACGGCGCGCAATGCGCGGTCGACGGCGTTGCCGGCATTGTACGGTGGCTGCGGTGACAAAGCGCCCGCGCGTCTTTGTCGCGCAACCGATCGCGCAAAGCGCGCTTGAGCGCTTACGCGCCATCGCCGACGTCAAGATCAATACCGACTCAAGTAAGATCATCGCCAAGACCAAGCTGATCACCGCCACGCGCAAATGCGACATTCTGGTGTCGCTGCTGCACGACAAAGTCGACCGCGCGGTACTGGCCGCGAATCCGAAATTGCGCGCGGTCTGCTCGATGTCGATCACGCCCGACAATATCGACGTGCCGGAGGCCACCAAACGCGGCATCGTGGTGACCGTGGTGCCGCCGATCGTGGCGGAGGCGACCGCCGACATTCATTTTGGGCTGATGCTGGCGGTGGCGCGCCGCATGATCGAGGGCGACAAGATGGTGCGCGCGGGAAAATTTCCCGGCTCGCAGTCGAACCATCTCGCGGGTCACTTCGTGTTCGGCAAGACCATCGGTCTCCTCGGCGCTGGCCGCATCGGCCAGGCCACGGCGCGGCGCGCGCGCGGTTTCGGCATGAAAATTTTGTATTGGGGGCCGCGCCGCAAGCCCGACGCCGAACGTGAAATCGGCATGGAATATGTCACACTCGACCGGCTGTTCGCGGAATCCGATTTCGTTTCGCTGCATGCGCCGATGAATGCCGAGACCCGGCATATGATCTCGGACAAGGAATTCGCCAAGATGAAGCCGAGCGCCTTCATCGTCAACACCGCGCGCGGGCCGGTGATCGACGAGAAGGCGCTGATGCGCGCGCTCAAGACTAAGAAAATCGCCGGCGCCGGGCTTGACGTGTTCGAGCATGAGCCGAAACTGCCGCCGGCGCTGCGAGCCATGAAAAATGTCGTGCTCACGCCGCATCTGGGCAGCGCGGTGATGGAAATCCGCGCCAGAATGGCGAATATCGTGGTCGACAATATCCAGGCGCTGCTTAACGGCCAGATGCCGCCGAACTGCGTCAATCCGCAGGTGCTGGCGAAGACTTAAAGCTAAGAAACCGGGAGAAATATCTTGGCGGCATTGCCCAAACTCGATGTGGTGATCGGGAATAATTTCGGTCATCTGCCGATGTTCATCGGCGCGGAGAAGGGCTTCTTCGAGAAGCACGGCGTCGACGCCAAGATGCTGGTGGTCGATACCGGCACCGACATGGTCAACGCCATGCATGATGGCCGCGCGCAGGTCGGCGACATGAGCACCACCACCTACCTCAAGGCGGTGCATGCCGGTGAGCCGTTCAAGGTGATCGGCCTCATCATGAATGACGCAACCAAAGACAATTGCGACGAGCCGCTGGCCATCGTCACCAAGAAGGGCCGCGGCATCGAAGCCGGTAAGCTCAGCGATCTCAAGGGCAAGCGCATCGGACTGGCGCGCGGGCAGACCTCGGATGAATATTTCAAGATGGTGCTGCGCCGCGCCAAGATGAAATACGAGGAGCTCATCATCGAGAACATCTGGTCGCAATTTGGCCTCGCCCCCGCGCTGGCCGAAGGCAAGGTCGACGCGGTGGTGTCGTGGGAGCCCTACGTCACGCAAGTGCTGACGCAGGTGCCTGACTCCTATCTCGTGATACGGGGCGGCCAGCACATGTCCTACGTGATGGTGGCGACCGCGCATGGCCCGACCGTCGAGAGCAAACCGTCGGTGGTGAAAAGCATCGCCGCGGGCTTGGCTGCGTCCTCGCATTTCACCCGCAACAACCGCGACGAGGCGGTGGAGATTTTCGCCAAATGGGTGCCGGGCACCGACGTGGCGATCGGCAAGAAAGCGGTCAAGCACATCAGCTTCGATCCGCGGCTGTCGCCGAATGTGCTGCGCGCCTTCGAGAATGCCGAGGACGAAGTGCTGATGAACACGTTGAAGGGCGCAGCCCGTCTCGACGTGCCCAGCCTGTTCCGGCCGCAGTTCATGACCGAGGTGCAGAAAGAGCACCCGGAATATTTCGCGGATTTGCCGAAGTTGAAGTAGTTGTCATTGCCGGGCTTGACCCGGCAATCCCGCTTAGGAAGGCACCGTCTCAGTTCGCCGATCGAGATCACCGGGTCACGGCGCTGCGCGCCGGCCCGGTGATGACACCCAAGAGGGTGTCACTCCGCCGTCCATCCCCCATCCACCACCAGCGAGGTGCCGGTCATCAGCGCGGCGGCGTCGCTGGCGAGAAAGACGATCGCGCCGGTGAGGTCTTCGAGCTGGCCGAGGCGGCCGAGCTTGATGCGCGCCAGCGTGTCCTTGCGGAAGGCCTCGTTCTGGAAAAACGGCCGTGTCATCGGCGTCTCGATAAACGTAGGGGCCAGCGTGTTGACCCTGATTTTGTGCGGCGCCAGTTCGATCGCCATCGCCTTGGTGAAGCCCTCCATCGCGTGTTTGGTGGCGCAATAGACCGTCCGCGTCGGCCCGCCGACATGACCCATCTGCGATGACATATTAATGATCGAGCCGGGCTGTTTGGCCTCGACCAGTCGGCGCGCCACCGCCTGCGCGACGAAATAGGCGGCGCGCACATTGAGCCCGAAGACGAAATCGAAGTCCTCGACCTTCACGTCGACGAACATCGTTGGCTTGTTGGTGCCGGCATTGTTGATCAGAATATTGAACGGCGCCTGCGCGGCGATGGTCTTTTGCGTCGCCTCGACGTCGCGCAAATCGAGCGTGAGTGGCTCGGCCTGTTGGCCGCGCGCGCGGATCGCGCTGGCTGCTTCCTCGATTTCCTTCGTCGTGCGGGCGGCGAGCGTGACATGCGCGCCGGCATCGGCCAGCGCGGAGGCGGCGGCCAGGCCGATGCCGCGCCCGGCGCCGGTCACCAGCGCGCGGCGGCCGTCGAGACGGAAGGAGGGGGTTTTGGTTAGTTCCACGCTCAATTCGCCGCCTGGGCATAGGGCACGTTGCGGCCGCCATAACGGCGCACGCGGATATTGGCCTGCTCGGCGTGGCCGGAAAAGCCTTCCAGGATGCACAGCCGCGAGCAGATTTCGCCGATCTTGGCGCTGGCCGCGTCGGTGAGCACGCGTTGATAGGTGCAGGTCTTCATGAACTTGCCGACCCACAGCCCGCCGGTGTAGCGCGCCGCCTTCTTGGTCGGCAGCGTGTGGTTGGTGCCGATCACCTTGTCGCCATAGGCCACGTTGGTGCGCGGGCCGAGGAACAGCGAGCCGTAGTTTTTCATGTTGTTGAGGAAATAATCCGGATCGCGCGTCATCACCTGCACATGCTCCGACGCAACACGATCGGCCTCGCTCACCATCTCCTCATAGCTGTCGCAGACAATGACTTCGCCATAGTCCTTCCAGGCCGCGTCGGCGGCGTCCGCCGTCGGCAGGATGGTCAGCAGCCGTTCGACTTCGGCCAACGTATCGCGTGCGAGCTTTTCGGAATTGGTGATCATCACCGCCGGCGAGGTCGGGCCGTGCTCGGCCTGGCCGAGCAAATCGGTGGCGCAGATTTCGCCGTCGACGCTATCGTCGGCGATGATCAGCGTCTCGGTCGGGCCGGCCAGCAGGTCGATGCCGATGCGGCCGAACAATTGCCGCTTGGCCTCCGCCACATAGGCGTTGCCGGGGCCGACGATCATGTCGACCGGCAGAATCGTTTCGGTGCCGAGCGCCATGGCGGCCACCGCCTGCACGCCGCCGAGCACGAAGATTTCGTCGGCGCCGCCGAAATGCATGGCCGCGACAATGGCCGGATGCGGCCCGCCCTTGAACGGCGGCGCGCAGGCGGCGATGCGCTTCACGCCGGCCACCTTGGCGGTGACGATCGACATATGCGCGGAAGCCACCATCGGATAGCGCCCGCCCGGCACGTAGCAGCCGATCGAATTCACCGGGATGTGGCGATGGCCGAGTACGACGCCGGGCAGCGTCTCCACTTCCAAATCGTGCATGGTCTCTTTTTGCTTTTGCGCGAAGTTGCGCACTTGGGCCTGCGCGAATTTGATGTCCTCGAGGTCGCGCTTCGCGACCTGCGAAATCGCTTTCTCGATTTCCGCAGGCGTCAGCCTGAAATCCTTCGGCTCCCAATTGTCGAATTTCTTGGACAGGTCGCGGATCGCGGCGTCCTTGCGCTCGTCGACCTGCGCGAGAATGCCTTCGACCGTCTCGCGCACCTTGGCGTCGGCGGCCTTGATCGCGCCTGCGTCCATTCCGCGTTTGAGGTGGCGAGGCATGAGATGTTCTCCTACTGCTACTTCGTCATGGCCGGGACAAGCCCGGGGGTGACGGCTGAATGTTTGGCTGCGCTTGCGGCTACTTAATCGCCTGCGGATTGATCGGCGATCCGGTTCCGCCGGTGATGATGAGCGGCGGGCCGCAGAAGAAGAACTCGTAGACGCCGTCTTCCTCGCAATCCTCGGCCAGTTCCTTGAGATAGAAAATCTCGCCCATGCACAGGCCCATGGCCGGGATCACCACCCAGTGCCAGGGCTGGTTGGCTTCCTTGGTCTCATTGGGCCGCACCTCGACGCCCCAGGTGTCGGTGCAGATGGCGGCGATCTGCTTTTCCTGGCACCAGTAGCAATTCTCGAATTGGACGCCGGGTGCGTCGCCGCCGGCATAGCCGCCCCAATCCTTCTCGGCGAGACAGCGCTCCATCTGCCCGGTGCGCACGATGACGAAATCGCCGCGCCCGATCGCGACGTTGGCGTCCTTGGCGCATTTGTCGAGTTCGTCGTTGGAAATGCTCTCACCGTCCTTCAGCCATTTCACGCCGCGAAAGCGCGCGATGTCGAGCAGCACGCCGCGCCCGACCATCTTGCTCTTGGAATGCTCGATGCCGAGCACGGAGAGGCCGCGCGAGTCGATCAGCTTGGCGTCGTGGTTGTTGTAGGCCTTGTCCTCGTAAAAGATGTGGCCGAGCGCGTCCCAGTGTGTGGCGCCCTGAACGCAGAGGGTGAGGGTGTCGTCGGCGTAGCGGATCTTGTTCCAATCCTGCTGGCCGGCGATGGCGTCGGTGCCGGTAGCGAGCATCTGGTGGATCGGATTGAAGCGCCCGCCGAACAGGCCGGTTTGCGGGCCGGTGCGGTCGAGCGGGATGCCGAGCGCGAATACCTTGCCGGTGCGGATCAGGCCCGCCGCCTTGACGATGTCTTCGGGCATGATGTGATTGAGCGTGCCGATCATGTCGTTCTTGCCCCAGCGACCCCAATTGCTGAGCTTCTTGCTGGCCTCGGCGATCGCCTCTTTGCCGACCTTGATGTTCATGAAACGTTTCCTTCTTGGCTTTTCCTTATTAGCAGCGCTCGACTGTGGTCAGAGGCCGACCGCACCATATGCAATATTCGCCGGACTTCGGTGTTTCTTCAAGCGGGGGGTGCGCAAAAGCCGCCTTTGATAGGGTGGCCTGACCTGGTTTTTTCAGGCCAAGCCTATTGAGAGAGCGGCTTGAGCCGGCCAACCGGAAATCATCGCCGGATATGATTTTCGGTACACACAGGGGGTGTTTAGCCGATCCTGGCCTGTCATCCACTGCCATCGGGCGGAAGCGATAGACGTTTGCACCGGGTGACCGGTGAAGCGGGCGATGATCGAGACGCGAACTATGGCCCGTCGAATGGTCGCTATTGGACTAACAACGGACAAAGGTCGATTTTGGCCGGGGATGGTTTGTCCGCTTTTGACCCAATGGCGACATTGGTTGTGCGCTGCCGCAATGGTCTTGATGCTGGTTTCAGTCCCTATCAAAGTACTCGATTAAACCGATACGATGCTGCTTCCTGAGCTTAGGGGCGGACATGCAACGGCGCGAGTTCGTGACTTTTCTCGGCAGTGCGGCGGCGTGACCGCTTGCTGCGCATACTCGTTGGCGATGAAGAACGGCGCAACCCAAAGAAACTAAAGAGGAGGAACAACAATGACCTTAACACGACGCAATATTCTCGCTGCCGCTGGCGCAACGGCTGCCACGACAATCCTTTCGCGTGCGGCTGGCGCTCAGTCGTTCGGCTTCACGCCGAACCAGCGCTACCCCGATCCTGCAGTACAAATTCTGGATCCGAGCTTTGCCAAGTACCGGATTTACTCCAGCACCGTCGAACAGGTGGGCACGGGCATGCGGTGGGCCGAAGGGCCCGTGTACTTCCCGGAAGGTGGCTATCTGCTTTGCAGTGATATTCCGAATAACCGAATCATGAAGTTTGACGAGAAGGCCGGCAGCTTCACTGTCTTTCGCAACAACGCCAATTATGCCAACGGCAATGCCCGCGACCGGCAAGGTCGTCTCGTTACCTGTGAACACTCTGTTACGCGCCGTATTACGCGCACCGAGAAGGACGGTAAGATTACCGTGCTTGCAGATAAGTTCGAAGGCAAGAAGTTGAATGCCCCGAACGACATCGTCGTCAAGTCTGACGAGAGCATCTGGTTCACAGACCCGCTGTTCGGCATCAATGGCGAATGGGAGGGCAAGAAGGAGAAGCCAGAGCAGGCCAACACCAACGTTTTCCGCATTGCCAAAGACGGCAAGCTCACTGCCGTGATCACCGATCTCGTTAATCCCAACGGCCTGGCGTTTTCGCCCAACGAGACGAAACTCTACGTCGTTGAATGGAAAGGAACACCCAACCGAAGCATCTGGAGCTACGACGTCAACGCCGACGGCACCGTGGGTAACAAGGTTAAATTGATCGATGCCGCAGACCAAGGCGCGCTAGACGGATTCAGGGTCGACCGCGATGGCAACTTGTGGTGCGGCTGGGGCAGCAATGGCGCGCTGCAGCCAGAGGCGACCGAAATTGGGGGCCGCAAGGTATTCCAACTCAAAGGCAAGTCAGAAGACTTGGATGGCGTGATGGTGTTTAATCCAACGGGCAAGACTATCGGCTTCATCAAGCTGCCAGAGCGTTGCGCCAACCTCACGTTTGGCGGTCCCAAGAATAACCGGCTGTACATGACGGCCTGCCATTCTCTCTACGCGTTTTACGTCGAAGCTCACGGCGCGACTTGAGACAAATACTAAATCACGTTACCCGCGACCCTCCCTCGGTCGATGCTGCTGCGCGCTGACGAGGTGACCGAATGAATGACGGAATGTCCGCTATTGGCAC
>SHVM01000062.1 GCA_009694265.1 Pseudolabrys sp.
CCTGACTGCCCCATCATCGCTGGCACAAACGTTCGCCCTTTCTCGGTACAAAACTCGTTGGCCTTAGTCAGTGCAACGCGTTGGGCTTCATCGCCACCGCCGCGAACCGGGGCAAACTTTTCAGAGAGCGTGTATGTGTCCGGTCCGGCCGGCAGTATGCCCGTACTCGAGGCACAGCTAGCAAGAAGCATGGCGACTAGAAACACCCCTAAGCGCATAAAATACCCCGTGCCATCATAGTCCGACAACCAAGGCGCGAGACCAAGGCGGGGCAGATCAGCGAAATTAGGACAGCCACATCAGCAAATTAGGACACCGTGCCTTAAATACGGACAGCACCGAAATACGCAAAAGAACATATTGCGAACGGAGAACAAATAGTGTACAGTGCTGTTATCGGTCGATTCCGGCACTGCGGCAGGGGCTGCGTTGTCGGGGGGTTAAATCCCGGCCATAAGGAGCGCGCCACCATGAGTCAGCCTGCCCTGCGTCTCGTCGAAGGACCGTCTATGGACAAGTCGAAAGCCCTGTCTGCCGCGCTCAGCCAGATCGAGCGCCAGTTTGGCAAGGGCTCGGTGATGCGGCTTGGCAAGAACGACAAGTCGATGGACATCGAAACCATTTCCTCGGGCTCGCTGGGGCTCGATATCGCGCTCGGCGTCGGCGGCTTGCCGCGCGGCCGGGTGGTGGAAATCTACGGGCCGGAGTCCTCCGGCAAGACCACGCTGGCTTTGCACACCATCGCCGAGGCCCAGAAGCTCGGCGGCATCTGCGCCTTTGTTGACGCCGAGCACGCGCTCGATCCGGTCTATGCCCGCAAGCTCGGGGTCAATGTCGACGAGCTTCTGATCTCGCAGCCGGACGCCGGCGAGCAGGCGCTGGAAATCGCCGACACGCTGGTGCGCTCCGGCGCCGTCGACGTGCTGGTAGTGGATTCGGTCGCGGCCTTGGTGCCGCGCTCGGAACTGGAAGGCGAAATGGGCGACGTGCAGCCGGGTTCGCAGGCCCGCCTGATGAGCCAGGCGCTGCGCAAGCTCACCGCCTCGATCTCAAAATCTCGCACCATGGTTATTTTCATCAACCAGATCCGCATGAAGATCGGCGTGATGTATGGCTCGCCGGAAACCACCTCGGGCGGCAATGCGCTGAAGTTCTACGCCTCGGTGCGCCTCGATATCCGCCGCATCGGCGCCATCAAGGAGCGCGACGAGGTTGTCGGCAACCAGACCCGCGTCAAGGTGGTCAAGAACAAGCTGGCGCCGCCGTTCAAGCAGGTCGAATTCGACATCATGTATGGCGAGGGCGTTTCCAAGGTTGGCGAACTGGTCGATCTCGGCGTCAAGGCCGGCGTGGTCGAGAAATCCGGCGCCTGGTACTCCTATGACAGCCAGCGCATCGGCCAGGGCCGCGAGAACGCCAAGGTGTTTCTGAAAGAGAACCCCGACATCGCCAACAAGATCGAGGCGCAGGTACGGGCGAATTCCGGCCCGATCGCCGAGGCGATTGCGGCTGGCGAGCCCGCTGAAAAGGACGATGACGGCGAGGCCGCCGCCGAAGCTTGAAAGGATGCGGGCACGCCGGCCGCTAGCGATCGTACGCTAGCGCCCGGTGCCGGTCACGGCGACGAGGATGACGCCTCGTTCCAAGGACCGGCGCAGGAAAAAGAGCTTCCTGCATCGCCCAAGCCGACCCATGCTGAAAAGTCTACCAATGCTGAGACTGCAAGTTCCGACGACGCGCCAAGCTCCGTGATCGACCTTTTGGCCCGGACCAAGAAGCGAAAAACGGCTGACGCGATAGATGCCAAACCCATGGGCGCCGGTCTCGTGACCAGCCACCCGAAGCCTGCAAAGCGTTTGAATGCCAAGGAAAGAGCCAAGGCCAGGTTTAAAGACAAGAGTAGCGCCGAGGACGGGATCACGCCGACTATGACGGCAAAGGCGAAGTCCAAGACTGAGACCAAGAGCAAGAACAGTAAGGCGGCCGTGGCGGCCACCTGAGTTTAGGTAACGCGTAACGTCGATCGCCCCCATCGGCACCCGGCTGCGTAAAGCGGCCGCCACCGAGGATGGGGGCGAAGGCGTTTTGGCGGACGCGAATGCGTATTTCTCCGTTCGTCCCCGCGAAAGCGGGGACCCAGGCTGGATTCCCGCTTTCGCGGGAATGAGCGGATGTTGCACCCGTCTTCCTAGACTTAAGTGACCCCCACCGCTAAATAAGTCCCTGAAAATACAAGCCGGACGGGGATTTAGCCTCGATCGGGCAGGGGTAAAATGGCGTTAAATGAGCGGCGTCAACGACATCCGCAAAAGCTTCTTCGATTTCTTCGTGCGCAACGGCCACACGGCCGTGGCGTCGTCGGCGCTGGTGCCGCGCAACGACCCGACACTGATGTTCACCAATGCCGGCATGGTGCAGTTCAAGAACGTCTTCACCGGCCTGGAAAAGCGCCCTTACGCGCGCGCCGTGACCGCGCAGAAATGCGTGCGCGCCGGTGGCAAGCACAACGACCTCGACAATGTCGGCTATACCGCGCGCCACCACACTTTCTTCGAAATGCTCGGCAACTTCTCGTTCGGCGATTATTTCAAGGAACGCGCCATTGAGCTGGCCTGGCAGCTGATCACCAAGGAATTTAGCATCCCGGTCGAAAAGCTGCTGGTCACGGTCTATATCGATGACGACGACGCCTTCAAGCTGTGGAAGAAGATCGCGGGCCTGCCCGACAAGAAAATTCTGCGCATCGCCGGCGCCGACAATTTCTGGGCCATGGGCGACACCGGCCCGTGCGGGCCGTGCTCGGAAATCTTCTACGACCACGGCGACCATATTCCCGGCGGCCCGCCCGGCTCGGCGGAGGCCGAGGGCGACCGCTTCATCGAGATCTGGAATCTCGTGTTCATGCAGTTCGACCAGCAGGCCGGCGGCAAACGCAGCAATTTGCCGCGGCCGTCGATCGACACCGGCATGGGGCTCGAACGCATCGCAGCCGTCTTGCAGGGCACGCACGACAATTACGCCATCGACCTGTTCGCGACCCTGATTCGCGCCATCGCCGATTTCACCAATGTGCCCTCCGACGGCACGCAAAAAGTGTCGCACCGGGTGATCGCCGACCATCTGCGCGCCTCGGCGTTCCTGATCGCCGACGGCGTGCTGCCCTCGAACGAAGGCCGCGGCTATGTGCTGCGCCGCATCATGCGGCGCGCCATGCGCCACGCCGAACTGCTCGGCGCCAAAGACCCGCTGATGTGGAATCTGGTGCCCACGCTCACCCGCGAGATGGGCCAGGCCTATCCGGAATTGCTGCGCGCCGAGGCGATGATCGGCGAGACGCTCAAGCTGGAGGAAACGCGCTTCCGCAATACGCTGGAGCGCGGCCTTGCCATTCTTGAGGAGGCGAGCAAGTCGCTGAAAAAAGGCGCCATGTTCGACGGCGAGACGGCGTTCACGCTCTACGACACCTATGGTTTTCCGCTCGATCTCACGCAGGATGCGCTGCGCGCGCGCGGCATCGGCGTGGATATTGCGTCCTTCACCGACGCCATGAATCGCCAGCGCGCCAAGGCGCGCGCCTCGTGGTCGGGCTCGGGCGATGCCGCAACCGAGGCGATTTGGTTCGGCCTGCGCGAGAAAGCGGGCGCCACCGAATTTCTCGGCTACGAAACCGAAAGCGCCGAAGGCGTTGTGTCCGCGCTGGTGCGCGACGGCAAGGAAGTGGTGGAACTCAAAAAAGGCGAAAGCGGCGTGGTGGTGATGAACCAGACGCCGTTTTACGGCGAGTCCGGCGGCCAGCTCGGCGATGCCGGCGAGATGCGCCGCGGCGGCGTGCGGCTGAGCGTGACCGACACGCAGAAGAAAGCCGGCGATCTGTTCGTCCATCTGGTCAAGGTCGAGGAGGGTGCGGTCAAAGCGGGCGATCCGCTGCTGCTGGTGGTCGACCACGTGCGCCGCGCCGGCATCCGGCAGAACCATTCCGCCACCCATCTGCTGCACGAGGCGCTGCGTCAGGTGCTGGGGGATCACGTGGCGCAGAAGGGCTCGCTGGTGGCGCCCGACCGGTTGCGCTTCGATTTTTCGCATCCCAAGCCGATGACGGCGGGCGAACTGGAAAAGGTCGAGGACATCGCCAACGACATCGTGCTGCAGAATTCGCCCGTCACCACGCGGCTGATGGCGCTCGACGATGCGCGGGCCTCCGGCGCGCGCGCGCTGTTCGGCGAGAAATACGGTGACGAAGTGCGCGTGGTGGCGATGGGTGAAGGGACCGGCAATACGCTCGGCTGGTCGGTCGAGCTGTGCGGCGGCACGCATGTCACGCGCACCGGAGACATTGGTTTAATCACCGGCTTGAGCGACAGCGGTGTGTCGTCCGGCGTGCGGCGTCTCGAAGCGGTCACCGGCCGCTCGGCGCGCAAATTTATCAACAAGCAACTGCAAACCGTCAAACTGGCGGCCGCGGAACTTAAAAGCCCGGTGGAGGAACTGCCGGCGCGCGTGGTCGCATTGCTCGACGAGCGCAAGAAGCTCGAACGCGAATTGTCCGAGGTGCGCAAGAAGCTCGCCATGGGCGGCGGCGGCAAAGCGGGCGGCGAGGTCTCCGATATCCGCAGCGTGGGCGACGTAAAGCTGCTGGCGCGCGCGGTCTCCGGCGTCGAACTCAAGGACCTGCGCAGCCTCGCCGACGAGGGCAAAAAGCAGGTCGGCTCCGGCGTGGTCGCCATCGTTGGTTTGAGCGCCGACGGCAAAGCCGGCATCGTGGTGGCGGTGACCGACGATCTCACCAAACGTTTCAATGCGGTGGAACTCGTGCGCAAGGGCGCCGAAGTGCTCGGCGGCAAAGGCGGCGGCGGGCGCCCCGACATGGCGCAGGCCGGCGGGCCGGACGGCTCCAAAGCCGACGCCGCGCTGGCGGCGGTCGAGGCCGCGCTCGCGGGCGGTTGATCGAGCGCAAAACCCGCCGCCAGCGCCTATTGTATCAATAGCGCTCCCGACATCGGCAGTACAGCCGCGGCAAGGTTCACGACACGATGGCACACGACAGGATCAAGGAGCTGCGCTGGCGCGTTCATCTGGTCCTCGAAGTGGGACAGGTGGGCGAGCACCTTGGCCGCGCCATCGACCGGCTGCTGGTCGCGCTCATCGTGATTAATCTGGCCGCGGTCGCTCTTGAATCGGTACCGAGTATTGGTGCGCGCTACGCGTTCACATTCGACGCGATCGAATATTTTTCGCTGATCGTGTTCACGCTTGAATATGGCCTGCGGCTGTGGAGCGCAGTCGAGCATGGCCCGCACCGCCATCTGCCTTCGGCGCACGCACGGCTCAAATATGCGCTCAGCCCGGCCGGCATCGTCGATCTTGTCGCCGTACTGCCGTTCTGGTTCGCCATCCTGTTGCCGGCGGATTTCCGTTTCGTGCTGGTGTTCCGCATGGTGCGCTTCTTCAAGATCGCGCGCTATTCGCCGGCCATGCGCTCGCTGCTCGATGTGTTGTATCGCGAGCGCCGCGCGCTGTTCGGCTGACTCGTCATCACGCTTGGCACCTCGCTGGTTGCGGCCGCCTTGATGCATCTGGCCGAAGGCAAAGTGCAGCCCGATAAGCTCGGCACAATTCCCGATGCGCTGTGGTGGTCGATCGTGACCGTCGGCACCATCGGCTATGGCGACGTGGTACCGGTGACCGCGGTCGGCAAGCTGATCGCCGCCGCTACTATCTTTCTCGGCTTGATCTTGATGGCGTTGCCGATCGGGATTATCGCCACGGCGTTTTCCGAGCAGATCCACCGCCGTGATTTCATCGTGACCTGGGGCATGATCGCGCGCGTGCCGCTGTTTGCCGAGCTCGACGCCGGCGAAATTGCCGACATCATGCAGCTGCTGCGCGCGCAATTGGCGGAATCGGGCGAGGTGATCGTGCGCCAGGGCGATCACGCCCACTCGATGTATTTCATCGCCGCCGGCGAGGTCGAGGTGGCGTTGAAGAAACAACGCATCCGGCTTGGCGTCGGGCAATTTTTCGGCGAGGTCGCGGTGTTGCGCCGTGCGCGGCGCTCGGCCACCGCCACCGCGCTCAGCCGCACCAGTTTGCTGGTGCTCGACGCGCAAGACCTGCACGCGCTGATGCAGCGCGACTCGCGCATCGCGGCGCGCATCAAGGACGTGGTGGAGAAACGCGTTGGCCGCGAAGTGGTGAGCCCCAAGGGCGACATCGTGGCGAAGGAGATTGAATAGACGATTTTATCGCGGCATATGGCAACCGGCTCCGCCATTCGATAGGCTTGCCGTCAAGGCTGTTAACAAGGCCGATTTCAGGGACTGGGGGATTTCATGAGAGAAATTGCGGCCCTGGCGCTAGCCGCCTGGACATTTTTGGCAAGCGGCGAGATTTTAAGCGCGCAAACCTATCCATTGCGGCCGGTCACCATGATCGTTCCGTTCCCGGCGGGAGGCGCGACCGACACGCTTGCACGCTTTCTCGGCCAGCACATGCGCGATTTTCTCGGTGAGACCGTGGTTATCGAAAATGTCGGTGGCGCAGCAGGGCGCATCACCGTGACGAAGGTCGTGCGTTCGGCGGGGGACGGTTACACGCTGAGCATTGGGACCTCGACAACGCATATGCTGACCGGAGGGCTTTACACGCCGCCCTACGACCTGCTGGTTGACCTTGAGCCGATTATTCTGATCGGCAGCGAGCCGCTGCTGCTGGTCGGCAAGAAGGCGCTGCAGCCGAAGGACCTGAAAGATCTGATCGCCTATTTGAAGGCCAATCCGGGCAAAGCCTCGGTCGGCATCGCGGGCGTTGGCGCGACTGGGCATGTGGCGGGGCTTTCGTTTCAGAAAGTCACGGGCACCAGTTACGAATTCGTGCCCTATCGCGGCAATGGACCAGCCTTGCAGGATCTCGTTGGCGGGCAGATCGACTTCATGCTGGAACCGTCGTCGAATTTTATCGGCCAAGTGCAAGCCGGGGCGATCAAACCCTATGCCGTGACAGCTAAGGTGCGCACGACGTCGCTGCCTGACGTGCCGACCATGGATGAGGCGGGCTTGCCAGGATTTCATGCGTCGCTCTGGTACGGCCTATGGGTGCCGAAGGGCACACCGAAGGAGATCATCGCGAAACTTAACGGCGTGATGGTGAAAGTATTGGCTCTGCCGGCGGTGCAGGAGCGCTTCAAGCAGCTCGGCATCTAGATCAATCCCGGCGAGCAGACGCCGGCAGCGCTGCATGCGTTCCAGAAGGCGGAGGCCGAACGCTGGTGGCCGATTATAAAGGCGGCGAATATCAAAGTAGATTAGGCTGCGCTACTGAGAAATAAAACGGCGCAACCGAGGTTACGCCGTTTCGCATTCGGTGCCGGCGAGGAACCTTAGCTCGCCATTGCCTTCTTCAAATTCGCATCGACCTTGTCGAGGAAGCCGGTGGTGGAGAGCCACTTCTGGTCGGCGCCGACCAGCAATGCCAGGTCCTTGGTCATAAAGCCCGCTTCCACCGTGTCGACGCAGACTTTCTCCAGCGTGCCGGCGAATTTCGACAGCGCCGCGTTATTATCGAGCTTGGCGCGATGCGCCAGGCCGCGCGTCCAGGCAAAGATCGACGCGATCGAGTTGGTCGAGGTCTCTTTGCCCTTTTGATGTTCGCGGTAGTGGCGGGTGACCGTGCCATGGGCGGCTTCCGATTCCACGATCTTGCCGTCCGGCGTGGTCAGCACCGAGGTCATCAGGCCGAGCGAGCCGAAGCCCTGCGCCACGATGTCCGACTGCACGTCGCCGTCGTAGTTCTTGCAGGCCCAGACATAGCCGCCTGACCATTTCATCGCCGCCGCCACCATGTCGTCGATCAGCCGGTGCTCGTACGTAATCTGCTTTTTGTCGAATGCGGCTTTGAATTCGGCGTCGAAAATCTGCTGGAAAAGCTCCATGAAGCGGCCGTCATATTGCTTCAGGATGGTGTTTTTGGTGGACAGATAAAGCGGATAGCCGCGGTTGAGGGCGAAATTCATCGAGGCGCGAGCAAAATCGCGGATCGAGTCGTCGAGATTGTACATCGCCATGGCTATGCCGCTGCTCGGCGCCTTGAACACTTCGCGCTCGATCGTCTTGCCGTCGTTGCCGACGAACTTCATCGACAGCGTGCCGGCGGTCGGGAACTTGAAATCGGTGGCGCGATACTGGTCGCCATAGGCGTGGCGGCCGATGATGATCGGCTTGGTCCAGCCCGGCACCAGGCGCGGCACGTTCTTGCAGATGATCGGTTCGCGGAAAATCACGCCGCCGAGTATGTTGCGAATGGTGCCGTTGGGCGAACGCCACATTTCCTTGAGGCCGAATTCCTTCACGCGGCCCTCGTCGGGCGTGATGGTGGCGCATTTCACCGCCACGCCAACCTTCTTGGTCATCTCGGCCGAGTCGATGGTGATCTGGTCGTTGGTCTCGTCGCGCTTTTCGACGCTGAGGTCGTAGTAAAGCAGCTCGATGTCCAGATAGGGGTGGATCAGCTTGTCCTTGATGAGCTGCCAGATGATGCGGGTCATCTCGTCGCCGTCCATTTCGACGACGGGGTTGGCCACCTTGATCTTCGCCATTGCGGGGTAAACCTTTTTGAAAGTCTAAGCGGACGGACGGGAATGATTGCCGGCGCGCTGGCCTATAGCATCCCCATAGGGGCTGCGGAAGCATACTTTACGCACGCTTCCCCCGCGCAAGCAGCGCGGCTATACCGCCCGGACGGAGGAGTTAAATGCCGGGTGCCGGCACCGACAAGACCAAGCGCTGGATCGAGCAGCCGGCACCGATTGTCGTGCTGGTCGAGCCGCAGCTGGGCGAAAATATCGGCGCGGCTGCCCGCGCCATGGCCAATTTCGGATTGTCACGGTTGCGGCTGGTGAAGCCGCTGCAAGACTGGCCGAACGAGAAGGCGCGCGTCATGGCGGCCGGCGCCGACCGCGTGCTCGATGCCGCGGTACTCTTTGACAGCCTGGCCGATGCCATCGGCGATTGCAGCTTCGTGCTGGCCGCGACCGCGCGCAATCACGATCAGGCCAAGCCCGTGATCTCGGCCGAGCTGGCCGCGGCTGAGGCGGCGCCGCGGGTCGCTTTGGGCGAGTCCGTGGCCATCGTGTTCGGGCGCGAACGCAATGGGCTGGAAAATCACGAGGTCGGTCTTGCCGACCGCATCGTCACGCTGCCGGTCAATCCCGCATTCGCGTCGCTCAATCTGGCGCAGGCGGTGGCGGTCGTCGGCTACGAATGGTTCAAGCTCACGGGCGGTGGCGATTTGCCCTTCGCCATGCCGGAAAGATCGCCGCAGGTCTCCAAACAGCAGCTCGGCGCGTTCTTTTCCGATCTGGAGCGCGAACTGGAGAAAGTCGAATTCTTCCGTCCCGAAGAGAAACGCGGGACGATGAGTGTGAACCTGCGCAATATTTTCTTGCGCATGATGCCGACCCAGCAGGACATCCGCACGCTGCATGGCGTGATCACGGCGATTGCTCAAGGGAGAAAAGGTCCGGCTCGCGGTGGCGTGCTGGATGGCGCCGAAGCGCAGAAGTTGCGCGATCTGCTGACCGAACACGGGCAGGGGCGCGCGCCGTCAGAGCGCACGCCGCTGCGCGGTCTGCCGCGGCTGCTGCGGCGCAATCCGACCGAGGCCGAGCGCACGTTATGGCAGGCGCTGGTGAACGACCGCCGCTTTGCAGGACTTGGTTTCAAGCGGCAAGTGCCGATCGGCCAGCACGTCAGCGATTTCGTCTCGTTCCCGCTCAAATGCGTCATCGATCTGGTGCCGGCGGCGGAGACGCAAACCGCGGCGCAAGCGCGCGCCGGGAAGCGGCAATGGCTCGCCGAGCGCGGCTACCGCGTAATGGAGGCACTGGCAGGCGAGGTGGAGCGTGATGTGGCGGGGGTTCTCAATAAACTCGAAGGCGAACTGTCAGCGCTTTAGCGCGATCACTTGAGTGCCTTGACCTGCACCGCAGCGCCGTCACGCACAATGCCGAGGTCGCTGCCGATGGTAATGAAGCGGAAGCCGCGTTTGGCCATAACAAGCGCGCGTTCGGCGTCGCGGCAATAGATGCTGGGAATTTTGCCGGCCTTCACCGCCGCCGCGCAAATCCGGTCGATGGCGCGTTCGACCTCCGGGGCTTGCACGTCCTGTGCCTTGCCGCCGCTCAATGCCGTTGAGAGATCGTAAGGCCCGACGAACAGCGCGTCGATGCCGGGGGTGGCGGCAATCGCGTCGACATTTGCGAGCGCGGTCTGCGTCTCGATCATGGCCACCGTCAACGTGCCGTCATTGGCCTCGCGCAGATAATCGACCGCATGGGTCTTGCCTTGCAGCGTCATGGCGCGCGTCGGTCCCCAGCTACGTTCGCCGAGCGGCGGATATTTGGCGGCGCTCGCGAAAAGCCGGGCATCTGCGGCCGTATTGATCATGGGCGCGATAATCGCCTCGGCGCCGAAGTCGAGCGCGCGGGATGCGAATGCGAAATCGTTGAGCGGCACGCGCACAACCGGTGTGCTGCCGGCGCGATGAAGCGCGCCGATACCGGCGATAATCGAAGCGGTGTCCCACAGCCCGTGCTGCTGGTCGAGCACGACGCAGGCAAACCCCTCGCGCGCAATCGTTTCCGCGACGATGGGAGAGGCCAGCGTGCACCAGCCGGAGTAGACGGTTTCGCTCGCGCGCAGCCGGCGGGCGAGCGAGAAACCCGTCACGTCAGCCACTCTTCTTGATCTGCTCGATTGCCTGCGCCATCAGCTCATCCATGGTGCGGCGGATGTCCAGGTCGCTGGCGGCAATTTTGTTGTTATCGAGATCCTTGCGGATTTTTCTAAAAACGTCGTCATCGCCGGCTTCCTCGAAATCCGCCATGACGACTTCCTTGGCGTAAGAGTCGGCCTGCGCGCCGGATAGCCCGAGCTTTTCCGCCGCCCACAGCCCGAGCAGCTTGTTGCGCCGGGCGTTCGCCTTGAATCGGAGATCCTCATCGTGCGCGAACTTCTTCTCGAAGCCTTCTTCGCGCTTGTCGAACGTGGTCATGCCGCCCTCGTTTGTTGCCGCGTGTGTTAGATCGCGTGCATACATATAACCGTGCGCCTTGCATATCGCTGTGCCAGTGTCAAGGCAACCTCACTGCGAGTCCATGCGGCAATATTGCGAAGTGGAAAACCTGGGAGTAGCTCGATTGTGCTGCCCGGACCGATCAGCTAGGTTTGCCACGTACCCGGACCGAATTGGCGCGCAATTGCAAGTGTCCGGTCCCGCCGCCGCGGATCTCGTCTGTCACACTAAGGAGCCACGGCAAATCCGATGGACTTTCAAAAACCACGGTACACCCCGATGAGTCGCCGCCGCCGCATTTATGAGGGCAAGGCGAAGATCCTCTATGAAGGCCCCGAGCCCGGAACTCTGATTCAGCACTTCAAGGACGATGCGACCGCCTTCAATGCCAAGAAGCACGAAGTGATCGAAGGCAAAGGAGTTCTCAACAACCGAATCTCGGAATACGTATTCCAGCACCTCAACGATATCGGGGTGCCGACGCACTTCATCCGCCGGCTCAATATGCGCGAGCAGTTGATCCGCGAGGTGGAGATCATCCCGCTCGAAGTCGTGGTGCGCAATGTCGCGGCCGGATCGCTGGCCACAAGGCTCGGCATCGACGAGGGCACGCAGCTGCCGCGCTCGATCATCGAGTTCTATTACAAGAACGACGCGCTCAACGACCCGATGGTGTCGGAAGAGCACATTACCGCCTTCGGCTGGGCCAGCCCGCAGGAGATCGACGACATCATGGCGCTGGCCATCCGTGTCAACGACTTCCTCTCCGGCCTGTTCCTCGGCGTCGGCATCCGCCTGGTCGATTTCAAGATGGAAACCGGCCGGCTGTGGGAAAACGACGTGATGCGCATTGTCGTGGCCGATGAGATTTCGCCCGACAGTTGCCGCTTGTGGGACATCAAGACCAACAACAAGCTCGACAAGGACCGCTTCCGCCGCGATCTCGGCGGGCTGCTGGAGGCCTATACCGAGGTCGCCAAGCGCCTTGGCATCATGAACGAAGGCGAGCCGCCGCGTGGCGCCGGCCCGGTTCTGGTGAAGGGCTAGGCATCCAGTTCGGCCGGTTTGGCATGTGAATTACCCGAGGCCCGGTCTTGTGCCGGGCTTCGGCGTCTCTAGGTTAGGCGAATCATGAAAGCCCGCGTCACCGTTACCCTGAAAACCGGCATTCTCGATCCGCAAGGCAAGGCGATCGAGGGCGCGTTGCGCTCGCTCGGCGTTAACGGCGTCGCCAGCGTGCGCCAGGGCAAAGTGTTCGACATCGAGATCGAAGGCAGCGACAAGGCCGCGGCCGAGGCGCTGCTCAAGCAGGCCGCCGATAGACTGCTCGCCAATACGGTGATCGAGAATTACAAGGTCGAGGTGGTGGCATGAGGCGGAGGCCGCTGACCCAATGAAAGCCGTCGTCGTCGTTTTCCCCGGTATCAATCGCGAGCGCGACATGGCGCGCACGCTTAAAATTGTGTCGGGCCATGAGCCGGCCATGGTGTGGCACGCCGACACGCAGCTCCCCGCCGGCACCGATCTCGTCGTGATCCCCGGCGGTTTCTCTTATGGCGACTATCTGCGCTGCGGCGCGATTGCCGCGCGCTCGCCGATCATGGACGCGGTGCGCGCTTTTGCCGCCAAAGGCGGGCTCACGCTTGGTGTCTGCAATGGCTTCCAGATTCTGTGCGAAGCGGGGCTCTTGCCGGGCGTGCTGATGCGCAACGCGCAGCTTCGTTTCATCTGCCGCGACGTTTATCTTAAAGTGGAGCGCTCCGACACGCCGTTCACCCGTGGCTACAATGCGGGCCAGGTGATCCGCGTGCCGGTGGCGCATGGCGAGGGCAATTACATCGCCGACGCTGAGACCATCGCGCGGCTGGAAGGCGAGGGCCGCGTGATTTTCCGCTATGCGTCGCCCGACGGCATGATCGATCCGAACTGGAACCACAATGGCGCCATCAACGCCATTGCCGGCATTGTCAGCGAGCGCGGCAATGTGCTCGGCATGATGCCGCATCCCGAGAACCACGTGGAAGCCTCGGTCGGCCGCACCGACGGGCGCGGGCTGTTCGCCGGGCTGGTGGATCAACTCGGCAAGGCGGCCTGAGGCGGTTTCGCCGGTCTAAGCTCGCTACCGTTTGCCCGCATTTAGCCACCCCTAGCGCGTCCGTGATTCGGGGGTGACTTATGCACGGGGGGGGCTCACGGGACGATTTACATCCTGCGTGCCGCGTCTTATCGAGGGCAGGCCGTGCCCCGATAACGCTCCGGATTCATGCTCTCCAACAACCCCGCCATCACCCCCGAACTGGTCGCCGAGCACGGTCTCAAGCCAGACGAGTACCAGCGCGTGCTCGATTTGATCGGGCGCGAGCCGAGTCTGACCGAGCTCGGCATTTTCTCGGCGATGTGGAACGAGCACTGCTCGTACAAGTCCTCCAAGGTCCATCTGCGCGGGCTGCCGACCAAGGGCCCGCATGTCATCCAGGGTCCGGGCGAGAACGCCGGCGTCATCGATATCGGCGATGGGCTGGCTTGCGTGTTCAAGATGGAGAGCCACAACCACCCGAGCTATATCGAGCCTTACCAAGGCGCCGCCACCGGCGTCGGCGGGATCCTGCGCGACGTGTTCACCATGGGCGCGCGGCCTATCGCCTGCCTCAACGCGCTGTCGTTCGGCGCACCCTCGCATCCGAAAACGCGCCATCTGGTATCCGGCGTGGTCGCCGGCATCGGCGGCTACGGCAACAGCTTCGGCGTGCCGACGGTCGGCGGTTCCGTGCGCTTTCATGCACGCTATGACGGCAACTGTCTGGTCAATGCCATGGCGGTCGGTATCGCGCGCAAGGACAAAATTTTCTACGCGGCCGCATCCGGCGTCGGCATGCCGATCGTCTATCTTGGCTCGAAAACAGGCCGCGACGGCATTCACGGCGCGTCGATGGCCTCGGCCGAGTTCGCCGAGGATGCCGACGCCAAGCGTCCGACGGTGCAGGTCGGAGACCCTTTTTCCGAGAAGCTGCTGCTCGAGGCCTGTCTGGAGATCATGCACAAGGGCTGTGTGATCGCGATCCAGGACATGGGCGCGGCAGGCCTAACTTCTTCGGCGACTGAAATGGGTGCCAAGGGAGATCTCGGCGTCACGCTCGATCTCGACAAGGTGCCGTGCCGCGAAGAAAACATGAACGCCTATGAGATGATGCTGTCGGAGAGCCAGGAGCGCATGCTCATGGTGCTCAAGCCGGAAAAGGAAAAAGAAGCCGAGGCGATCTTCCGCAAATGGGGGCTCGACTTCGCGGTGATCGGCGAGACCACGCCCAGCAAGCGCTTCATCGTGCGGCATGGCGGCAAGGTGATGGCCGATTTGCCAATCAAGGAGCTCGGCGACAGCGCGCCCGAATACAAACGGCCCTTTGTGAGCGCGGCCAAACCGGCCGTGATTGATGCGGAGGAGGTGGAGGCGCCGGTGGGGCTCGTTGAGGCGCTAACAAGCCTACTCGCCACGCCGGATCTGTGCTCCAAGCGCTGGGTGTGGGAGCAATATGACCACATCATTCTCGGCAACACCGTGCAGCGGCCGGGTGGCGATGCTGCGGTGGTGCGCATCGAGGACGGGCCGAAGGGCCTGGCGCTCACCACCGACGTGACGCCGCGTTATTGCGAGGCCGATCCGCTCGAGGGCGGCAAGCAGGCGGTGGCCGAGTGCTGGCGCAATCTCACGGCGGTGGGGGCAAAGCCGCTAGCGATCACCGACAATCTCAATTTCGGCAATCCGGAACGCCCCGAAATCATGGGGCAATTCGTCGGCTGCGTTCGCGGCATCGCGGAGGCCTGCAAGGCGCTCGACTTCCCGGTCGTGTCCGGCAACGTGTCGCTTTACAACGAGACCAATGGCCGCGCGATCCTGCCGACGCCGTCGATCGGCGGCGTGGGACTGATCGACGATTTCACAAAATCTGCGACCCTTGCATTTAAGCGCGCGGGCGAAGCGATCCTGCTGGTGGGCGTAACCGCGGGCTGGCTCGGCCAGTCGATGTATCTGCGCGAGATTTGCGGCCGCGAGGAGGGCGCGCCGCCGCCGGTCGATCTCATCGAGGAGCGCGAGAACGGCGACATCGTGCGCAGCCTGATCCTCGATGGAACGCTGAGCGCCGCGCACGATCTGTCCGACGGCGGGTTGCTGGTGGCGCTCGCCGAAATGGCCATGGCCGGCAGTGTCGGCGCAACGCTTGATAAAGCGCCCGACGACATCCCGGCGCACGCCTATTGGTTCGGCGAGGATCAGGCGCGCTACCTCGTCACTGTGCCGGAAGCCAAGGTCAAAGCCGTGCTCGATCGCGCCCGCGCATCAAGTGTGCTGGTTTCGCGCATTGGGACAACCGGCGGCGATGCCTTGACGCTTGCGGGCGAGCGCGCGGTGCTGGTGGCGATTTTGCGCGAGCGTTTCGAAGGCTGGCTGCCGGCCTATATGGCGGGCGAGCTGCCCGCGTCGGTTTAGCGCCTAGCTCAGCGCACCGGTTCCGTGATCTTCAAGGCGGCTTTGCAAAGCGGCGCCAGCTTAGGCCCGCGCGCCATGAGGCAGGCGATTTTCCGGCCATCGCCGACTTTGATATGGCGGCAGTGCAACAGCAGGTCGCGTAGGCACGCCCGTCCGATCACGGCGGTCATCACGACCGGTGCGTTGGGCGTGCGTGTTGCTGGCGGCGGCGCTGGCGCGAGCGACGTGGGCGGCGCGACGGTCTGTTGCGGCGGCGTGGCCGGCTTCTGTGCCTGTTGAGGTTTGGGGCTGGGCAGGGCGAGCCGGCACGGCGGCGGGAGGCGGCGCTCGCGTGATGGTGCGCTGCTCGGGCGCAGGCGCGGCCGGTGTGGCCGCA
>SHVM01000063.1 GCA_009694265.1 Pseudolabrys sp.
AGCCTGTCGAAGAGATGCTCAGCGACGACCCTATAGCCCTGATCGAATGGGGTAAACGCAATATTCAGTCCAATTAGGCCCATCAAATACCTTCCTCGCGCGAAATCTCATTATAGATAGCGTAGTCGTTTGCGCGGGCGCAGAGCCTGTTTGAAAAACCACGGCCGTAGGCTTGGAGATCGTTCATCGATGCGACGTCTGCTATTGTTCTTGATTAAGGCCGCGGTCTCCGCGCTGCTGCTTTACCTGTCGCTGCGCCGGGTCAATCTGAGCACCGTCGGCCAACGGCTGAGCGCGCTCGATCTGCGCTGGATCGTCTTTGTCCTGATTATGCTGTGCGTCCAAATAGGCCTGGGCGCGTTGCGCTGGCGGGACATCGTCGCGATCTGCGGCGCAAAGCTGCATCTGTCAACGGCGCTCCGTTACACTTTTATCGGTCAATTTTTCAGCCAGATCTTGCCATCCACGGTCGGCGGCGATGCCGCCCGCATCTGGCTGCTGGCGCGCGGCGGGGCCGGATGGCCGACCGCAATCTATTCGGTGCTGATCGACCGCGTGGCCGGCGTATCGGCATTGGCGGTCGTGGTCGTCGCCTGCCTGCCGTGGACACTCAACCTGATTCACGATCCCGTCGCGCGCGCGGCCTTGGCGGCGATTGGCTTTGGCGCGCTCGGCGCCGCATTGGTTTTCTTAAGTCTAGGCGTTCAGCATCTGCGGATCATGGAAAGGTGGTGGCTGACCCGCCATCTCGCCGCCGCTTCGCGCCTGGCCTGGAGATTGTGCCGGTCCGCCGCCGGCGCTCGGGTCGCGGTGTTGTCGTTTGCGATTCATTTCGTGACGGTGTCTGTGGCGTGGGGCGCTGCCATGGCCGCCCATGCCTCAATCGACTTCGTACAAGTCTTGTTCCTGGTGCTGCCGGTGATCCTGATCGCAACCGTACCAATCTCGATCGCCGGCTGGGGCGTGCGCGAAAGCGCCATGATCCTTGCCTTCTCTTATGCCGGCCTAGCGGAGAGCGACGGCCTGATCGTTTCAATTCTCTACGGCATTACTATCTTGGGCGTCGGCGCCATCGGCGGCATGGTCTGGATTGCCAGCGGTTACCGTTGGAGTTCGCTCAAGACAATCGAAGCCGATACACACGCGCACGGTCCCCCGGCCTGACCGGCTGCCGCTCAGCCGCTCAAGCGCCCGCCACCGGCCAGGAAATCGGCATAAGCACCGGCGAGACCATCGTGCAGCTTGATCTTTGGCGCCCAGCCAAGCTTTTTGATTTTCGAAACGTCGAGCAGCTTCTGCGGCGAACCATCCGGCCGCGATGTGTCGTATGCGATCTTGCCTTTGTAGCCGACGACGCTTGCGACCTCGCCGGCAAAGTCGGCGATGGTGACGTCCTCGCCGGTCCCGACATTGAGAAATTGCAGATCGGAATAATGCTTCATCAGGAAAACACAGGCATCGGCGAGATCGTCCGAGCAAAGAAACTCCCGCCGCGGTTTGCCGGTGCCCCAGACCGTCACCGTCGGCGCGTTTGCCAATTTTCCCTCGTGAAACCGGCGGAGCAGCGCGGGCGGCACATGGCTGTTTTGCGCATGATAATTGTCACCGCGGCCATAGAGATTGGTCGGCATCGCCGAAATGAAATCGGCGCCGTGCTGTCTGCGGTAGGCTTCGCATAGTTTGATGGCCGCGATCTTGGCGACTGCATACCACTCGTTGGTCGGCTCCAGCGGCCCGGTAAGCAGCGCGTCTTCCGGCATCGGCTGAGGTGCGAATTTCGGGTAGATGCAGGACGAGCCGAGCGCCAGCAGCTTCTTCACACCGGCCTTGTGCGAGCCGCGAATAAGATTGAGACAGATCGCCAGATTGTCGGTGATGAAATTGGCCGGGAACGTTTGGTTGGCTAATATTCCGCCAACAAGGCCGGCCGCGATAATCACCGCGTCGGGTTTCATCTGCTCGAGCCAGCGCTCGGTGTCGGATTGCCGGGTCAGGTCGAGCGTCTGGCGGCTTGCCGTCAGAGTCTCGCAGCCTTCGCCGGCCAACCGCCGGACAATCGCCGAACCCGCCAAACCATTGTGGCCGGCAACATAGACACGCTTGCCGCGCAGATCGAACAACAGTTGGGGCATAGGCTCTCTTGGACTTTCTTACGTGGGCCGGGCTGGACCGGCGGCTTTTGTCCGGCCCTGATTTAGCGCTTATATAGGTTTATTCGCCCCTTGAGAAAGACGGAGTTGAAATTTTGCGAATTGGTCAGGACAAGCGTCCGGCGGCATTTCTTGATCGCGACGGCGTGCTCAATGTCGATCATGGCTATGCTTACAGGCCGGATCAGCTTGAATGGATCGCCGGCGCGCCGGAAGCCGTGCGTTTGCTCAACGAGGCCGGCTATGCCGTGATCGTCGTCACCAACCAGTCCGGCATTGCCCGTGGACTTTACGACGAAGCCGCCGTGCGCCACTTCCACGCCCACATGCAGAACGCCCTGCGGGCGCATAGCGCCCATATCGACGCCTTCTACTTTTGCCCGCATCATCCCGACGGGACCGTCAAGGCGCTGGCCATTCGTTGCGGCTGCCGCAAGCCGGGCACCGGCCTGCTCGAACAGGCCACGCACGAATGGCCGATCGATCTTGCGCGCAGTTTTTTGATTGGCGACAAGGACGGCGACATGGCCGCCGCCGCCGCGTTCCATATCCGTGGGATTAAATTCGATTCCACCGCGAATTCGCTGATCGATATTGTGCGCCGAGAACTTACGGCGATGCCGGGCAGCGGCCATTAATTGTTTTTCTGCGGCGGCCAGACGGCAGACCCGACCCAATCACGATTCCGAGCAGCGGAACCTGCAGAATGAGACTCAGGCCTTCAAGCACCGCGCCGAGAACGACAAAGATTGCGGCAACCGCGCCCTTGCGGCCGGCAAACGACACAAAATCGCGCAGGAAGGCCCGCAGATCGCTTGCAAAATATCCGCCGTCACTCTGATTGGACTCTGGAGCCATCGCACTCGGTCATCGCTACTTATCCAAACGCATAGACCTCCCGGTCACGCGCCGCGAACGGCCATCATTGCACAATCTATGCGGGCAGGCACGGGGTGCGTTAGACTTTGAGAAAGCGGTGCCCGCCGTCATCCAGCACCACACACGTCAAATGCCCGGTGGCGAATGCGCCGGTGTCGATATTGATCCGGTTTGGCAGAACTTCCGGCGCATCGATCGGCGTGTGGCCGTGCACAACGACCTTGCCAAAATTCATCGTGCTGCCGAGAAACTCCTCGCGAATCCATAACAGATCCTCTTCGCTCTGAAGGCCGAGCGGAATGCCGGGCCGCACGCCGGCGTGGCACAGAAAATATTTGCCGTGGCTGTGCGACGTTTTCAACGATTGCAAAAAAATCATATGCTGCTCGGGCAGCGCGGCGCGCAGCCGCTCCGCGGCCTCGTCATAATTTTTCCCCAACATCGGCCCGCTAACCGGCACACCGTAGGAGTGCAGTGTTTCCATGCCCCCCAGCCTGCGCCAATGCTCGCAGACCTCGGGCTTGACGAGAAAAGACAACAGCAGCGCCTCATGATTGCCCTTGAGCGCGACATAGGGCGTCGGAAATGGATTTGCCGCCAGCCGGTCGAGCACGCCGCGCGACGCCGGTCCGCGGTCGACATAGTCGCCGAGCGTGACGGTGAGCGCCGCCGGCCCATGCTCCGCGACGTCGCGCTCGATCGCCACGATGACACGGTCGAGCAGATCCAACCGGCCGTGGATGTCGCCGATCGCGTAAACCCTCGTATTCTCGTTTGAAATTTGCGCGTCTTCCATTATGACAGGCGGCCGATTGCGGTGCGTGTATCGCGCCACAGTCTATGTTATCGCCACGCCTCTGCAATGCCGGACTGAAATCGATGAATGTCGCAAATACCGCGCCGCCGCAGGCGCGCTTACTGACCTCGTTTCTGCTGCTATGGCTCGCAGGCATTGGGTTGCGGCTAACCATATTGGCGGTGCCGCCGGTCATTCCGTTCATCCACGATGAACTGAACCTGAGCGCAACCCAGATCGGCATCCTCACCGGGCTGCCCTCGATGCTGTTCGCCTTCGCCGCGGTCCCTGGATCGCTGCTGATCGCCCGCCTCGGCGTGCGCACGGCTTTGGTGGTCGGACTTGGCATCACCGCGATCGGCGGCGCGCTGCGCGGCGCCCTGCCCGACATCGGCTGGCTCTATGCCATGACCATCGCCATGGGCGCCGGCGTCGCCATCATGCAAGTGACGATGCCGCCGGCGGTGCGCACTTGGCTGCCGCATCGCATCGGCTTTGCCACCGCCGTTTATACAAATGGCCTGTTGATCGGCGAAATCGTACCGGTCGCATTGATGTTGCCACTGGTGCTGCCGATGGTGGGCGGCAGCTGGCAGTGGGGTTTCGTGTTCTGGAGTGCGCCGGTCGCCATGATCGCGATCATGGTGATGGTGCTGGCGCCGCGGTCTGTATCCACCAACGCATCGTCAATGGCGCGACGGCGCTGGTGGCCGGATTGGCACAGCACGCTGATCTGGCGGCTCGGCATTATGCTCGGCACCATCAACGCCACTTATTTTGCCACCAATGCGTTCCTGCCCGACTACCTGCGCAGCACCGGGCAGAGCGAATGGATCAGTGCGGCACTGTCCGGATTGAATGCCGGTCAGTTGCCGGCGTCGTTCTTGTTGCTCGCGGTCGCTGGCCGCTTGGAGCGCAAGGCCTGGCCCTATGTGATTTGCGGATTGCTCTGCGTGATCGCAACGCTGGGCATCGTGTTCGGCACCGGCGCCTGGATGGTGGCGTCGGCCACGCTGCAAGGTTTTGCCGCCGCCGCGATCCTGATCCTGGTGCTGGCGCTGCCGCCGCTACTCAGCCCGCCCGACGACGTTCACCGCGTCACCGCCGCCATGTTCACGATCAGTTACAGCTGCGCGGTGATCGTGCCGGTGATCAGCGGAATTTTATGGGACCTCAGCGGCATCGCGGCGCTCGCCTTCTTGCCCATCACGCTGTGTGGAATTCTTCTGGTAATTCTGGCGCCGGCGATCAATCATGTCCGCCAGTTTGGGAGCTGACGCATGCGTGCAATACCGGTCGGAGCCAAGGGAACTTACGCGCTGCGTGTGATGCCCGGCCATCTCGCCAATCAGTTCAAGGACGCGATGCTCCCGCAGGTGTTCGCCACGCCGATGATGGTGACCGCCATGGAGAACGCCGCGCTCAATGCGGTGCGCGACTACCTCGATCCGGGCGAGAGCGCGGTCGGCACGCTGGTGAATATCCGCCATTTGGCCGCGACCCCGGTCGGCCACCGGGTGACCGCGCAGGCCGAGGTCACCAAGGTCGACGGCCGCCGCATCGAGTTCAACGTGAGCGCCCGCGACGAAATCGAGGAGATTGGCAACGGCACCCATGAACGCATGGTGGTCGACATGGCCCGCATCGACCGGCGCTTGGCCGCCAAAAAACGCCCCTAGCGGGGGTGCCAGCGGGGCCTTGAGAATCGGATTTGACCGTTGTATCCATCAATAAACACTATAAAAGCATCTATTCTGATGTTTAGTACATGATAACAGGCACGCAACTACGGGCAGCCAGGGCGCTCCTCGGCCTCGACCAGCGCACGCTGGCACAGCGTTGCGGCCTGTCGCTGCCGACCATCCAACGCATGGAATCCTGCGACGGCGTGGTCCGTGGCAACGTAGACTCGCTCATGAAGCTGGTCGATGCACTCGCCGCCGGCGGCATCGAGTTGATCGGCGAAGGCACGGCGAGCGGCGGCGGCGGCCGCGGGGTGCGGCTGAAATGATGGTGGTCTATGCACTTTACGGCGTGGCGGCGCTGCTGGCCTTGGCCCCCATCGCGATCGTTCTCGGCGCGGCGCCGCGCACCCAAGGCCCGGTTTTGGGCGTGGCCACCAGCGTAGTCTATGGCGCCAGTCTGATCGTGACGCTGTCATTGTGCATCATCGCACTGCTCAGCCTGTTCGAATATTCTCAAAGCCCCTCGCTCGTCACATTGCCGCTCGGCCTGCCCTGGATCGGCGCGCATTTCCGCATCGACGCGCTGGCGGCATTCTTCCTCGTCGTGGTCAATCTCGGCGGCGCGGCGGCCAGTCTGTTCGCGCTTGGCTATGGCCGCCACGAACATTCGCCGCTGCGTGTGCTGCCGTTCTATCCCGCCTATCTCGCCGCCATGAATCTCGTGGTCATGGCCGACGATGCATTCTCTTTCTTAGTGTCGTGGGAATTCATGTCGCTCACCTCCTGGGCGCTGGTGGTCGCGCGTCATCAGGTGCGCGAGAACCTGCGCGCCGGATATATCTATCTGTTGATGGCGAGCTTCGGCACATTGGCGCTGCTGCTCTCGTTCGGCCTGCTCGCCGGCCCCGACGGTCATTACGCCTTCGACGCCATGCGCGCCTCGCATCCTCCCGCCGCCCTCGCCGCGCTGGTGTTGCTACTCGTCCTCGTCGGCGCCGGCTCGAAAGCGGGCGTCGTCCCGTTGCATGCCTGGCTGCCGCTCGCGCACCCAGCCGCGCCCAGCCACGTCTCCGCACTGATGAGCGGCGTGATGACCAAGGTCGCGGTCTACGGCTTCGTGCGCATCGTGTTCGACCTGCTGGGGCCGCCGGACTGGTGGTGGAGCATGGTGGTGCTTGGCGTCGGCGGCATCACCGCGGTCATGGGCGTGCTCTACGCGCTGATGGAACACGATCTCAAACGCCTGCTCGCCTATCACACGGTGGAAAATATCGGTATCATATTCATTGGGCTCGGCCTCGCGCTTGCCTTCAAGGCGCACGGCATGCCGCTCGCCGCCGCACTCGCGCTCACCGCCGGCCTGTTCCATGTGTTCAACCATTCGGTCTTCAAGAGCCTGTTGTTCTTCGGCGCCGGCAGCGTGCTGAACGCCACCGGCACCCGCGACATGGAGCATCTCGGCGGGCTGATCCACCGCATGCCGCAAACCGCTTTCGTATTCCTGGTCGGCTGCGTGGCGATCTCGGCGCTGCCGCCACTCAATGGCTTCGTGTCCGAATGGCTGACCTTCCAGGCCATCCTGCTCAGCCCGCAATTGCCGTCTTGGGGTCTGAAATTCATGGTGCCCGCGGTCGGCGCGCTGCTGGCGCTGTCGGCGGCGCTGGCCGCCGCCTGCTTCGTCAAAGCCTTCGGCGTGAGTTTTCTCGGCCGCGCCCGCACGCCCGCCGCCGCCCGCGCAACTGAAACCGACAGCAATTCGCTGGCCGCCATGTATTTCCTGGCGGCGCTCTGCCTGGTCGCCGGTATTCTCCCGGGCTTCATCATCGACGCGCTGGCGCCGGTGACCAAGAGCCTGGTCGGCTTCAGCATGCCGCATCAGGCCGGCGTCGAGTGGCTATCGATCGTACCGATCGCCGAAAGCCGCAGTTCCTATAATGGGCTGCTGGTTTTCGTCTTCGTCGTGCTGTCAGGCTCGATTGCGGCGTTTGCCATTCACCGGCTGGCCTCCGACAAGTTGCGGCGCGCACCGGCCTGGGATTGCGGCTATCCGGACTCGAGCTCCGCCACGCAATACACCGCGTCGAGCTTTGCCCAGCCGATCCGCCGCGTCTATGGCACTTCCGTTTTCCACGCGCGCGAGATCGGCGAGATGCCGCCGCCGGGTGCGACCGCGCCGGCGCGCCTGAAGGTTGAACTGCGCGATCTGATCTGGATCGCTGCTTACGCGCCGGTCGCCGCTGCAATCGATTACGCCGCAGAAAAACTCAATGTCCTGCAATTCCTCACCATCCGGCGCTATCTCTCGCTCGTGTTCACGGCGCTGGTCCTGCTTTTGTTGGTACTCGCGATATGGCCTTGATCCGCGAACTCGCCTTCCAGGGCGCACAGATGCTGGTGGTGCTTTTACTGGCGCCACTGCTCACGGGCTTTGTGCGCAAGGTGAAGGCGCGCCTGCTGCGCCGGCAAGGTCCGCCGCTGTTGCAGCCCTATCTCGATCTGATCCGGCTCACCCGCAAGGACGTGGTGCTGGCCAATAACGCGTCGTGGTTGTTCCGCGCCATTCCCTACATCGTATTCGCCGGCACCTGGGTCGCGGTCTCGCTGGTGCCGACCTTCCGCAGCGGCCTGGTGTTTTCCTGGTCGGCGGATCTGATAGCCATCATCGCGCTGCTCGGCAGCGCGCGCTTTTTCCTGGCGCTCGCCGGCCTCGATGTCGGCACCAGCTTCGGCGGCATCGGCTCAAGCCGCGAGGTGATGATCGCTTCGCTGGCGGAACCGGCGATGCTGATGATCGTGTTCACGCTCGCGCTGGTCGCCGGCTCCACCCAGCTCTCCACCATGGCCGCCTTCATGGTTTCGCCCGAAGTCGGCTTACGCGTGTCGCTGGGCCTGGCGCTGATCGCGTTGCTCATGGTGGCGATCGCCGAGAACGCGCGCATCCCGATCGATAATCCGGCGACCCATCTCGAACTCACCATGGTGCACGAGGCCATGGTGCTGGAATATTCCGGCCGCCACCTAGCGCTGATCGAGCTGTCCGCCGCGCTGAAACTCCTGCTTTATATCTCGCTGGTCGGTTGCCTGTTCACGCCGTGGGGAATTGCCGGACCTGATGCGAGCGTGCAAGCGATCGCAGCCGGCGCGGTCCTGTATCTGGCAAAGCTCGCAGCCGGCGGTTTCCTGCTGGCCCTGTTCGAAACGGCCATCGCCAAAATGCGCGTGTTCCGGGTGCCGGCATTCCTCGGCGCGGCGCTGATGCTCGGTCTGCTCGCCACGCTGTTGCTATTCGTCTCGCGGAGCCTCTGACAATGCGTGGCATCACCTTCGACGTCGCTCATATGCTGGCCGGCTCGCTGGTGCTGGTGAGCTTCATGCAGCTCTATCAAGACCGGCTCTATGCGCTGCTCAATATATTCGCGCTGCATGCGCTGATCCTGGCGGCCTCGGTCGCCTGGCAGGCCTTCATCCAGGATGCGCCGCATCTTTATCTGACGGCGATGATCGCGCTGGTGTTCAAGGCCATTGTCATCCCGGTCGCGCTGCACCGGATCATCGTGAAGCTCGGCATTCACCGCGAGATCGAAACCGCGGTCGGCGTCGGCCCGGCCATGCTGCTCGGCATGGGCCTGGTCGCGCTGTCCATGGTGGTGATGCTGCGGGTCACCGCCGAAGCCGACCCGCTGGCGCGCGAGGATCTGGCATTCGCGCTGTCGGTGGTGTTGCTCGGCCTGTTGATGATGGTGACAAGGCGCAACGCCGTGAGTCAGGTGATTGGCTTCATGTCGCTGGAGAACGGGCTGGTGCTGGCGGCGACCGGCGCCAAGGGCATGCCGCTGGTGGTCGAGATCAGCGTCGCTTTCTCGGTGCTGATCGCCTTCATCGTCATCGGCATCTTCTTGTTCCGCATTCGCGAGCGCTTTGACACCGTCGATCTGCAGGCGCTCGACCGCTTCCGTGGAGAGCGGCGATGACGTTCGACGCGCTCAGCGGCGTATTACTGATACCGGCTTTGTCGGCGGGCCTGCTTGCCGCGTTGCCCGGCTATCGTTTGACCGCGCGGCTCAATGTGCTTGCGGCGTTTCTCAGCTTTGCGACCGCCGTGTCGCTGTTTGTCGTGGAGCCGACATCCGGGCCCTATCTGCTGGTGGACGACCTCAACAAGGTCTTCATCGTGCTCACGACCTTTGTCGGCTTCACCACGGCCGTGTTCAGCGCGAACTATATCGGCCACGAGATCGAGATCGGCCGGCTGACCCCGACATACGTGCGATTCTATCATGCCATGTATCAGGTGCTGATGTTCGCCATGAACCTCGCGCTGGTGGCCAACAATATCGGTCTGATGTGGGTTGCCATCGAACTCGCCACGCTCACCACCGTGCTGATGGTCGGCATCTATCGCACGCATGAGGCGCTGGAAGCGGCGTGGAAATATTTCATTCTCGGCAGTGTCGGCATCGCGCTGGCGCTGTTCGGCACCATTCTCATCTACATGGCGGCAAAGCCGGTGATCGGCGAAGGCGTCTCAGCCATGGTGTGGACCGTGCTGGTCATGCACGCGGCAAAGTTCGATCCCGCCTTACTCAATGTCGCCTTCGTGTTCCTGTTGCTCGGCTATGGCACCAAAGTGGGCCTTGCCCCGCTGCATGCCTGGCTGCCCGACGCGCATGCCGAAGGCCCGACGCCGATTTCGGCGGTACTCTCTGGCCTGCTGTTGAACGTCGCGCTTTATGCGCTGCTGCGCTTCAAGATGCTGCTGGCGCTCAATCCGGCGGCGATCGCGCCCGGCCCGCTGATGGTGACCATGGGGCTGATCTCCTGCGTGTTCGCCGCCTTCATGCTGTACAAGCGCCGCGACATCAAACGTATGTTCGCCTATTCCTCCATCGAACACATGGGCATCATCGTGTTTGCCTTCGGCATGGGCGGCCCGCTCGCGAATTTCGCAGGGCTCTTGCACATGACCATGCATTCGCTGACCAAGTCGGCGATCTTCTTCGCGGTCGGCCACATCGCCCAGGTCAAGGGTACGCAGAAGATCGCCGATATGGGCGGGCTGACCGTCACCCATCCTGTGCTCGGCTGGGGCCTGGTGCTCGGCGTCGTGGCGATTGCGGGGCTGCCGCCGCTTGGCATCTTCATGAGCGAGTTTTTGGTGGTGAGCTCGACCTTTGCGCGCGAGCCCTGGCTTGTGCTGATCCTGGTGTTCGGAATCCTGGTGGGCTTGGGCGGCATGTTCCTGCGGCTCAACGGCATTGTGTTTGGCGAGCCGGTAGGACCAAGCGCGAAGGCTGAGGCGTCCTACGTGCCGATGTTTGCCCATCTCGCCATTGTGGCGATGGCGGGCGTCTATTTGCCGCCGGCGCTGGTGACCGGCTTTCAGAACGTCGCCAGATTGTTGGGATAGCCATGATCCTCCCGCGCGCAACCGTGAACGAGAAAGCCTGGCGGCAGGCCATCGAGCAGCTCGCGGCCGGCCGTTGTACATTGCTGGGACTGTGGGGCGATGCGCCCGCCGTGCATATGGCGCTTCTTAGTGAGGATTTCAGCGACATCGCCATCGTCAGTTACAATTGCAAAGGCGGAAAATATCCCAGCGTCGCCGCCCGCCATCCGCCGGCGGTCCGGTTAGAGCGCGCGATCCGCGATCTGTTCGGTCTCGACGCCAGTGGCGCGCCCGACACGCGGTCATGGCTCGATCTCGGATTTTGGAATGCGCGCCACCCGCTCGGCAAACGTGCTCCCGCGCGCAAAGCCAAGCCCTATGAATTCCTCCCCGCCGAGGGCGAGGGCCTGCACCAGATTCCGGTCGGCCCCGTGCATGCCAGCATCATTGAGCCGGGGCATTTCCGTTTCACCGCCAATGGCGAGCACGTCGTGCGGCTAGAGCAGCGGCTCGGCTATGTACACAAGGGCATCGAATCCCTGATGCACGGCGCCACTCTCGATGCGGCGGCAAAGCTCGCCGCCCGCACCTCCGGCGACAGCACGGTCGCTTATGCGTTTGCCTTCGCGCAAGCGGCGGAAGCCGCCTTGCAAGTCAAGGCGCCGGCGCGCGCAATTTATCTTCGCGCGCTGATGGCCGAGCTCGAGCGCCTGGCCAATCATTTCGGCGACATCGGCGCCATCTGCAACGATGCGTCCTTTGCTCTGATGCATGCGCAATGCGCAATTTTACGCGAGCGCACGCTGCGCGCGGCCGAGGCCTGCTTCGGCCACCGGCTGATGATGGACGTCATCGTGCCGGGCGGCGTTGCATGCGACTTGGCGGCCGGCGGCGCCGCCCAACTGAAAAGCTTGCTCACTGAGGTCCGCCGCGTATTCCCGCGCCTGATCGAGCTTTACGACAACACCGCCTCGCTGCAGGACCGCACCGTCACCACCGGCATCGTGAAGCCGGAATATGCGCGCCAGTTCGGCGCCGGCGGTTATGTCGGCCGCGCCTCGGGCCGCGCCTTCGATGCCCGCCGTAGCCCCGGCTATGCGCCCTATGGCGATCTCAAATTCGAGGTGCCGGTACTCAGCGCCGGCGATGTCGACGCACGGGTGTGGATACGCATTCGCGAAGTCGAGCAGAGTCTTTCGCTGATCGAGCAGGTTCTCAAGCGCCTGCCGAACGGGAAAATCCATACTGCGCTCGAAGCCAAAGGAAAAATCGGCGAAGGCCTCGGCCTGGTGGAAGCCTTCCGCGGTGATGTGCTGATCTGGCTGCGGCTCGATGGCAAGGGCCGCGTGGATCGATGCCACATGCGCGACGCGTCATGGTTCCAGTGGCCGCTCTTGGAAACCGCGGTCGAGGGCAACATCGTGGCCGACTTCCCGCTTTGCAATAAGTCGTTCAATTGTTCTTATTCGGGACACGATCTCTGATGCGCAAAGTTCTGTTTGAAAGCTTCACGCACGGGCTGCTCACCGAGGTAGCGCCCAAGCCCGACGAGGCCGGCCTCACCGAGCTTGCACGATCCGTCAACCGCGCCGCCCGCGCGCGGCTTGGCCGCTCGCTCTCGATCCGCCAGGTCGACGCCGGCTCCTGCAACGGCTGCGAGCTGGAAATCCACGCGCTCAACAACGCGTTCTACGATCTCGAACGTTTCGGCTTGCGCTTCGTCGCCTCGCCGCGCCACGCCGACGTGCTGATGGTGACCGGCCCGGTCACCAAAAACATGCGCGAGGCTTTGCTGCGCACCTATAACGCGACGCCCGATCCTAAATGGGTGGTGGCGGTCGGCGCTTGCGCCGTCGACGGCGGAATTTTCGCCAAAAGCTACGCGGTCGAAGGCGGCGTTAAGGATGTGGTGCCGGTGGACTTGCACATTCCCGGCTGCCCGCCGAATCCGAAAGCGCTGCTCGCCGGATTACTGGCGCTGCTCGAGACGTCGGCTTAACGCGCGCACGCCAGCGTCGCATTTTTTCCCGCGTGCCGGCCCGAGGCGAAGACCCAGCCGAGATGGTGGCCGTGGCCCTTGAGCAGCCAGCGGAACGTCTCCGGCATTTCATCGGCCAGCACGCGGCGCAAGCCCGGATTATCGCGCGCATCGAGATCGCCGTTGAAGCCGGCCATGTCGCGCCAGTGCTCTTGCGTGCTGTCCTGGATGCCCTTGCGCGCCTGGTGCGGCGTGCCGCTGGCGGTCACCGAGCCGACCGACCAGGCGGTCGAGCCGCCGAGCTGCGGGTTCTTCTCGATCAGCACCACGTCGCGGCCAAGCGCGCGCGCTTCGATCGCGGCCGCTAAGCCGCTTCCGCCACCACCGACGACGATAACATCGTGGGTGACGGCCGCTGTCACGACGACTGCTTGGCGCGCTGGCCGGCGGTGGTGCCGGCGATCTTGCCGAACACCGCGCCATTCATCAGGCCGGTGCCACCCGGATAATTGAAATAGAAAATGCCGCCGACCAGTTCGCCGGTCGCAAACAGTCCCGGGATCGCCGCCCCGTCGCTATCCATGACGCGCGCGCTGGTGTCGATCCGCAGTCCGCCGAAGGTGAATGTCAGTCCGCAGGTGACGGCATAGGCTTCGAAAGGCGGCTCATCGATGGTGTTGGCCCAGTTCGATTTCGGAATCGCAAGACCCTTGGTGCCGCGACCATCCTTCACGTTCGGATCGAACGGTACGCCGGTCATCACCGCCTTGTTGTAGGTCTTGATGGTCGCCAGCGCCTTGACGGGGTCCACGTCTTCCAGCTTCTGGACCAGTTCTTCCAGCGTGTTGGCGCGCACCTTGCTCACCCGCTTGATGCGGTATTCGTCGCGCAGCATCGGGATGATCTTGTTGTCGAACACCTGATAGGCGAACTGCTTGGGCTGCATCAGGATGATGCGGCCGTTCTTTGCATAGGTGTAGTTGCGGAAGTCGGAGCCCTCGTCGAGGAAGCGCTCGCCATTGGCATTGATCATGATGCCCCACGGATAGGAATGCTTCTGGAAGTTGTCGCCGACCGTCAGATCGCCGAATTCCGGTGCATTGCGGTCCCAGGCGACCGCGTGGCCGCCCGACCAGTTGCCGATCGGCTGGGCGCCAATCGCGAGCGCCATCTTGATGCCGTCGCCGGTGTTGAAACGGGTGCCGCGGATCTTGGCGAGCTCCCAGCCCGGCCCCAGATAGCGCGTGCGCATTTCGGCATCGGCCTGGAAGCCACCGGAAGCAAGCACCACGCATTTGGCTTTCACTTCGACGGTCTTGCCCGCGTGCTTGACGCGCACGCCCTTGACGCCGTCGTCGTCGGCCAGCAGCGCAACCGCACGGGCGCCATAGGCGACGGCGACATTGTTCTTGTGCGCGATTTTGGTCAGCGCCTCCACCAGCCCCGGCCCGCCGCCGACGGATTCCACGGTCAGGCCACCCCAGAACTTGAACATGCCGTTGATCTTGTAAGCTTGACGTCCCCAGATCGGCATGAAGCGGACGCCCTTGTCGCGCATCCACAGCATGGTCGCCTTGCTGCGCTTGATCAGAATTTCGCACAGGTCAGGATCGGTGCGATATTCGGTGATGCGGCCCATATCGTCGAAAAATTTTTCCTCGGTGTAGGTGCCGAAGTCGGATTTCGATACTTCCTCGTCGGTCAAGTCCGGCATCAGCGCGCGCAGGTCCTCGACCCCGTCATAGACACATCGGAAGGCGCCGGCCGTGAAGCGGCTGTTGCCGCCGGACTCTTCCTCGGGCGCGCGCTCCAGCACCAGCACCGAGACGCCCTGCTCGGCCGCCGCAAGGGCGGCGCAAAACGCCGCATTGCCGCCGCCAACGACGATGACATCCGCGGATGGGGGTAACGTAGTGCTCATGACGCTTCTTGATCCTCGGTTAGCGCGTGAACCCGAAAAGTGGGAACCGGTTTTCGGATAAGATCATGCGCAGGTAAAATGTCAGACCATCCCCTATTTCGATGGCGGTGGTTTAAAGCCTAGTACCGCAAGTTTGCCAGCGCTGGCAATGATATCGCGGCCGGGATCGCGCGAGATGATTTCCAGCATCAAACGCACTTTGTAGCCGACCGCGGCCAACGCAGCCGGCACGTCCGCGAACGGAATCGTGCCAAGATCCACAGGATCGTGACGATAGGCCTGCCGGCCGGTGTCCGACAGATGCACCAGCGCCAGCCGCGCGCGGCATTGCTGACCTACCTGGACTATCGTAAAAATATTTTGTGACTCTGAAGAATCTACTGATACTGTTTTACGTCCGGTAAAAAGCGGCTCAGGAAAATTGACCGCGTAGATTGGCGCGCCCGCCTTCTGCCACGAGAAAAGCCGCCAGCCGTTTCAATTCATCCGTTGACCTGACCTGGCTTTTTTGGACCAAGCGTTGTGAGAGAATAGCTTGGAAAGGAGCTTGGTCATGCCGAAGAAGAGGTTTGGTGCAGAGCAGATTGTGACGCTGCTTCGTCAGATTGAAGTGTCGATGGCACAGGGCAAACCTACGCC
>SHVM01000007.1 GCA_009694265.1 Pseudolabrys sp.
CTTTCAGGCTGTAGAAGATCTCTCCATTGAGCAGCTCATCGCGTAGCTCTGCTGCGATATACCGGCATCCCGGCAAGCTACAGGCGCAGCTTTGCCCTGCGCCATCGACACTTCAATCTGACGAAGCAACGTCACAATCTGCTCTGCACCAAACCTCTTCTTCGGCATGACCAAGCTCCTTTCCAAGCTATTCTCTCACAACGCTTGGTTCAAAAAAGCCAGGTCAGGTCACGTTATCGGCTATAACCCCATTTTTACAACATTATTCCGGGCTGTCTTCGCCCAAACCATATAGGCGACGGCTCGCCGATTGGCTAAGCTTGCGGCATCGACAATCCTGCGCCGGATCGTGCGGTGCACAAACGAAACAATGCCGGCCTGACCGGCAGATAATCCCTTGGGAGGAATAAATGCGTCAATTGACGAAAATGGCGGGCGCCCTCGGCGTCGCGCTTTTGATGAGCACCGGAGCTTTCGCTCAGGTGCCGCCCGATCCGGCCAATCCGAACGAAGCCATACCGGATGCCATGGTTCAAGCGTCCTATGGCGAGCCGATCAACACCGAGAACGCCAAGAAGGTGGCTGCGGCCGCCATCGCGGAATCCAAGAAGCGGAACTGGAACGGCCTGTGCGTTGCAGTCGTCGGCCCGTCCGGCGATCTGGTCTATTTCGAGAAGCAGGACAACTGCCAGCATGCATCGATCTCGATCTCGCAGCACAAGGCGCGCACGGCGGCGCGTTATCGCCGCCCGACATTGGTGTTCGAGCGGCTGGCCGGCAAGGGGGCTTTCTTTGCCTATCTGCCGACGCTCGATGACGTGATCATGTCGCGCGGCGGCAATCCGATTCTCGTCGGCGGCAAAATCGTTGGCGCCATCGGCGTGAGCGGCGGCACCGGCTCGCAGGACGATGTCGTCTCGCAGGCCGGCGTGGCGGCGCTGAAATAGGATTTCTGAATCGAAGCGAATTCCGCCGGGGTGAAAATCCCGGCGGAACTTTTTTCAGCCCCAAAGATACTTCACCGCGACCGAGATGACATCGCCGATCGTGAGCAGCATGGCGGCCCACACGAAGGCCGATGCAAAGTTCGCAATCTGGAACCGCCAGAACGGCATTTCGAAAATGCCGGCGATCAACGGCACCGAGGCGCGCAACGGTCCGAAAAAACGGCCGATGAAAATTCCGAGCACGCCCCATTTCTTCATGAAGGCTTCGCCGCGCGGAATCAATTCGGGATGGCGCGACAGCGGCCAGATATGCTGCACCGAGTATTCGAGCTTCAGGCCGATCCAGTAGGACAGCCAGTCGCCAAAGGCGGCGCCGAGCGCGGCCGCGATCCAGACCGGCCAGAAGCTGATACCGCTCGGACCGATCAGTGTGCCGATGGCGACCAGCGCGCCCCACGCGGGAACCAGCAGCGAGATGAAGGCGAGCGATTCCGCAAAAGCGAGCGCAAACATGACCAGCGGCGCCCACGCCGCGTTGACGCGCACGAAAGCGATGATCTGATCGACGTAGGCGTGGAAATCCATCGGGAATCGAACCGATCTGGCGTGCGGGCCACGTATCTAGCCCAGCGGATTGCGAGGCACCAGCGCTAGCTTTCATATCGCGAAAGCTATATCCGTAGAGCGTCGCCAAAGCCATTGACAGTCAGCCGCGATGCGACGGATTGTTCGCGGCTTCATAAAAACAACGCCGGTCACCGGCGAAACGGGGGAGACACCATGATTATCCGCAGCTTGCTACGCCTTTTTGCCATTGTGGCGCTGGCCACCGCCAGTACGGCGGCGATGGCGCAGGACGTCATCCGTCTGCGCATCGCCTCGGGTCATCCGCCGGCGAACACCTATGTCTCGCTGATGCAGGGCTTCTTCGTGCCGGAGGTGACCAAGCGGGTCGCCGCCAAGACCAAATATAAAGTCGAGTTCGTCGAAGGCTATGGCGGCGCCATGGTGAAGGTCGCCGACACGCTGGAAGGCGTGCAGTCCGGCATCATCGACATCGGCGGCTACTGCTTCTGCTTCGAGCCGTCCAACCTGCCGTTGCATGCGTTCCAGGTCATGCTGCCGTTCGGCACCATGGACCCAGAAGTGAGCCTGAAGGTGGCGCGCGCCGTGTACGACAAGGTGCCGTACATGTCGAAAGTGCTTGAGGATAAATTCAAGCAGAAGCTGATCGCCCTGATCGCGGACAATGGCTACAACCTCGGCACCAATTTCGAATGGAATTCGGTCGCCGACCTCAAGGGCCAGAAAATCGCGGGCGCCGGTCTTAATCTGAAATGGCTGGAATTCGCCGGCGCCACGCCGGTACAATCGTCCCTACCCGACGCCTACACCTCGATGCAGACCGGCGTCTATAACGGCTGGATCATGTTCCCGTCGGCCTGGGTGAACTTCAAACTCTACGAAGTCGGCAAGTTCTATACCGAGATCGGCTTCGGCGCGATCACCTGGCACGGCCTCACCGTCAATACGGCGCGCTGGGAAAAGCTGCCGAAGGAAGTGCAGGATGTCATCCTGGAAGTCGCCAAGGAATACGAGGCCAAGACCGGCTCGGTGAACAAAGAGAACTATCCCAAGCAGATCGCCGCTTTGAAGGGCCACGGCGTCAATGTGCGCACGCTGCCCGAAAAGGTGAAGCTGGATTGGGCCAACTCGCTCGCCGCCTGGCCGGCACAGAAGGCCAAGGAGCTCGACGCCGCCGGCCTGCCGGGAACGCAGGTGCTGGAAATCGCGCTCAAGGCGGCCACGGACAACGGCCACAAGTGGCCGATCGTCTATAAGGTCAAGTAACGCATCGTAAGCAGGCGGTCATTGATTTGGCCGCCTGCTTGCTATTTTTGCTATTCTCCAAATTTGATCGCTCCAAGTCAGGCCGGTGCGCATGTTTCATATCTTGAACGCGCGGATTGTTCGTGTGCTGCTCGCTTGCGCAGCGGTGATCATTTTTCTGCTCGGCTTCCTGGTCTGCGCTGACGTGATCGGGCGTGCCGTCTTCAATTCTCCGGTCAAGGGCACGCCGGAGATCGTGTCGATGTCGATCGTCATCATTTGTTTCCTGCTCGCGGGCTACTCCGTGCAAAGCGGCGGCATGATCTGCACCGACGTCTTCTCCGGCATGTTTGGCCTGCGCGGGCTCGCCTTCGCGCAGCTCTTGTCGGCCGTGCTGGGCATCGTGTTTTTCGGGTTTATCGTTTGGGGCAGCTTTGAGCCGACGCTGCATGCCATCGCCAGCGGCGAATACGAAGGCGAAGGCGCGCTGCGGGTGCCGGTCTGGCCGGCGCGAACCGTTGTGGTGATCGGCGCCGTGCTGGTGGTCGCGAGCTACGCCCTGCACGCAGCTAGCGCCATAAAGGCGCTCATCACCGGGCGAGCCGACGAGGTCGTTGCGCCCGCGGCATCCACTCACCTTTAAGGAAAGCGCGTCATGGGCCACATCGACATGATCGCCATCGTGGCCGTTGTGCTTGGGTTCGTGTTCGCGGGCGTTCACATCGCCATCGCGCTCGGCATCACCGCCGCGCTCGGTATTTATCTTCTCACCGGCGATATCGAAGTGGTGCGGAGCTTCGTTGCCAACACCGCCTACGAAGCGTTGCGCGATTACGTGTTCGCCGTCATCCCGCTGTTCATGCTGATGGGCGATTTTCTGGCGAAATGCGGGGCGGCGCGCGACCTCTACACGCTCGGCAATCGGGCCAGCAAATGGCTGCCCGGACGGCTCGCCGCCGCGACCATCCTGGCCAATGCGCTGTTCGGCTTTGTCACCGGCGTGAGCATCGCGGCCGCCGCGGCGTTCTCGCGCATCGCCTATCCGGAAATGCGGCGCTACGGCTACCGGCGCGATTTCGCGCTCGGTTGCGTCGCCGGCAGCGCCTGTCTCGGCATGCTGATCCCGCCGTCGGTGCTGATGATCGTCTGGTGCGTGCTGACCGAATTGTCGATCGGCAAGCTGTTCCTCGCCGGCGTGATCCCGGGGCTGCTCGCCGCCGCCGGCATGATCGTTTATGTCGTGGTCGCGGCGAAGCTCAAGCCTGAGCTGGTCGGCGAAACCCACGCCTCGCGCCGCGCCGTACCGCTCGGCGCCGATGTCGCGCGCGCGGCTGGCCCCGGGATCGAGGACGAAGCATCGTTCCGCGCCATGTTTGTCAGCATGATGCTCGTCATTGCGCTCATCATCGGAACCCTGGGATCGATCTGGCTCGGCCTGTGCACGCCGACCGAAGGCGCCGGCATCGGCGCCGTCGGCTCTCTCATTCTCGCGATGATCAAGGGGATCAAGCCGCGCGAAGTCTGGCAAGTCGTGCTGGATGTCGGCCGCACGTCCGGCCCGCTGCTGCTGCTGTTGTTCTGCGCGCAGCTTTATTCGCGCGTGCTGTCGATGACCGGCTTCACCGAAGCCGCCAAGACGTTCCTGCTCGCCACCGGCGCCGGACCTTGGGGGATTCTGCTGGTCATGGTCGGCATCTGGTTTGTGCTCGGCTGCTTGATCGACTCGATCTCGATCATCTTGCTGACGGTTCCCATTTTCGCGCCGATCGCCATGCATCTCGGATTCGATCCGCTCGCTTTCGCCATCATGGGGATCCTCGCCATCGAGACCGGCCTGCTCACCCCACCGTTCGGCATCCTGGTATTCACGGTGAAGGCGGCGGTGCCCGACAAAAACGTGGAACTGGCCGAGATTTTCCGCGGCTCGATCCCCTATTGGGTCGTGCTGCTGGCGGTGGTTGCGGCGCTGGCGGTATTTCCACAGCTTGCCACGTTCCTGCCGAGTCTTTAGCGAACCTTACCCGTTAACCCCCGGTTAGAAGCCGCGCTTGCAGGCTGCCGTGGCGCGATGGCGCCGTGGCATAGTGCTGGCAAGTGATTCGTTTCGCACCTATCTGAAGGCTCTTATGGCCAAATTTGCGACCAAGAAAAAACCGCCGAAACAGCGCGACCTGTTCGATACAAGCCCACGCAAGGGCAAATCGAGCGCGCGCAAGAGCGCTGCCCGCAAAGCGGCGAAGTCTTCCGCGCGCGCCAAACCCGCGGGCCGCGCCGCCAGCGCCGAGTCCGGCTACACCGCCAAGCATATCGAAGTGCTGGAGGGGCTCGAGCCGGTCCGCCGCCGTCCCGGCATGTATATCGGCGGCACCGACGAAAAAGCGCTGCATCATTTGTTCGCCGAAGTGATCGACAACGCCATGGACGAGGCACTGGCCGGTCACGCCAGCTGGATCGAGGTCGAGATGGAGACCAACGGCTTCGTCACCGTCAACGACAATGGCCGTGGCATTCCGGTCGACCCGCATCCGAAATTCAAGAATAAATCGGCGCTCGAAGTCATCATGTGCACGCTGCATGCCGGCGGCAAATTCGACTCCAAGGTCTATGAGACCTCCGGCGGGTTGCATGGCGTCGGCGTCTCGGTCGCCAATGCGCTGTCGGAGCGCATGGAAGTCGAGGTCGCGCGCGAGCAGATGCTCTACAAAATGGCATTCGAGCGCGGCAAGCCGAAGGGCGCACTGGTCAAGGCAGGACGCACGCCCAACCGCCGCGGCACCAAACTGCGCTTCAAGCCCGACAGCCAAATTTTCGGAGCCAAGGCCGCTTTCGAGCCGGAACGTGTGTTCAAGATCGCGCGCTCAAAGGCTTATCTTTACGGCGGCGTCGAGATTCGCTGGCGCTGCGCCAAGGAGCTGCTGCGCGGCATCAAGGACGTGCCGGAAAAGGCCACGTTCCATTTCGCCGACGGACTGAAGGACTATCTGGCCAGCAACCTCGCCGGCGCCACGCTGGTGCATCCCGACATCTTCACCGGCAATGTCGGCAAGACCGGCAGCCACGGCACGGTCGAATGGGCGATCGCCTGGACGGCCGACGCCGACGGCTTCCTGCAATCCTATTGCAACACGATTCCGACGCCGGACGGCGGCACCCATGAATCCGGCTTGCGCACCGCGCTGCTGCGCGGCTTGAAGGATCACGCCGCGCGCGCCGGCCAGGAAAAACGCGCCGCGCCCGTGATCAGCGAAGACGTCATGGTCGGCTCCGGCTGCATGCTCTCGGTGTTCATCCGCGAGCCGGAATTCCAGGGCCAGACCAAAGACCGCCTCGCCACCGCGGCGGCGCAGAAGATCGTCGAGAACGCGATCAAGGATCCGTTCGATCACTGGCTGTCGGGCAATCCGCTGCAGGCCAGCAAGCTCTTAGATTTCGTCATCGATCGCGCCGAGGATCGTCTGCGCCGCCGGCAGGAAAAAGACATCGCGCGCAAGAGCGCGGTTCGCAAACTTCGCCTGCCCGGCAAGCTCGCCGATTGTTCCGGCTCGGCCTCGGAAGGCTCGGAGATTTTCATCGTCGAGGGCGACAGCGCCGGCGGCTCAGCCAAGCAGGCGCGCGACCGCCGCACACAAGCGGTGTTGCCGCTGCGCGGCAAGATTTTGAACGTCGCCTCCGCCGGCAAGGACAAGTTGGCGCAGAATGCGCAGCTCGCCGATCTGGTGCAGGCGCTCGGCTGCGGCACCGGCGCACATTACAGCCAGAAGGATCTGCGCTACGAGAAGGTCATCATCATGACCGACGCCGATGTCGACGGTGCGCATATCGCATCATTGCTGATCACGTTCTTTTACCGGCAGATGCCGAAGCTGATCGACGCCGGCAGGCTTTATCTGGCGGTGCCCCCGCTGTTTCGCCTGCAACACGGCGGCAAGATCGCCTATGCGCGCAACGACAAGCACAAGGCGCAACTGCTCAAGAGCGACTTCAACGCCAATGCCAAGGTGGAGGTTTCCCGCTTCAAGGGCCTGGGCGAAATGATGGCGGCGCAATTGAAGGAAACCACCATGGACCCGGGCAAGCGCACGCTGCTCAAGGTCATGCTGGCGGACAAGGATATCAAGTCGACCGCCAAGGCGGTCGAGCGGCTGATGGGAACAAAGGCCGAAGCGCGCTTCGAGTTTATCCAGGAGAATGCCGAATTCGCCGGCGAGGAATTGCTGGACGTTTGATTTATCGTCTGACCTGCCCTACCCGCACTTCCGCAACACCGGCGTCTTGCTGCCGCGCGCCAGCGCGATGCCGTCTTTCACGCGCACCGCGCCGCCGTCCGGCCGATTGAACATCGTGCGCCTGGTGGCTTTGCGGATCAGGAACACCAGCGTCTGGCGTTCCTCGGCTTGCGCGCCGGGCTGGAAAATCACCGCCACCGACAGGCTTGTCGCCGAAATCCGCTCAGCCGACAGCACGCTGTAGCGGTTGCGCGCGAAATCGGCCCCGAGATCGTGTTCCTCCAGCACCAGGCCCGGGCTCGGCATGGCGATGCCGACATGGGGATTGGCCGGCGTCGCCGGTTGCTTGCAATCGGCCGCCCAGTTCCCGAACAGGCCGAATTCGTGGAACAGCTCATCGATCGATGGCGCCGCGGCGGCGGGCAAGGTTGCGTAGTTGACAAACAAAGCCGCAACCACGAGTACCGCCGCCATCCGCATAATCCCGCCGCTCCGCCGACGCTTATTGCTCGAACTTGAGCTTCGCCGCCGCCACCACATCGGCGAAGGTCTTGATGTCGGCATCGATGAAGCGCTTGAAGGCGTCGCCGGTCGGCCCGCCCGGCTTGACCGCCATTTTCTTCAAGCCGTCCTGCACGCCGCTATCTGCGAGCGCGCGGCCGAGTTCCGCGGTGAGTTTCGCCACCACCGGCGCTGGCGTCCCGGCCGGCACGAAGAAGCCGCTCCACAATTGCGTGTTGACATCCGGATAGCCGATCTCCGCCATGCTCGGCACTTCGGGAAGCTCAGGCGAGCGCTCCGCGCCGGTCACCGCCAATGCGCGGGTTTTGCCACCTTTGACCAGTGGGATCGCCGGCGGCCCGTCAGAAATGGTGAATGTCGTTTGCCCGCCGACCACGCTCAGGTTTGACTCGTTGCTGCTCTTGTAGGGGATCGCCTGCGCCGGCATGCCGGTCTTGAGCTTGAGCAGCTCGGTGGCGATGGTGAAGGCGGGCGACGACGTTCCGTAATTCGACTTTTCGGGATTGGCCTTGGCCCAGGCGACCAGATCCTTCACGTTCTTGGCCGGGTGATCCACGGGCACCACCAGCACCAGCGGAAATGACGCGATCATGTTTAGCGGAATGAAGCTCTTGGTCGCATGATAGCCGAGATTGAGAAATATCGCGGTGGCGATCGACATTTGTCCGGTGGCACCGACCAGCACGGTGTAGCCGTCGGCGGGCTGTTTCAAGGCGTAATCGGCGGCGATACGGCCGCCAGCGCCGGCCTTGTTGTCGATTACGGTGGTGGCGCCGGTATTCTGCTGAAATTTCTGTACCACCAGGCGTGCGAACAGGTCGTTGCCGCCGCCGGCGGCAAAGCCGACGATGAAATGAATTGGCTTGTTCGGATAGTCTTGCGCTTGCGCATGCGAGGTAGCGGCTACGGCCAGCAGCGCCGTCAGCGCGCAGGCAAAGATGATTCTAACCTTTGTCATTTTTCTCCCCAGCCCCCGTGGCGTCCGGTCCCGTTCGGGGTGTGTAAAAATTCTACACCAGCCGTCCGCATTCGGAAGTGCCATTATCGTGATGTGCTATTGTTGGCCTGTCAACGATCTTGGCCCCGATCAGCATGAACGCAACTCCCATAATAGCCGCCGATAGACCGGGCTCGGGCAAGGACCTGTTTGGCCATCCGCGCGGGCTCACTTTTCTGTTCGCAACCGAGATGTGGGAGCGCTTTTCCTATTACGGGATGCGCGCGCTGCTGGTTCTCTACATGGTCAAATATCTGCTCGACCCGCAGCGCGCGAGCGGCGTGGCTGGCCTCGGGGTTTTCAGACACGCGCTGGAATTCGTGTTCGGGCCGCTGGCGCTGCAACCACTCGCCTCCCAGATCTATGGCTTCTACACCGGTCTGGTTTATCTCACCCCAATCTTCGGTGGATTATTGGCCGACCGGGTGCTCGGCCAGCGCCGCACGATCGTGCTCGGCGCGGCGTTGATGGCTATCGGTCATTTCATGATGGCGTTCGAACAATTGTTCCTGCTGGCGCTACTCACCCTCATTCTCGGCAATGGCGCCTTCAAGCCAAACATCTCCACGCAAGTCGGTCAGCTTTACGCCCCCGGCGACCGCCGCCGCGACCGCGCCTTCTCGATCTTCTATGTCGGCATCAATCTCGGAGCCTTCCTGGCGCCGCTGGTGTGCGGCACGCTGGGCGAGGAGATCGGCTGGCATTATGGTTTTGCCGCCGCCGGCGTCGGCATGACCACTGGCCTCATTATCTATCTGCTCGCCGCGCCGAGCTTGCCGCCCGATTCATTCGCCAAACGCGAAACGCCCCATCGCGCGCTCGGCCGTGACGAGTGGCTGGCGATCGGCGCCATCGTGGCGCTGATGCTGCCGGTCAGCTTGTTCTGGGGCACCTACGAGCAGCAGGGCAACACCATCGCGCTGTGGGCGGATCAGCACACCGATCGCCGCCTGTTCGGCCTAGAAATTCCGGTCACATGGTTTCAGGCCTTCAATCCATTTATGATTTTTGCCTTCACGCCGCTCATCGTCGCGCTCTGGCGTTACCAAGGCACAAGCGAGCCGTCCACCGTCGCCAAGATGGCGATCGGCTGTTTTCTCAGTGCGGCTGCCTATCTGGTGATGTTCGCCGCCGCCTGGTCCTCGGCCGGCGGACAAGCGAGCTGGCTCTGGCTGTTTGTGTATTTCGTCATCATCACCGTCGGCGAACTCTATTTGTCGCCGGTCGGACTTTCCCTGGTGACCAAGGTCGCGCCCGCGCGCATGCTGTCGATGATGATGGGCGTTTGGCTGTCGACCAGTTTCATCGGCGGATTTCTCGCCGGCTACCTCGGCACATTCTGGTCGAGCATGGCCAAGACCGATTTCTTCCTGATGCTCGCGCTCATCACCGCTATAGCGGGCATCGCCATCGCACTGCTAATCCGCCCCTTGCGCGGCGTACTCAAAGACTAATCGAGCGGCAATCCCGCATAATTCTCGGCCAGCGTGATGGATGCGGCGCGCGAGCCGACGAGATACTCAAGCTCGGCGAGCTGGCGGCGGCGGTCGAATGCATTCTCGTTCGGAAAATGATGCAGCAGGGACGTCATCCACCAGGAGAAGCGTTGCCCCTTCCAAATCCGCGGCAACACGGCCAGCGAATAGCCGTCGAGCTTTGCGGTCTTTCCCGACTTGTAATATTCAGCGATCGCGCGCGATAGCATGCGCACATCGGCGAAGGCGAGGTTCATGCCCTTGGCGCCGGTCGGCGGCACGATATGCGCGCTGTCACCGGCAAGAAACAGCCGCCCGTGCTGCATCGGCTCGACCACGTAGCTGCGCATCGGTGTAATGCCCTTTTGCAGGATCTTGCCCTCGACAAGTTTGCGCACGCTGCCGAGCCGGGCGTGCAATTCCTCCCAGATTTTATCGTCCGGCCAGTTCTCGATGTCCTCGTCATGCGCGCATTGGAAATAAAGCCGCGCCAGGACGGGTGAACGCATGGTGTAAAGGGCAAAGCCGCGGTCGTTGTAGGAATAGATCAGCTCATCCTCGGGCGGCGGGGATTCCGACAGGATGCCGAGCCAGCCGAACGGATATTCGCGGTCGTATTCGGTCAGTACGCCATCCGGGATGCTCGGCCGGCAAACGCCGTGAAATCCGTCGCATCCGCCGATGAAGTCGCAGGCGATCTCCTGTTCGGCGCCGTTGTGCTTGAACTTTATTTTCGGCGACTTGCCGTCGATGTCCTGCACGCTGGCGTCGGATACCTCGAACAGGATCGGGGCGCCGTCGGCGAGCCGGCGCTTGATCAGGTCCTTGACGATCTCCTGCTGTCCGTAGATCGCCACGCCGCGGCCGACCAGTTCACGAAAATTGAGATAATGCAGGCGGCCGCTGAAATTCAGATGGATGCCGCTGTGAAACATGGCTTCCCGCTGCATGCGCTCGCCCACGCCAGTATCGTTCAAAAGATTGACGACCCACTGTTCGATCAGCCCGGCGCGAATGCGCTGCTCGCAATAGGCGCGGCTGCGGCTTTCGATGATGATCGATTCGATGCCGGCGAGATGCAGCAGATGCGACAGCATCAGGCCGGCGGGACCGGCGCCGACGATCCCCACTTGAGTGCGCAATGGCTTTTCTCCCGGACGAAACGCTATGCCCCTATACGGGCAAGGCGCCGGCGCGGCAAAGGGACGATTGCCGGAAATGCTGGAACTTTTCGGCGGACTACGGCGGCCAGCCGTAACGCGGCACGCGGGCCTTGTAGCGCCGGTAGTCGTCGCCGAATTTGGCTTCGAGGTAGCGCTCCTCGCGCTTGCCCACCCCGATGTGCAAGACGATGGCCCCCGGCACCAGCATCACCAGTGTCCAGTCGGAAGCGGCCGCGACGCCAATGCCGCCAACCAGCAAGCCTAAGCCGACATACATCGGATTGCGAATATAGGCGTAGACGCCGGCGGTCGCGAGCGCGCGCGACGGCTTCCAAGGCTCCTCATGGGTGCCGGCCGAGCGGAAGACGAGGATGGCCGGGATGGCGAGGCCTATGCCCGCCGCCATGAGCACCACGCCGACGACAATGCGTTCGGTCAGCGACAGCAGCAGCGTCAGCAAATAAGCCGGCAGCAGCCAGTCGAGCACGAGGCCAATGATAACCGCCGCCAGCGCGATCAGCGGCGGCGGGGCAATCACACCGGCGGTTTCCCGAGGTTCGGTCATGGTGATGGTCATGGCTGCGTACCAACGCGCAACGGAACTAAAAGTTCAAATGTTGAGCCATTCGGCAAGTGCCGCATTTACGGCCTCTGGCTTTTCGAGCGTCGACAAATGCCCGCAATCCGGCACGACCACCAGTTTTGAACCGGAAATGCCGCCGGCGATTTCCTTGGACAACTCCGATGGCGTGAGTTCGTCGCCCTCGCCTACCAGCACCAAAGCCGGGCAGCGAATGGCGGCCAGCAGCGGCCGCGCATCGGCGCGCGACATGATCGCCTTTTGTTGGCAAACGAAACCTTCCGCTCCAGTCTCGGCCGCCATGTCGTGCAACACGCGCGATAGCGCCTCGTCATTTTGCCGATTACGATGCAGGAAACGCAGCTTCAGCAAGTCGGTCACCTCGGCAAGCTTGCCGGCCTCCGCCATGGCAATGAGTTTCTCACGTCCGGCTTTCTGCTCAGGGACATCGGGGCGCGCCGAGGTGTCGAGCAGCGCCAGTTTCGCGATGCGTTCGGGCGCCAAGCACATCATGGCGAAGGCGATGTAGCCGCCCATTGACAGCCCCGCGAGCGCAAAGCGCGGCGGCGCGTCGGCTAGAATGCGTTTGGCGATCGCGGCCATGTCGGCATCGCACCGGTGATCGGCAATAGTGACCTGCCCGAACGGCCAAAGTGCTGCGACTTGAGAGGTATAAAGACGCGCGCTGCACAACAGGCCGGGCAGCAAAACGAGCGGTAAAGATTGCGCCATGAAGACCCTCCCGTGACAAAAACGTTAAGAATTAATACGACATATTGCCCGGCCGTAGCATTGACTTTGGCCCTTTCGGGCCTATGTTCCAGCCAACCGGTGCGAACATAGATTCGACCGTCTCCCGCGCATTGCAACTGGTTTTCAAGTCCGGCGCGGACCCGGAACGGTCATTACTTGAGGTTACATGTCCTTTTCTCATCTCGGCTTGTCCGACAAAGTTATCGCCGCCATTGACTCGGCCGGCTACAAAATCCCGACCCCCATTCAAGAACAAGCCATTCCGCACGTGCTCGCTCGTCGCGATGTGCTCGGCATTGCGCAAACCGGCACCGGCAAGACCGCGGCCTTCGTGCTGCCGATGCTCACCATGCTGGAGAAGGGCCGCGCGCGCGCGCGCATGCCGCGCACGCTCATTCTCGAGCCGACGCGCGAACTCGCCGCCCAGGTCGTCGAGCAGTTCGAAAAATACGGCAAAAACCATAAACTCAATGTCGCGCTGATCATCGGCGGCGTGTCGTTCGGCGATCAGGATTCCAAGCTCACCCGTGGCGTCGACGTGCTGATCGCAACGCCCGGACGCCTGCTCGACCATTCCGAGCGCGGTCGCCTGTTGCTGTCCGGCGTCGAACTTCTGGTGATCGACGAAGCCGATCGCATGCTGGACATGGGTTTCATCCCCGACATCGAGCGCATCGGCAAACTGGTGCCGTTCACGCGCCAGACGCTGTTCTTCACGGCCACCATGCCGCCGGAAATCCAGCGCATCGCCGATACCTTCCTGCACAACCCGGTGCGGGTGGAAGTCTCAAAACCGGCCACCGCTGCCACCACCATCATCCAGTTGCAGGTCGCCACCGGGCGCGAGCCGGACGAAAAGCGCGAGACTTTGCGCAGCCTGATCCGTTCGGCCGACGGCTTCAAGAACGCCATCGTATTCTGCAACCGCAAGCGCGAGGTCGCGCTGTTGCACCGCTCGCTGGTGCGCCACAAATTCAATGCCGTCGCGCTGCATGGCGATCTCGATCAATCGGCGCGCACCGCCGCGCTCGATGCCTTCCGTAACGGCGAGGCCAAGCTGCTGGTCGCATCCGATGTCGCGGCCCGCGGTCTCGATATTCCCGCGGTCAGCCACATCTTCAATTTCGACGTGCCGCACCACCCGGACGACTACATTCACCGCATCGGTCGCACCGGCCGCGCCGGTTTGAGCGGCACCGCCATCACGCTGGTGGCGCCGGCCGACAGCAAGGCGGTGGCGGCAATCGAGCGGCTGACCGGCCAGCCGATCCCCTTTATGGGCGCGCCCGCCCCCGCGGTCGGCGAAAACCGACCAGCCCAAGGCGAGCGGCCCCAAACCGAACGCAGTCAAAAAGAACGGCCACGCGGTGAACGTAGCCGCGGCGGCCGAAGCCATGGCGGCCGGCCGCAGCGCCAGCCCGATCGCCAGCCGCAACAGCACCAGCCGCAACACAGCCAATCCCAACCACACCAAGACAAGGCGCCAGCACGCAGCAACACGCCGCAGCCCGACCAGGCCGGGGATTCCGACGGCAGCCACCTGCCCGCCTTCCTGCTGCGCCCGGTATCGCTGAAAGCCTGATTTCGGCTCACTATTCGCACCGGCCGCGGTTGCAATGCCTATTTTTTGCACCGCTGGTAGTTCCGTATTTACCTCCGATTCACCTCCCTCGAATACCGCCCCTGTGGGGACGCGACGCGGCCAACCGGCCGTGCGCATGGAAACCTGCTGGTAGAACGCCTGCCGACGGGGGTTTTCCGATGACTGGGCATGCCGACGAGCACGAACGCACCATGGCGTTCTGCAAAATTGCTCTCGGGCAAATCAAGGCGCTGCACCAGCCGGCGACGCCGCGCAATTACGAAATCTGGTACGCCTACGCCACCGGCTATCACCCCTCGCTCAATCAGAAGATCAACGAGCTGCTGTAGAAAAGCGGGCTCACCGAAAGCGATCTCGAGCAGATCTACGAGACCTATCTGTCGCCGACGCGGCTGACCGAGCGGATCGACAAGGTCGGCAGTCAGGTCATGGGCGAGATCGAGCAGGTCATGGCGATGATCGACGCCGGCTCCGCCTCGAACTACACCACGAGCCTTGCCAGCATGACCGAAAAGCTCGGCAAATCGAAGGACCGCGGGGGCCTGCGCTCGATCGTCGAAGGCCTGGTGCAGACCGCCAAGGAAATGGAAGAATCCAACCACAAGCTGGAAGAGCGTCTCAACGCCTCCAAGCAGGAAATAGACCAGCTGCAGGTCAATCTCGAAGTGGTGCGCACCGAGAGCCTGACCGATCCCCTGACTCAGCTCGCCAACTGCAAATTCTTCGACACCACGCTCGAACAGTGCACCGCCGACGCGCGCGCCAAGAACGAGCCGCTGTCGCTGCTGATGACCGACATCGACCATTTCAAGAATTTCAACGACAGCTTCGGCCACCTCACCGGCGACCAGGTGCTGCGCCTGGTGGCGATGTCGGTGAAACAAAACGTCAAGGGCCAGGAGACCGCGGCGCGCTACGGCGGCGAGGAATTCGCCATCGTGCTGCCGAACACGGTGCTGCGCTCGGCGATGACGGTCGCCGATCACATCCGCCGCGCGGTCATGACCAAGGAATTGATGAAACGTTCGACCGGCGAACATCTCGGGCGAGTGACGATCTCAATCGGCGTCGCCACCTGGCACAAGAGCGACAATGCCCAGATGCTGATCGAGCGCGCCGACCCCTGCCTCTATGCCGCCAAGCGCCACGGCCGCAACCGGGTGATGTGCAAAACCGACCCGGAAGTCACCGCCACCGGCACGTCATCGCAGGTCGCTTAGGACCACTTCGCTCGCGGCTTACTTCGCCGCGTCCTTCGCCGGCGTCAATTGCACGGACTCGCCGCAGCCGCAGGCGCTGGTCTGGTTTGGATTGTTGAAGATGAACTGGGCGGACAATTTCTCGGTCTTGTAGTCCATCTCGGTGCCAAGCAGGAACAGTACCGCCTTGGGATCGACCATGATCTTGACGCCCTTGTCCTCAACCACCTCGTCGGTCGGCCTGATCGCGTCGGCATATTCCATGGTGTATTCCTGGCCGGCGCAGCCGCCGTTTTTCACGCCAACACGCACACCGGCGACCGGCTTCTCCGCCCGCGCCATCACATCCTTGATGCGCATCGCGGCGGCTTCGGTCAGCCGCATCACCTGGGGTCGGGGCCGTGCAGTCGCCATGGTCGTCCTCTCGTTCTTCGTCCCTATCTAGTCCTTAAATTCGTAATTTTAAGTCACCACATATTCAATACTAAACGCGCCTCGTCCGACATCCGGCTCGGGTCCCAGGGCGGATCCCACACCACCGTCACCTTGGTCTCTTTTACGCCCGGCACGCTGGAAACCGCATTTTCCACCATGATCGGCAATTCCTGCGCCGATGGGCAGTTCGGCGAGGTCAGCGACATGTCGATTTTCACCGCCCGGTCGTCGCCGATATCGATCTTGTAGATCAGGCCGATCTCGTAGACATCGGCCGGAATTTCCGGGTCGTAGACGGTCTTGAGCCCGGCGATGATGTCGTCGGTCAGCCGGCTGAGCTCGCCCTCGGGCAGCGCGGAGGAGCCGGCCACGGCGGCATTTTGCGGTGGCTTGTCGGCCACGATGTCTTCACTCTTGGGCGTGTCGTCGGTCATATCGTCACTCATGCGAAAAATTCCTGCGCCTTCACCAGCGAGGCAGCCAGTATATCCACCTCTGCCTTCGTATTATATATGCCAAACGACGCGCGGCACGTCGCGGTGACGCCGAAACGCGCCAGCAATGGCATCGTGCAATGGGTGCCGGCGCGCACCGCCACACCCGAACGGTCGATGATGGTGGCGACGTCGTGCGGATGCGCGCCCTTGAGCTCGAAGGACACAATGGGTCCCTTGTCTTTCGCCTTGCCGATGATACGCAACGAATTGATGCCACCCAGCCGCTCATGCGCATATTTGACCAGCGCGCCTTCGTGCGCCCGGATGCGCGCCTTGCCGACTGAATTAACGTAGTCGATGGCCGCACCCAAGCCGATCGCCTGCACGATGGCCGGCGTGCCAGCCTCAAAGCGATGCGGCGGCTCGCCATAGGTGATGCGGTCCTCGAACACTTCGCGGATCATCTCGCCGCCGCCGTTGAAAGGCTGCATGGCGGCGAGCAGATCGTATTTTCCATACAGCACGCCGATCCCGGTCGGGCCGTAGAGCTTGTGGCCGGTCATGACATAGAAATCGGCATCGAGATCGCGCACGTCGATGTCCATGTGGACGGCCGCCTGCGCGCCATCGATCAGCACCGGAATGCCACGGGCATGCGCGAGCTTGATAGCCTCTTTCACCGGCACCACGGTGCCGAGCGCGTTCGACATCTGCGTGATCGCGACCATTTTGGTGCGCGGGCCGAATAGTTTCTCGAAATCGTCGATCAGGAAGTTGCCTTCGTCGTCGACCGGCGCCCATTTGATCACGGCGCCCTGGCGCTCACGCAGGAAATGCCAGGGTACGATGTTGGAATGATGCTCCATGATCGAGAGCACGATTTCGTCTCCCGGCTTGATGCGCGCGGCGCCGAAACTCGCGGCCACCAGATTGATCGCTTCGGTGGCGTTGCGGGTGAAGATGATTTCTTCCTTGCGTGCCGCGCCAAGGAAACCACGCACGGTCTCGCGCGCCCCCTCGTAGGCCTCGGTCGCTTCGTTCGCCAAATAATGCAACCCGCGATGCACATTGGCGTATTGCTCGGTATAGGCCTTCTGCATGCGGTCGAGCACGGCTTTGGGCTTTTGCGCGGACGCCGCGTTGTCGAGATAGACCAGCGGTTTGCCATAGACCTGCATCGCCAGCGCGGGAAAATCGCTACGGATTTTGGCGACGTCATAGGAACCGTTGCTGACGGCGGGATGCATCGTCATGACCGCGACCCCAGCCACCTGAGCGCGGCAAACTTCAGCGCATCGCGGATGCCCTCATGCGCGATCTCCTCGATGGTTTCGTCAATGAAGGCCTGGATCAGCAGGGCTTCGGCTTCCTTTTCGTGAATGCCGCGCGACATCAAATAGAATTTCAAACCCGGATCGAGCGCGCCTGCGGTGGCGCCATGGCCGCAGATCACATCGTCGGCAAAGATTTCAAGTTCCGGCTTGTTGTCGGCTTCCGCCTCGTCCGATAGCAGCAGCGCGCGCGTCATCATCTTGGCGTTGGTTTTTTGCGCTTGCGGCTGCACCACGATCTTGCCCTGAAACACGTTGTGGCTTTGCCCATCGAGCACCGACTTGAATTGCTCGCGGCTATCGCAACCGCCCGCGGCATGCTCGATCAGCAAGGTGTTGTCGACATGTTCCTTGCCGCGCAGCAAATTGACGCCGCGAATGGCACCCTTGCTGTCCTCGCCGGCAAAGCGAATGAAACTCTGGTTGCGCACGATGTGCGCGTCGCTGGTGAAGGCAAATGAATTGAACACCGCGCGCGAGCCAATCGACGCCAGCAGGCTCGACACATGCAAGGCGCGGGTTTGCGTGATCTTAAAATAATCGGCCTGCGCCTCGTCGCCGACCGCCAATTCGAGCGCGGTGTTGACTTGCGCAACGCCGCTGTCGTGGCTCTCGATGACAGTGGCCTTGGCGCCCTTCTCGACCACGATCAGCGAACGGATGAAGGCGGAACTCGGCTTGTCGCTGCCCGATGCAAACACCAGATGAACCGGCCGCTTGAGCGTAACGCCGGCGGCAATGCGGATCGCCGCGCCATCGCCCATCAGCGCCGTGTTGAGCGCCAGTGCCGCATCGTCGGTCGCAATCGTCTTGCCGACATGGGCGGCGACCAGCGGATCGCCCTTGGCCAGCGCGTCGGCCATCGAGCCGATGGCGAGCCCTGCTTCCGGCACCAGATCGGACAATTCGGGCGCGAAGGCGCCGTCCACAAACACCAGCCGGCGGCAATCGACCCCGGTCAGCACGTTGCCGGCATTCTTTGCCCGCAGCTTGGCCGCCGCATCGGGTAGCGCGGCAAGCGGATACGACTCGCGCATCAGCGCGCGCAGATCGGTGTATTTCCATTGCTCGACGCGGCGATGAGGAAGTCCGCTGGCGTCGAAGCGCTTGAATGCGTCCTCGCGCAGCGCCGCCACCGCGCCTTTGCCCGGCAGCCGGCCGCGTGCGCCTGCGAATGAATCCGCAAGCCCCTGCTCCGCCGGTGTCTTGATGGCGCGCACTTCGGCGTTCATCGATTAGGCCGCCTCGTCGGCATATTGCGCATAGCCCTTGGCCTCCAGCTCGAGCGCAAGCTCCTTGCCGCCGGACTTCACCACTTTGCCTTTGGCCATCACATGCACCACGTCGGGCACGATGAATTCGAGCAGCCGCTGATAATGCGTAATGACGATCATCGAACGCTCGGGCGAGCGCAAGCGATTGACGCCCTCGGCCACGATCTTGAGCGCGTCGATGTCGAGGCCGGAATCGGTTTCATCGAGCACGGCGAGGCGCGGCTGCAGGATCGCCATTTGCAGAATCTCATTGCGCTTCTTTTCGCCGCCGGAGAAGCCGACATTGACCGCGCGGCGCAGCATTTCCTGGCTCACGCCCAAATGGCCCGCGGTGTCGCGCACCAGTTTCATAAAATCGGGCGTGGAGAATTCAGCCTCGCCACGCGTTTTGCGCTGCGCATTGAGCGCGGTGCGCAGAAACGTCATGGTGGCGACGCCCGGCACTTCGACCGGATACTGGAACGCCAGGAACACACCCTTGGTGGCGCGCACGTCCGGCGCCATATCCAGAATGCTCTCCCCGTCGAGCAGCGCGTCGCCCTCGGTGACTTTGTAGTTGTCCTTGCCGGCCAGCACATAAGCGAGCGTCGACTTGCCGGAACCGTTCGGCCCCATGATGGCCGCGACCTGACCCTTCTCGACGGTCAGCGTCAGGCCGTTGAGAATTTTCTTGTCCTCGACCTCGACATGCAGATTTTTGATTTCAAGCAACATTGATTAACCCACGCTTCCTTCCAGAGAGATCGAAATCAGCTTCTGCGCCTCGACCGCGAATTCCATCGGCAATTGCTGCAACACGTCCTTCACGAATCCGTTGACGACCAGCGCGGTCGCCTCTTCCGCCGACATGCCGCGCTGGCGGCAATAGAACAGCATGTCCTCCGAGATTTTCGAGGTTGAGGCCTCGTGCTCGAACACGGCGGAGGAATTCTTCGCCTCGATATAGGGCACGGTATGCGCGCCGCACTGGTTGCCGATCAGCAGCGAGTCGCAATTGGTGAAGTTGCGCGCGTTCGTGGCCTTGCGATGCGCGGTGACCAGCCCGCGATAGGTGTTGTTGGATTTGCCCGCCGAGATGCCCTTGGAAATGATGCGGCTGGTGGTGTTCTTGCCGAGATGGATCATCTTGGTACCTGAGTCGACCTGCTGGCGGCCATTCGAGATCGCGATCGAATAGAACTCGCCGCGCGAATTATCGCCGCGCAGGATGCAGCTTGGATATTTCCAGGTGATGGCCGAGCCGGTCTCTACCTGGGTCCAGGAAATCTTGGAACGCGCACCGCGGCAATCGCCGCGCTTGGTGACGAAATTAAAGATGCCGCCCTTGCCGTCGGCGTCGCCCGGATACCAGTTCTGCACCGTCGAATATTTGATCTCGGCGTCGTCATGCGTGACCAGCTCAACGACGGCGGCGTGCAACTGGTTCTCGTCGCGCATCGGCGCGGTGCAGCCTTCGAGGTAGCTCACATAAGCGCCCTTGTCGGCGATGATTAGCGTGCGCTCGAACTGGCCGGTATTGGCCTCATTGATGCGAAAATAAGTTGACAGCTCCATCGGGCAGCGCACGCCCGGCGGCACATAGACGAAGGAGCCGTCGGAGAACACGGCGGAATTGAGCGTCGCAAAGAAGTTGTCTGTGACAGGCACGACAGAACCGAGATACTTCTTGACCAGTTCTGGATGTTCTTGCAGCGCTTCCGACATCGGCATGAAGATCACGCCGGCGCGCTTGAGTTCTTCCTTGAAGGTGGTGGCGACCGACACGGAATCGAACACGGCATCGACCGCGATGCGCCGTTCGCCCTCGGGACGCACCACGCCGGCCAGAATTTCCTGCTCGCGCAGAGGAATGCCGAGCTTCTCATAGGTGAGCAGAATTTCGGGGTCTACTTCGTCGAGCGAGGCCAGGGCATTCTTCTTCGGCGCAGAGAAATAATAGGCGTTCTGATAATCGATCTTGGGATAATCGACGCGCGCCCAGGTCGGCTCGCGCATGGTCAGCCAGCGTCGATAGGCTTCCAGCCGCCACTCAAGCATCCATTTCGGCTCGTTCTTCTTGGCCGAGATGAAGCGGACGGTGTCTTCCGATAGCCCGATCGGGGCCTTCTCGGATTCGATATCGGTGACGAACCCGTATTTATATTGGTCGACGTCGATTCGACGGACCTGTTCGACGGTCTCTTGTGCAGCCGGCATTGTTCCCTCCGCTCACGGTTTCAAGGACCGCGGGTTGGATGTGTCGGTTATGGTCGGTTCGCTTAGCGCTTTGCGATCATTCCTTTTGACGCCGCCTCATGCGGCATAGGCATGCTTCTTAAGTAGTGACGAAATCACGTTAATCCAAGCTTTAAGTAGGCATTCAACATCGGCTTCACTGGTGCTCCAGCCCAGGCTGACGCGCACCGCGCCGCGGGTAAGCTCTGTTTCGACGCCCATCGCCGCCAGCACGCTCGATGCCTGCACCTTGCCGGACGAACAGGCGGAACCCGATGACACCGCTATGCCGTTAAGATCAAGGGCGATAATCGCCGTCTCCGCCTTCATGCCGGGAATTGCGAACAGCGTCGTATTGGGCAGCCGCGGCGCGCCCGCCCCGAAGATCACAGCCTGCGGCGTGGCCGCCTTCAGTCCGGCTTCAAATTTGTCGCGCAGAGCCGTCATGCGGACCGCATCCGCCTGCCTTGCGGCGTTTGCGGCAACAGCCGCTGCGCCAAAGCCTGCAATCGCGGCGACGTTCTCGGTGCCGGCACGTAAGCCGCGCTCCTGCCCGCCGCCCTTGATCAGCACCTCGACAATATGGATGTCGCCGCGGCGCACGAGCGCGCCCGCGCCTTGCGGTCCGCCGAGCTTGTGCGAGGAGACGCTCAGGAGATCGGCGCCAAGCTCGTCGATTGAACAATCGATGCGGCCGGCGCCCTGCACCGCGTCCACATGCAAGATGCCATGGGCCGCGTGAACGATGGCGGCGATTTCCGCGATCGGCTGGATCACGCCGGTTTCGTTATTGGCCAGCATGACCGACACCAGCGGGCGCTCGGCCCTGAGCAAGCGAGGCTCAAGCTCGGCGAGATCGACGAGCCCGTCGCCGGTGACCGGCAATTGCTCGACGCTGCTGGCCGGGAAGCGGCCGCCACCGCGCACCGAGGGATGCTCGATGCTGGAGACGAACAAGCGGTCGCGCGGCTCTTTGCGTCCACCGATTTCCAGCGCAGGCGTCAGCGCCAGCATGTTGGCTTCGGTGGCGCCGGACGTGAAAGTAACACCCTTCGCCTCGGCGCCGACCAAAGCGGCGACGCTGGCGCGCGCTTCCTCGACCAGCCGGCGGGCGGCGCGGCCTTCCGTATGCACCGAGGAAGCATTGCCGGTCAGGCCCCATGCGGCGGCCATCGCAGCACGGGCCTCCGCCCGCAGCGGCGCGGTGGCATTCCAGTCGAAATAAGCCCGTTCAGCCATCAGGTGCGTCCGTATCCGAATACCGTTTTGGCTCCAGATCCTCCAAAAAGCTTGCTTTTTGCCCTGTGGATCGTGGTAGAAGCCCGCACTCACGGTGCAACTTATAGCTTGTGTTGCGGCCGTGGCCAGCGGAAATCATATAATTAGAATAATTCTAAACTAGTGCCTGGATCGCGAAATTCCACCAGGCGTGGCGCCAAACACGACGCCGCGATCACCCATCGCGGCAAGCCCGGTCCGAGGTCGACAGCAATGCCTGAAGTCATTTTCACCGGTCCCGCCGGACGGATCGAGGGCCGGTATCACCCGGCGCGGCAAAAGAACGCGCCGATCGCGATCGTCCTGCATCCGCATCCGCAATTCGGCGGAACGATGAATCACCAGATCATCTACCAGCTCTATTACGCTTTCGTGAATCGCGGCTTCTCGGCGCTGCGTTTCAATTTCCGCGGCGTCGGCCGCAGCCAGGGTTCGTTCGACCACGGCACCGGCGAACTGTCCGATGCCGCCGCGGCGCTCGACTGGGCGCAGACCATCAATCCGGAGGCCAAGAGCTGCTGGATCGCCGGCTTCTCGTTCGGCGCCTGGATCGGCATGCAATTGCTGATGCGCCGGCCCGAGATCGAGGGCTTCATCTCGATCTGCCCGCCCGCCAATCTCTACGACTTCTCGTTCCTGGCGCCATGCCCATCGTCCGGCCTGATCATTCATGGCGACAAGGACGCGGTGGTGCCGGCCAAGGACGTGACCACCTTGGTCGACAAGCTCAAGACGCAGAAGGGCATCGTGATCGAACAGAAGATCGTGCAAGGCGCCAACCATTTCTTCGACGGCAAGGTGGAAACCTTGCTCACCTCGATCGCTGCTTATCTCGACAAGCAGCTCAAGACCGAACGAAAGCCCGCGGCCTAGGGCGCACCTTCGGGTCGTGACCCATGCTGCTCGTCAAAACCTATCTCGACAAAAGCAGGCGTCACGGTCTTGGCGTCTTTGCGGGCCAATTCATCCGCAAGGGCACTAAAATCTGGCGGTTCGTCGAAGGCTTCGACCACTTTTATACGCTCAAGCAATTCGCCAAATTGCCCAAGCCCGCCCGGGACTACATCAGGTGGCACGGCTTTCGCTGGGAGGACGAAATCCTTTTCTCCGCGGACCACGATTCCCACATGAACCATTCGGAAGATCCCAGCACTTTCTTGCATAACGGCTACGCCGTCGCCCGCCGCAATATCTGCAAGGGCGAGGAGATCACCAACGACTACCGGGAATTCGGCCCGGGCTATTGCGCGGCGTTTTTGACAAAGAAATCACGGCCTCCGCGAAAGCGGCGCTAAGGCCGCGCGACCACGCCGCCCGGCATCGGCTGGGCCACGCCGGTGGTTTGCGGAAACGTGATCGGCAGTCCGTTGAGTGTGCGCACCGCCAAATAAGCAAAGGCCTGCGCTTCGATCGATTGCGACGACCAGCCGGCTGCGTCGGCGGTCTCGACCGTCGCGGGCTTGAGCCGCTCGGCCAGCATCCGCATCAAAGTCGGATTGCGCGCGCCGCCCCCGGCCACGATCCAGGCGTGCGGCGGTTCCGGCAGCAGGCGCACGATGCGCGCGACGGAAGCGGCCGTCAGTGCCGACAGGGTGGCTGCGCCATCCACCACGGAAAAATCCGGCAATCCGATGTTGGCGAAAGCAAATGCATTGCGGTCGAGTGACTTCGGGCAGGGCAAGTCGAAAAATTTATTGGCCAGCACGCGCGCGACGAAACCCTCATCGGCTTTGCCCTTGGCGGCCTGATCGCCGTCGCGGTCGAGCGGCGCGCCGGTGCGCGCGCGCATGAAATCGTCGATCAGCGCGTTGCCCGGGCCGGTGTCGCAGGCAACGGGATCGCCGCCATCGACAAAGGTAACATTGGCGACGCCGCCGACATTGAGCACGGCAATCGGATGCGGGCGGTCGAGATCGCGTGCCAGCGCCTGATGGAACACCGGCACCAGCGGCGCGCCCTGCCCGCCGGCGGCCACGTCGGCGGCACGGAAATCATATGCAACGGCAATGCCGAGACGGCGCGCCAGCACCGCGCCGTCGCCGATCTGCACGGTGAGCCGCGCCGCCGGCTTGTGCAGTACGGTCTGGCCGTGGAAACCGACAATGGCCACGTCCGTATTGTTAATGTGCTCGGTCCGGAGGAAATCCTCCACCGTTTCGGCATGCACACGGGTGACGAAAGCCTCGGCCTCGGCCAGCACGCCCGGCCGCGCCCAGCGGTCGCTTAATGTGGCGCCTTCTTGCAGCGCCGCCCGCAGCAGGGTCTGCTCGGCGTCCGAATAGGGCCGGTAACCGGTCGGCCCAAAGGCCGAGATGGTCTCGCCATCGGTCTCGATCAGCGCCACATCGACGCCGTCGAGCGAGGTCCCGCTCATCAACCCGATAGCCTTGACTACGCCCAAGCCCGAACCCCTTTTCCTTTACGCCGGACCTGTTACACCGGCGCCAAGAGATTTAACACCATCATGTCCGGCTGAACCATGAGCGCCTATAAATCCGATTTTCTTAACGTTCTTGCCGAGCGCGGCTTTATCCACCAGATGTCCGAGCCGGAAGCGCTGGACGCGCGCGCCAAGGCCGGCAAAATCACCGCCTATATCGGCTTTGACTGCACCGCCGCCTCACTGCATGTCGGCTCGCTGCTACCGATCATGATGCTCTATTGGCTACAGCAGACCGGGCACCGGCCGATCGCGCTGATGGGCGGTGGCACCACCCGCGTCGGCGATCCATCCGGCAAGGACGAAAGCCGGCGCATTCTCACCGACGCGATGATCGAGCAGAACCTTGCCGGCATCCGCGCGATTTTTTCCAAGTTCCTGAAATTCGAGGGTGCCGGCGGCAATGCCATCATGGCCAACAATGCCGACTGGCTGAACAAGCTCAACTACATCGACTTCCTGCGCGATGTCGGCAAGCATTTCTCGGTCAACCGCATGCTTGCCTTCGACTCGGTGAAGATGCGGCTCGAACGCCAGCAGGAACTCTCGTTCCTCGAATTCAACTACATGGTGCTGCAGGCCTACGACTTTGTCGAGCTCAACAAGCGCACCGGCTGCATTTTGCAGATGGGCGGCTCCGATCAATGGGGCAACATCGTCAGCGGCATCGATCTCGGCCGCCGCATGACGAACGCGCAATTATTCGCGCTCACCTCGCCGCTGATCACCACCTCGTCCGGCGCCAAGATGGGCAAGACCGCCGCCGGTGCGGTCTGGCTCGACGCCAATCTGGTGAGCCCCTACGACTACTGGCAATACTGGCGCAACACCGAGGACGGCGACGTGGCGCGCTTCCTCAAGCTGTTCACTATTCTGCCGCTCGACGAGATCGCGCGGCTTGGCGCGCTGCAGGGCCAAGATCTCAACGAAGCCAAGAAAGTGCTCGCCACCGAAGCGACCGCGCTGGTGCATGGCCGCGCCGCCGCGAACGAGGCCAGCGAGACCTCGCGCAAGACTTTCGAGGAAGGCTTGTTTGCCGGGGCATTGCCGACGGTAGAGATCGCGCGCGCCGAACTCGAACGCGGCATCGGCGTACTCACGGCCTTTGCGGAAAAGACCGGATTGGTCAGTTCCAATGGCGACGCGCGCCGCCAAGTGAAGGCGGGCGGCCTCAAGGTCAATGACGTAGCCGTCAGCGGCGAGAAGATGATGCTGACGCCGAAGGACCTCACGACTGACGGCGTGATCAAGCTTTCGCTCGGCCGCAAGAAGCACGTGTTGCTCAAGCCGGTTTAGCGCGTCGGCGGAATGAAATTGCGATCGAACGTGCCGGGCGACGGGATGAACTTGCGCAGCAGGCCGGGCGCAATGGCCGTCACCGGATTGACCGAGATGCGCGGGGCGCCCGGCGGGCCGACCGCTTCATAGGTGATGGCGAGCAGGCCTTCGTTTTTGCCGCCTAGAAATTCACCGAGGATCGGGATTTGCCCGAACATGTTGTTGAGGCCGTAGAACGGCACAAACGTGCCGCGCAAGTGCACATCGTTCTTGGCGTAATCGATTTGCCCCTCGATGGTGGCGCCCACCACCGGACCGCGAACGACGCCGTCGCGCACCGCCATCTTACCGGGAAAGCGGGTGAAATCGGCGCGCAGCTCGGAAAACTCCACGCCGCTCTTGTCGACGCCGGGAGCCCCCGACACCACGCGGTCAAGCGCCGGCTCCCCGCGCACGGAAAAACTGCGGATAAAGACGTGGCCGATCTGCGGCGATTCCTCCTGGGTCGGCGGGTCCATCGCCACCCATATCTGCCCGCCAAACATACGCGGGTACATGTCGGTGAAACGGAACAACGAGCCCGCGTCATCGGTCTCGAAATAGACGACCTGGTGATTATCGCGCGCGCGCACGCGCAGATCGCCGTTGAGCGGCGTGTCGCTCCCGATCTTGGATTTCATCGCGAACGAACGGATGTGGCCAACACGGCGCGACAGTCGCAGATCGAGACCGCGCAACGTCTCGCCATTATAGCCGGCCACCGTGCCGATCTTGATATCGAGATCGAGATCGGTCTGCTTGCGCTTGCCCTTTTCCTGCACGCCCGCCAGCGACCCCTTCACGAAACTGCGCCCGTCATAAACATCGCCGCGCATCACCACGCGCAAAACGCCGTCGCCGCTGCGATCGGCCTTGAGCGTAACCTTGTCGCCGTCCGATAGACTGAACACGGGAAAATTCGCCGACACAATCTCGCTGGCCGCGTCGATTTCGACCGAGCCTTTCACCGCCACACCGGGACCGTCGATGCTCAAATCGTCGAAACGCACCGATTTGCCGGTCTTTGTCAGTGTGTAAGTTGCACGCGCGGGCTTGCCGGCCGCCTTCACCCATCCGGGCAATAGATTGTCGATCTTAACCGGCGTGAGATCGGCCTCCACGCTCATGCGGGGGTCCGGGGTGTCGTCGCCGACGCGGCCGGTGACCTTAACGGGGATCGAGCCGGTAACGGTGCCGCCGAAATCGATGCCGAGCCGGCGGCGCGCCGCTTCGTCGATCGTCGCGTTCAAACGCAGCCCGGCGCCCAGCTCGCCTTTCTGCTTATGCAAATCGATCGTGCCCGGCGTGGCATTGATCTTGACGTCGCCTTTGACCTGATAGCCGTCATTGGATGCCGTCACCCGCAGCACCGACGCTTCCACCTTTTGGCCCAACAACATTTTGTCGGCGGCGAAATTTGTCAGATCGGCGATAATGGAATAGGTCGCGGCGTCCTTCGGCATATGTTTTTCGATCGCCACCTTGACCGTGACCTGGGCGGCAATCGTGCCGCGGCTCGCATTCGGATCGAGCGTGATGCCGACGCTGTCGTGCAATGCGTCGCTGGCCAGCAGCGCAGCGGCGGCCGGCATGGCGCCGTCGATGCGGAAAATTGCGCGCGCCGGCGCCGGCTTGAGATGTGTGTCGGAAACTTCGAAAACGCCGCTCGCAACGTTGAGCTTGCGGCCGGAAACCTCGACGGTGCCTCGTCCAAGATTGATGGTCGCGGTACGGCCGGTGATCCGTACGGTGAGATCGGCATCGCGAATGGCCGGCAATTTATCAATCGGACGCAAGGTCGTGCCGATGGTCTCGATATCGACGGAGAGTCCATCGTCCGGGGTCGGCGGACCGTTGTTCTTGAAACTTTGCAGCGGCGCATTGCCGGCAACCACCACGCGTTCGACGATGCCGCCGGAAATGTGGTCTTCAACCCATGCCCGCACGGCGGCCGCCACAAAATTTGGCCACATCCGTTTCATCACCGCCATGGGCATGCGGGTGCCAGCGACGCCGAACGCCAGATGCGGCTCGGCGCCCGAATAATCCAGGCTGCCGGTGACGGCGACGCCGACATTGTGCGCGGGCCGCGTATCGATACGGCTGAAATCGCCCTGTTCGAGATCGATGCGTTTGCGCACCGGATCGATGCGCGCGCGAACCGCCACCCGGTTGATACTGATACCTTCGTCGTCGGACAAACCGGCCGATCCCAGGATAACCGGATCGATAACCGGATCGCCGCGCGAGATATTGAGCAACCAGTGGGTCTGATCGGTGGGCGCCTCCAAGGTGGCTTGCATGATGATTTGATTGCTGCCCGATTTGATCTGGAACGGAACGACCAAGGTGCGCCGCCGCGCATCCCAATTGAACCGGAAATCGGCGTGGTCGATCGCCACCCGGCTGTGCTCTTCGTCGCGATCGACAATGGTGCCGGCGTCCACAACCAACTGACCCTGCACCACTTGCGGCGTGCCGTCGGGCAAAATATCGGCGCGTATGCTCGCTGATAGCGGCAGGTCGGCGTCGATGGAGCCTTCGTTGAGCCGCATCGCCAGCAGAATGTCGCGTAGCGAAACGTTACGGGCTTCGATCCCGACCGCCCGAATACCATCGGCAAGCGGGCGCATCGCCGCGCTCACCACCCATCGCCTCGTGGAATTGTCGGACTCGAGCCGGAAGATCACACCGCCCTGTGAGGGCCTCGTCAGGCTCGCGTTGATCTGATTGAAAGTCCACTGTTTGCCGTTGCGCCGGTCGTCGACCACCAGGTTGCCGTTCTTGAGACCCATTTCGCGCAGATCGTGACCGTCAAAACCGGTCGCGCTGACGCCGTCGATCCAGGCCATGAGCCCGGCCAAGTCTTCGAGTTCAGATCGCAATGCCGTATGCGGCGAGCTGGTGCCGGGTGGCTGATAGGGCAGCGCCGGGGCCAGTGCCGGCGCGGCGGTGGTGATCGGCCGTTTATCGGCGCCTGCGAAGACGGTCACGCGGCCGTCGATCTCGATGCGCACCGCCATTTCGGCGCCGACCAGATTGAGACTATACGCCCGCACTTGGCCCATCAGCAGGCTCATGCCGGACAAGCCCACTTCGGCCTTCGGCGCACTCGCCACCAAGGCGCCGTCGCCGTCGCGCACGACAATGTCGCGGAGGCGCAAGGACGTGCGGCCCTTCTCGTCACGCTCGATCTGGGTTCCGCCCACCACGACCGTATGCTTGCCGCCAAAATTATCCTCGATCGCCGCCTTCAGCCACGGCGTCGCCATTTCGAATTCGATCGGCCCGCTGGACAGACGCCACCACAGGCCAAGCACTGCGACCGTCGCCAGTGCAACGCTGATCGCCGTGGCCCAGAACAGCCGGCGCAGGAAACGATGGCGCAAAAACCTGGCCACCCCGCGGCGCAGCCCACCCCAGCGCTTTCGGCCGGAACCGTGCGCCGCGTGATGATGCGATGCGTGGCTTGACGCGTGGCTTGCCGCCGGCGCGTGCTGGGCTGGATGCTTGTGATCGTGGTCTTTGCCCGTCATGCCCTTAAATTTTGCTGATGCGGCGCAACGCGCATTTTTTAAACCCGGCCGGATAATCGCCCGGCACGGCCCGTGGCACAGTTCTATGGAACCCGTTGCGCCCACCCGACGCAAATGGCATTGCCGACATTGACCGGTCGAAAACGACGAAAGGAAGGCATATGGCGCGCGAACTTGCCGCGGGTGCGAAGGCTCCCGCATTCACCCTGGACCGCGATGGCGGAACAAGCGTATCGCTCAAGGATTTCAAAACCCGCAATTTGGTCCTCTATTTCTACCCAAAGGCCGACACGCCGGGCTGCACCAAGCAAGCCGTTGCATTCTCCGCGCTGCGTGCCGCTTTTACCAAAGCCGGGACCGAAATCCTCGGCGTTTCCGCCGATCCGGTGAAGCAGCAGGACAAATTCAAAACCAAGCATAAATTGAAGATCGCGCTGGGATCCGATGAGTCCAAAGCGATGCTGCAAGCCTATGGTGCCTGGGGCGAGAAATCGATGTATGGGCGCAAATACATGGGCGTCATCCGCAAGACATTTCTGATCGACGGCGCCGGCCGCATCGTCCGGATCTGGCCGAAAGTGAGCGTAGCGGGCCACGCCGAGGAAGTTCTGGAAGCCGCGCTAGCCTTGTAATCCCATGCTTTTACAGCGCAATTTTACCGCCCGCGGATGGGAATTTCCGGTTTTTTAACCATATCGGTTTGATATCGGCACGCTGGCCTCACCGCGCGACCGCGGCCGACCCGGCGCGGAGCGTTTATGTCGCATCTGTCCCATTCGCATCGTTCGAACGCCGAATATGCCAGCCACTATGCCCATGGCCGGGGGCAATCGGCGGCCAGCGCGTCCCAGCACCTCCACCGTTTCCATGACGGCTACACGCTGGTGCATGGCGGACGCCAGGTCCGCATCGGCCCGGTAGCGTTCTGGATCGTGGTCGGCACTTTGGTGGCCATGGCCGTATGGTCAATCGGGACCGGAACTTATTTCGCGTTCACCGACGCCGTACTCACCCGGCTGATCGGACGCCAGGCCGAATTGCAATTCGCCTATGAGGACCGCATCGCGGAATTGCGCGCGCAGGTCGACCGCATCACTAGCCGGCAATTGCTCGACCAGGAGCAGTTCGAGCAGAAATTAAGTACGCTGATGCAACGGCAAACGACGTTGGAGCGGCGCACCACGGCGCTCTCGAGCGACGTTTCGGCCACCGGCTCGATCCGGCCCGCACGCATCGCGCCGCCGGTGGAAGCGCCGAAGCCGGTCAGGCCTTCGCCCATCAACGACACGGTGATCTTCGTCGCCCCACCCGACCGTGAGGCGCGGCTGCAATCGCGCGAACTGCCGGCAAGCATCACCCGCATCGCCGACCGTGCCAATGGCGGCGGGCTCGACAGCATTCTGGCGCGGGTCGCGTTTTCGCTCGACAAGGTCGAGCGCAAGCAGACCGCCGCGCTCACCGATCTGGAAGAGCAGATCGACACCAAGGCGCGGCGCATGCGCAGCGTGCTCAGCGACCTCGGCGTCAATGTCGGCAAGGCGCCGGAAAACTCCGCGGTCGGCGGCCCGTTCGTGCCGCTCAAGGCGCCGCAATCGGGCGCCAGCGCCTTCGAGCGCCAGCTCTACCGCATTCATGTCGCGCGCGCGCAGGTCAATCTATATTCGCATACGCTCATCGCGGTTCCGGTACGCAAGCCGGTGGTCGGCGATGTCGATATGAGTTCGCCGTTCGGCATGCGCATGGACCCGTTCATGAAGGGGCCTGCGATTCACACCGGCATCGATCTGCGCGGCGACAAAGGCGATCCCGTTCGCGTCACCGCCAATGGCACGGTGAGCATCGCCAGCTGGCAGGGCGGCTACGGCAATATGGTCGAGATCGACCATGGCAACGGATTTTCCACGCGCTACGGCCACATGTCGCAAATCGACGTCAAAGTGGGCCAAGCGGTGCGCATCGGGCAGACTCTCGGCAAGATCGGCTCGACCGGCCGCTCCACCGGCCCGCATTTGCATTATGAGACGCGCATCGACGGCGAGGCGGTCGATCCGCAGAAATTCCTGCGCGCGGGACTGCGGCTGGGCAACGTCTAGCGCGAATTTTTATTCCACATCCTCGACGCTGTCCGGCCCGCCGCCAAACGCCCTTTGCGCCAGCGTCGCCTGCATGAACGGGTCGAGATCGCCGTCGAGCACGCCGCCGGTGTCGGAGGTCGACACGCCGGTGCGCAGGTCCTTCACCATCTGATAGGGCTGCAACACGTAAGAACGGATCTGGTGGCCCCAGCCGATATCGGTCTTGGCGGCCTGATCGGCGACGGCCTTGTCATCGCGCTTCTTCATCTCCGCTTCGAACAGCTTGGCGCGCAGCATGTCCCAGGCCATAGCGCGGTTGCGGTGCTGCGAGCGGTCCTGCTGGCACTTCACCACGATGTTGGTGGGGATATGCGTGAGCCGCACCGCCGACTCGGTCTTGTTGACGTGCTGGCCGCCGGCGCCGCTTGATCGCATGACATCCGTGCGCACATCGTTCTCGTTGATGTCGATCTTGATGCGGTCGTCGACTACCGGAAACACCACGACGCTGGCGAACGACGTGTGCCGCCGCGCATTGGAATCGAACGGCGAGATGCGCACCAGCCGGTGCACACCGGCCTCGCTCTTGAGCCAGCCATAGGCGTTGTGGCCCTTGATCGTCACGGTCGCCGACTTCAACCCGGCGCCCTCGCCTTCGGTCTCTTCGATCCACTCGACCTTGTAGCCGTGCTGCTCGGCCCAGCGCACATACATGCGCATCAGCATGCCGGCCCAGTCCTGGCTCTCGGTGCCGCCGGCGCCGGCGTGAACTTCAAGGTAACAGTCATTGGCATCGGCCTCGCCCGACAGCAGCGCCTCCAGCTCGCGCCGCGCCACTTCCACCTTCAGGCGCTTGAGACCGGCTTCCGCCTCGGCGACCGTTGCGGCGTCCTTCTCGGCCTCGCCGAGCTCGATCATGGTGTGCTGGTCGTCGAGGTCCCGCTCGATACGGCCGATGGCATTGAGTCGGTCCTCCAACGCATCGCGCTCGCGCATGGTGCGTTGCGCGCCGGCCTGGTCGTTCCAGAAATTGGGGTCTTCGGCCGCCTTGTTCAGCTCGGCCAGGCGGCGCGTCGCGGTATCGACGTCAAAGATGCCTCCTCAGCAGTCGTACCGACTGCTTGATCTCTTCGACGAGATTCGTGGTTTCCGCGCGCATGCTCAATTCCATGGCCGCTCAAGCGGCGTTTAGATTTTGTGAGAGGGATGTAACGAAGCAAGCGCGCCGGTGCAACTGGCGCGGAAGCGGTCAATAGAGCCCGCGCACCGGCCGGTCGGGAGATACGCCCGCACCCCAGGCCCGGTTGGGACTATCGCCACCCTGGCCGTTATCGAATCCGATCAGCGAATTGCTGTCGGGAGGCGCGGTGCCGGGCTTGAAGGATTCCAGGATCGCCTTTTCGGTGCCGGGACCGGCGCGCAGACCGGTTTTGGAATCGACGCGGACGAGCTTGATGCCGGGCGGCACGCGGAACGGCACGCCCGGCTTATCGGCCAGCGCGACTTTCAGGAATTCCTTCACGATCGGCGCCGCCAGATGGCCGCCGGTCGCGCCGCGCGCCAGATGGCGCGGCTTGTCGTAGCCGATATAGACGCCGACCACGACGTCCGGCGTGTAGCCGATGAACCAGGCGTCCTTCTCTTCGTTGGTGGTGCCGGTCTTGCCCGCCACCGGCTTGCCGACCTCGCGCACCGCGGTGCCGGTGCCGCGCTGGACCACGCCTTCCATCATCGAGGTGATCTGATAGGCGGTCATCGGGTCGAGCACCTGCTCGCGCCGGTCGATCAGCGAAGGCTCCGGCTGGTTCGCCCATTTCTTGGCGTCGCAGCCGATGCATTCGCGCTCGTCGTGGCGATAGACGGTGTGGCCGTAGCGGTCCTGAATGCGGTCGACCAGCGTCGGTTTCACGCGGCGGCCGCCATTGTCGAACATCGCGTAAGCCGTGACCATGCGCAGCAGCGTGGTCTCGCCGGCGCCGAGCGCAAACGACAGATAGGGTGGCAGGTCGTCATAGATGCCGAATCGCTTAGCGTATTCCGCAATCAGCGGCATGCCGACATCCTGCGCCAGCCGCACCGTCATCACGTTGCGCGAATGTTCGAGGCCGAAACGCAGCGTGGACGGCCCGTAGAATTTGCCTTCGTAATTTTCCGGCTTCCACGTGGCGAGACCGGGGCCCTGATCGATTTCAAGCGGCGCGTCGAGCACCACGGTGGACGGCGTATAGCCGTTGTCGAGCGCCGCGGCATAGACGAGCGGCTTGAACGAGGAGCCGGGCTGGCGCAGCGCCTGCGTCGCGCGGTTGAACTGGCTCTGGTCGTAGGAGAAGCCACCGACCATGGCGAGCACGCGCCCGGTCCAGGGGTCCTCCACCACCATCGCGCCGGAAACTTCCGGCACCTGATGCAGGCGGAACTGGCCTTCGTTCTTGGCCGGCTCCACATAAATAACGTCGCCGGGGTTCACGACCTGGCCGACCTTGCTCACCGCCTTGCCGCCGCTCTTGGCCCACCGCACGCCCTCGAGCGGAAGAATGCCGATCGTGCGTTCCTTGCTGATATAGCCGCCCGGCTCGCGCCCCGGCTGCAAGCCGATGCGGGCCGACTGATCGCTGGACTCCAGCACCACCGCGAGCCGCCACGGCGCCACGTCGGACAGCGCCTTGACCTCAGCGAGCTTGGTGCCCCAATCGCCGGAAATGTCGATCTTGTTGACCGGGCCGCGCCAGCCCTGCCCCTCGTCGAAATTCACCAGCCCTTGCGTGAGCGTCTTGCGCGCCAGCACCTGCAATTTGGTGTCGAGCGTGGTGCGCACCGACAGGCCGCCCTCGTAAAGCTTCTTCTCGCCGTAGCGGGCGAACAGCTCGCGGCGGACTTCCTCGGTGAAATATTCCGCGTTGAAAGTATGCGTGCTGGCCGCCTTCTGCGCCAAGCCGAGTGAGCTGCGTTTGGCCTTGTCGGCGTCGGCGGGTTTGATGAAGCCCGCCTCCGCCATGCGATCGAGTACCCAATTGCGCCGCTCGATGGCACGCTCGCGCGCGCGAAACGGATGATAATTGTTCGGCGCCTTCGGCAGCGCCGCCAGATAGGCGACTTCGGGAATCGTCAATTCATTCACGGATTTATCGAAATAAACCAATGAGGCGGCGGCGATGCCATAGGCGCCAAGCCCCAGAAATATCTCATTCAAGTAAAGCTCGAGGATCTTATCCTTGCTGTAGGTGCGCTCGATCTTGAGCGACAGCAGCGCCTCCTTCATCTTGCGCGCTAACGAAACCTCGTTCGTCAACAGGAAGTTCTTGGCGACTTGCTGCGTGATGGTCGAAGCGCCCTGCGGCCTGCGGCCGGAGCCGTAACTCTGGATATAGTTGACGCCGGCGCGCGCGATGCCGGTGAAATCCAGCCCGCCATGCTCGTAGAAGTTCTTATCCTCGGCGGCGAGGAAGCCGTTGATCACCAGCTTCGGCACGGCCTGGATCGGAATATAGAGCCTGCGCTCGCGCGCATATTCGCCGAGCAGCGAGCCATCGGCCGCGTGCACGCGCGTCATCACCGGCGGTTCGTAATCCTGCAGCTGGGAATAATCCGGCAGGTCCTTGGAGAAATGCCACAGCAAGCCGGCGGCGCCGGCGACACCGACCACGAACAGGATGGTGCCGGCCGCGAACAGAAATCCTAGGAAGCGCAGAAGGAGCTTCATGAACGTAGGGTCCCGCCTCGTGTCCGCCAGCGGCTGTCGCAGTCTTCCGCCGAAAGCACGGCAAGGCGCTAGAATGACGCTGTTTTATGTTGAAACTTAGGCCGCTTCCGCATCATTTGGCACCCCCGCCGGCCAGACGGGTCGTAAAATAGGTGTCGACCGCCTGCGCCAGCGCCGCCGCGGTCTTGGCCTGCCAGGCCGCCGAGGTCAGCAGCTTGAGATCGTCCTTGGTCGACATATAGCCAAGTTCCACCAGCACGGAGGGCACATCCGGCGCTGTCAGCACCTTGAAGCCGGCAGCCTTCATGGGATGCTTGTGCAGCCTGGCCGCGCTCTTGAGCTCGCCCACAGCTAAGCGGGCGAATTGCATGGAATAGGTCTTGGTCTCGCGCTGCGCCAGATCGACCAGAATATTGGCGACATCGTCCGGCTCGGCGGTGAGATCGACGCCGGCAATCGCATCCGCCCGGTTCTCGGCTTCCGCCAGCCGGGCGGCCTCCGTATCCGAGGCATTTTCCGACAGCGTATAGACCGCGGCGCCTTCGGCCAGGCCCTCGCTGCGCGGAATGGAATCGGCATGGATCGAGACGAACAGCGCGGCGCTGTGTCCGCGGGCAAAGCGCACGCGCTCGGCCAGCGCAATGAAGGTGTCGTCGCTGCGCGTCATCGCCACCAGGTATTTGCCGCTTCTCTCAAGTCTGTCGCGCAGCAGCAGCGCGAATTGCAGCACCAGGTCCTTCTCCAATTCGCCGCTCGCCGCCTTGGCGCCGTTATCGATGCCGCCATGGCCGGGGTCGAGCACGATCAGCGGGCGCGCGTCGCCGGCAGTTTTCGGCGCCGGTTCACTGGGCTTGTTCGGCGGGCTGCGCGCCGAGCGGTTCTCCAGCGAAATCGTGCGCATGAAGCTGTCGCGGTCGGTGGCGGACAGGTCGAGCACCAGCCGCGCCGGCTGGCCGGCGGCGGCATCGAGCACGAAGGCCTTGTCGAGGCGCACTGGACCCTTGGTGTCGAGCACGATGCGCGAGCCGCCCTGCATGATCAGGCCGTAGCGGAACGCCTTCACCAGCCCGCGGCCCTGTTCGCCGGCCTTGGCGGGAAGCTTGAAGGCGACCTGCGGCAGGTCGATCACCACCCGATAGGGATTGGTGAGCGCGAAGGCGGCCACATCGATCTTCTGGGACAGGTCCACGACAAAGCGCGTCTGCCTGTCGTCGCCGCCGATGCGCACATCGGTGGCGACCGGGAGCGATTCGGCCGCCGGCACGGTCTTGCGCACGACACTGTTGCGCTCGGCCGCGATGGCCGTCGCGGCGAGCAGGACGGCGCTTAAGGCGCAGACGGTGGTGGCGATACGGACGGTCACGAATCCGACCCTTTCGGGGGTGTTTTACTCCATTAGGGGGTAGTTGGGTTAAGGGAAGTTGAGCAAAAGCGGCGTTCTGTGACGCAGTATGACCAACATACAAGCTTCCCTTGCCAGCCGGGGCATAGCGACGTACATAGGTCTTGCTGACGGTTATTAAGTTCCGGTTGTGCCGCGTTCGGGCCCCCGGCCCGCCAGTCCAGTGTCGTCCCCTCGAGGGGTCGGGCGAACGGACGGCGAAGCGAGCCGAAACCCTTGTGAAGGACATCCGGAACAGCGTTTGGCCACACTGGCTATTCGCATCCAGACCGTGAGCGATGAGAAACCTCGGCGGCGCTTCTATCGGCGCGGCCGCAGAGCTACAGGTCGCAGTTTTATGCTGCCAATGTCGCAGCAAAGGCAATTCGAGGTCCACCGCTCTCGCGAAACACTCGTGAGCGCGCGTTTTGTTATGGGCCAAATTTCGAATCCTGGCCGGCTTTGGCGTCAAACCGCGCCCGATCCCCTCCACACCTATCAGGCCACCGCCCCCTTGCGTCGCCTCGCGCCGTCAAAGACGCGCGAGAACGCGGGCGCGTCCGCCTCAGTGAGAATTTCCCATGGCCGACAAAATGCTGATCGACGCGACCCACCCGGAGGAGACCCGGGTTGTGGTGCTACGCGGCAACCGCGTCGAAGAATTCGACTTCGAGTCCGCTAACCGCAAGCAGCTTCGCGGCAACATCTATCTCGCCAAGGTGACGCGCGTTGAGCCGTCGCTGCAGGCGGCCTTCGTCGATTACGGCGGCAACCGCCACGGCTTCCTGGCGTTCTCGGAAATCCATCCCGACTATTATCAGATCCCGGTCGCCGACCGGCAGGCGCTGATCGCGCAGGAAGAAAGCGACGCGCGCGCCGCCGACGCCGATGCCGACAACCGCGCCAGCCGGCGCGGCGGCCGCAACCGTCACCGCGGCTCGCGCTCCGGCCGCCCGCGCGATCCGGTGCGCACCGAGCCGCTGGTCAGCGAAGCCGCCGAGATTCCAGCCGGCGAGGCCATGCCGGGCCAAGATGCCGGTCACGAGACCGCCGAGCAGATCGCGGAGAGCGCGTCCGCGATTGCGACTGTGGAGCCGTCGCAAGAGGCGCAAGACGCCGCGCAAGAAAATGCGCGGGAGAACGCTGCCGAACATCGCAGTGAAAACGGCGAGATCCCCGCCGCCGAAGCGGCCCCTGCCCCGGAAGGCGGCGACAATCACGGCGAGAGCGGCGATCATCTGGCCCCCGATGCCATGAGCGGCGCTGAAAACCACGCCGCCGAGCCTACGCAAAACGGCAATGGCGAAGACCACCACGAGGACGAAGCGGTGGAATCCGTCGGCGGCGCCGACGCGCTGGAGGAAGCGCAGGAACGCGCGCCGCGCTTCCGCCGCCAGTATAAAATTCAAGAGGTCATCAAGCGCCGCCAGGTCATGCTGGTGCAGGTGGTCAAGGAAGAGCGCGGCTCCAAGGGCGCGGCGCTCACGACCTATCTATCGCTCGCGGGGCGCTATTCGGTGCTGATGCCCAACACCGCACGTGGCGGCGGCATCAGCCGCAAAATCACCAGCGGCGAAGACCGCAGCCGCTTGAAGGAAATCGCCCAGGAACTGCAGGTGCCGGAAGGCATGGGCGTCATCCTGCGCACCGCCGGCGCCAGCCGCACCAAGCTGGAGGTCAAACGCGATTTCGAATATCTGCTGCGCCTGTGGGAGACCGTGCGCGATCTCACGCTCAAATCCATGGCGCCCAAGCTCACTTACGAGGAAGGCTCGCTAACCAAGCGCTCGATCCGCGATCTCTACAGCAAGGACATCGACGAGATCATCGTGTCGGGCGACGCCGGCTACAAGGAAGCGCGCGAATTTATGCGCATGCTGATGCCGAGCCATGCCAAGCATGTGAAGCATTACAAGGACAGCCAGCCATTGTTCACGCGCTGGGGCATCGAGAGCCAGCTCGACGCCATGTTCTCGCCCACCGTGCAGCTGCGCTCCGGCGGCTATATCGTCATCAACCAGGCCGAAGCGCTGGTCGCCATCGACGTCAATTCGGGGCGCGCGACGCGCGAGCACCACATCGAGGACACCGCGCTCAAGACCAATTGCGAGGCAGCCGACGAGGTCGCTCGCCAATTGCGCTTGCGCGATCTTGCCGGCCTCATCGTCATCGACTTCATCGACATGGACGAAGGCCGCAACAACCGCGCGGTCGAACGCCGCATGAAGGACGCGCTCAAACACGACCGCGCCCGCATCCAGGTCGGCCGCATCTCGCATTTCGGCCTCTTGGAAATGTCGCGCCAGCGCATCCGCACCTCGGTGCTGGAGAGCTCGACCGAAAAATGCCCGATCTGCGGCGGCTCCGGCCATGTCCGCTCGGTGTCGTCGGTCGCGTTGCAATTGCTGCGCGCCATCGAGGAAATGCTCAACAAGGGCGCCACGCATAATCTGATCGTGCGCACGCGCTCGGAAGTGGCGCTCTATGTGCTCAACCACAAGCGCGGCCATCTGCGCGTGCTGGAAGAACGCTTCCGAATCGTCATCACCATTTCCGCCGATGCGACGGTCAACGCGCAGCAGTCCTATATCGTCGACCGCGGCGATCAAGTTCACACCATCGAGGCCGCCAAGGCCTTGGCGGCGGCGCAGCCGCAAATGAGTTCGCCGCTCGAAGCGGATGAAGACGTGCTCGATGCCGCCGCCGAGGCGGAGGATGAGCCCGAGGCCGAACACGCGGCGCAAGCCGAAACCGGCGAAGGCCATGTGGAACAAATCGGTGCGCCAGCCGAACTCCAGGCCGAACCAGGCGAAGCGGGCGGCGATGCCGGCCGTAGGCGTCGCCGGCGTGGCCGCGGCCGCGGACGCGGCGGTGAGCCGCGCGAGGGCGCAGCGCGCGAAGGTGGAGCGCGCGGACCGCACGAAAGCGCGCCGCCATTCACCCGTGACACCGTGGCCGAACACAGCGTCGCGCACGAAGATCATGACGGCGGCACGCCCGAGGAAGCAGGCTTCGACCAACCGCCGCGTCAGGCGGGCGCGCCGGTCAATGGCGAAGGCGGCGATACGCCCGAAACCCGCCGCCGCCGCCGCCGCCGCGGCCGCCGCGGCGGACGCCGCAACAAGCAACGCAATGGCGACACTCCATTCAATCCCAATGAAGCAGCCTCTGAACCGGATGTGCAACGCGCGGTCGCCGACCTCGACAAGCCGCCATCGAATTTCGACAGCGCGCCCGCCTACGCACCAGCGGCCTATACGCCGCCGTCCCCGCATCCCGCGAGCGCTCCGCCACAAGAGACGCCGCGCCGGCGCTCGACCATCCGCGAACCGGCCCCGATCTCCGCCGCCGGTGCGTCGCCATCGCCGGCGCCCGTGATCTCCAGCACCGCGAGCGACGAGACCGGCACGCCCAAGCGCGGCTGGTGGGGCAAGCGCCTGATCGGCGATAAGGACTAGCGCATGATCCAAAAGATCATGCGCCTGAAATAATGAAATCCGCCTGGATCGAAGGCGACGCCAAGGCCGCGATCGATCGCTATGGCAAGGCCGGCATTGCCGAAGATTTGGCATTGCGGGTCTATTCCACGCGCCTGCTCGGCCGCGATCGCAAGCTTGTGCTGCATGGCGGCGGCAACACATCCGTAAAGACGACGGCGCGCGACCTCGTGGGCGAGAATGTCGCAGGCCTACACATCAAGGGCTCCGGCTGGGACATGGGCTCAATCGAGCCACCCGGCATGCCGGCGGTGCGGCTTGAGGCACTGCGCAGCTTGCGCGCGCGTAATGCGCTGACCGACGACGACATGGCGCAAGTGCTGCGCTCCACTTTGCTCGATCCGCAGTCGCCCTCGCCCTCGGTTGAAACGCTGCTGCATGCTTTCGTCCCGGCGAAATTCGTCGACCACACCCATTCCACCGCGGTGCTCAGCCTGATCGATCAGCCCAACAGCGAAGCGCTGTGCGTGGAAGTGTACGGCGCGCGCATGGGCTTCGTGCCCTACATCATGCCGGGTTTCGCGCTGGCCAATGTTGCAGCCAGCGTGTTCGACAAAAATCCAAAGGTCGAAGGCCTGATTCTCGACAAGCACGGCATCTTCACTTTCGGTGCGACTGCGCGCGAGGCCTATGAGCGCATGATCGAGATGGTCACGCTGGCCGAACACCGTTTGCAGAAAAATCGCAAAGCGCTTGCGAGCGCGAAGCTGCCGCAACAAATCGCGTCCGCGACCGACGTTGCGCCGATCCTGCGCGGCACCTGCAGCTTGCGCGATGCAGGCGGCACCGGCGCGCATAAGCGCCTGATCCTAGAATTCCGCACCAGCGAACAAATCATCGATTACGTCAACGGCAAGGATGTCGCGCGTTATGCTAGCGCCGGCGTGCTGACGCCCGACCACGCCATCCGCACGAAATCCTGGCCGCTGATCGTCCCGCCGCCGCAAGCCGGCAAGCTCGGCGATTTCAAAAATTCCGCGCACAAGGCGGCGCAGCAATTCATCGACACCTACAAAGCGTTTTTCGAACGCAACAAGAAGCGCGCCCCCGGCGCTACGATGCACGATCCGCTGCCGCGCGTCGTGCTGGTGCCGGGGCTCGGCCTGTTCGGTCTGGGCGCCAGCGCCAAGGATGCCCGCATCGCCGCCGACATTGCCGAGGCCGCAATCGAGGGCATCGCCGGCGCCGAAGCCATCGGCCGTTTTACGTCGATTACCGAAGCCGACATGTTCGATATGGAATATTGGTCGCTGGAACTGGCCAAGCTGGGCGCGCGCAAACAGCTAGCCCTTGAAGGCCAGGTCGCGGTCATCACCGGCGCGGGCGGCGCCATCGGTGCCGCCACCGCCAAGCTGTTCGCCGCGGCCGACGCCGAAGTGGCACTGCTCGATCTCGATCCCAAGGCGGCGGATGCACAAGCCAAGGCGATTGGCGGCAACGCTCTCGCGATCGCATGCGATGTCACCAATGCCACGTCCGTGCGCGCCGCCTTCGACCAGGTCATCGCCGCTTTCGGCGGTGTCGATATCGTGGTGTCGAATGCCGGCGCCGCCTGGCAGGGCAGAATAGGCGAGGTCGATGAAGCCGAGTTGCGTGCGAGTTTTGAGCTGAATTTCTTCGCGCATCAGAAGGTGGCGCAAGCCGGCGTGAAGATCATGCTGGCGCAAGACACCGGCGGCTGCCTTCTGTTCAATGTGTCGAAGCAGGCGGTGAACCCGGGCGCCAATTTCGGCCCCTACGGCCTGCCCAAGGCGGCCACGCTGCACCTCATGCGGCAATACGCGCTCGACTACGGCGCCGACGGCATCCGCGCCAATGGCGTGAACGCTGACCGCATCCGCTCGGGGATTTTAACCGACGAGTTCATCAAGGAGCGCTCGAAGGCGCGCGGCCTGAGCGAACAAGATTATATGAGCGGCAATCTGCTGACGCGCGAAGTCACCGCGCAAGATGTCGCGCAAGCCTTCCTCGCCCAGGCGCTGGCGCTCAAGACCACCGCCGGCATCACCACCGTCGATGGCGGCAACATTGCCGCGGCGTTGCGCTAATATACGGCATGTGATTCCATCTTGCGGCCCTTAAAGGAGTTCTGACGATGTTACGAACCGCAGCCATCATCGGCCTGTTCCCTCTCCTGCTGCTGGCGAGCCCGGCGTCCGCGCTCACCAAGGCGCAGAAAATGGAGACCTGCAAATTCGGCGCCGACGATCAGAAGCTCACCGGCGCCAAACGCAAAACATTCATGGACAAGTGCATGTCCAACAGAGACGACAAGCGCGGCCCAGCTGAGAGAAAGTAGGCGCCGCGGCGCGCGCGGTTGTTAGTTCGGGATTTCACGCCGGCCCCGATAGCGCGCATAGCGCTTCTGCATGGACGCGCTGAACAAAGTGACCTCGTAAATGTTCGACGCGCCCGGGATAGAACAATGTAACCGACTTTACTGGAATTTTCGGCCAGTCGATGGACTGCGGGTCAGCGGCAAATACCGGGGCGGCGAAACCCGCCAGCAGACCGACCATCGCGACGTGCCTGATGGCGTTTCGCATCGGAGCGCTCCTTTATGTTGCTGATTCAATTGCTTAGCGTGCGCGTCGCACCATGCTCGAAAGCCTGGCGCTCAATCACAAAATTACAGTTTTGATTTTCTCTAAAAAGCTCGGCCTGCGCATTGACTCACATCAAACCGTCCGCTTGCGCGGGAATGAGCGAACAATGGCTTACGCCTTCAGCCACTTCCCGATCCGCGCCACCGCCTCGTGCATTTCGGCCGCCGAGCCTGCGTAACAGAAGCGCAGGAAATTGTGGCCGTTGACCGGATCGAAATCGATGCCGGGCGTCGCCGCCACGCCCGCCTCATTCAACATGCGCTTGGCGAAATCCAGACTGTCATTCGAGAACCGCGAAATATCCGCATAGAGATAGAACGCGCCGTCGACCGGCAGGAATTTATCGAGACCGGCTTTCGGCAAGCCCTCGGTGAGGATGCGGCGGTTCTCCTCGTAACCGTGCTTGACCGCCTCCATCTCGGGCTTGCCGTCGAATGCGGCCTCGGCCGCGATCTGCGCCAGCGTCGGCACCGAGATGGCGAGGTTCTGCTGCAGCCGCTCGACCGCGCGCACCAAGCTGTCCGGCACCACCATCCAGCCGACGCGCCAGCCGGTCATGCAGAAATATTTCGAGAACGAATTGATCACCAATGATTGCGCCGACATATTCGCCGCGGTCTCGGCGGCAAATGCGTAGTCGAGGCCGTGATAAATCTCGTCGGAGATCACGCGGATGCCTTCGGCTTCCGCCACCGCAATGAGCTGCGCCAGCGCGTCGGCATCCATCATGGTGCCGGTCGGATTAGCCGGACTGGCGATCACGACGCCTTTCAATGGCGCCTGGCGGTGTGCGGCGATCAACGCCTTGCCGGTCAGCGACCAGCGCGTCCGTTCGGATGTCTCGATCAGCACCGGCTCGCAGCCAAGCGCGGAGAGAACATGCCGGTAGGGCGGATAGCCGGGATTGGCCAGCGCCACCCGGTCGCCCGGCTCGAACAGCGCCAAGAACGCCAGAATGAAACCGCCCGAGGAGCCGGTGGTCACCACCACGCGGGCGGGATCGAGCGCAAAATCGTACGTCTCGGCGTAATGGCGGGCGATCGCTGCCCGCAACGACGGTATCCCGAGCGTCTCGGTATAGCCGATGCGCCCGTGCACAAGCGCCGCTTGCGCCGCCGCCAGCGCCGTCGCCGGCGCAGGTTGCGCCGGCTGGCCCACCTCCATGTGCACGACCCGGCCGCCAGTGGCCTCGATAGCCGCCGCCGCCGCCATCACGTCCATGACCATAAACGGCGGCACATTGCTGCGTTTGGAGGGCATCAACAGGTGTTTTGCCGTCTCAAGCATGGGTTTTCAGACTGTCCGGAGGCCACCGCCCCGCTGTTGCCGTATTCGGCGGTTTCTTGGGCTTGATTGGCGCGCAGGCGCTTTTCATGACTCAGTCGTGATTTAAGTCGCGTTGACCGCTATCGGGCGCGTCACTAGTTTCACGCCTATCCATTGGCAAAATTCGGCATGATCGAAGACGGCACACCTATCAGGACGCAGAGCGCCACGCCAGCGGGGCGCGCCGCAAGCCGCGCCGTGGCGCTGGTGACGGCGTTTGCCATTGCCAGTGCCGGCGTCGTCCCCGCGGCCGCGCCGGCGCACGCCCAGGACCAGGCGCTGCGCGGCTTGCCGGTCATCCGCGACACCGAGATCGAGCAATTGTTGCGCGAATACGCGCAGCCGATCCTGAAGGCGGCCGGCCTTGCCAAGCAGAACGTGCGCGTGGTCGTGATCAGCAACCGCGCCTTCAACGCCTTCGTCATGGACGGGCGTCACATCTTCATCAATGCCGGTGCGCTGTTCGATGCCAAGACGCCGAACGAAATCATCGGCGTGTTCGCGCACGAAACCGGCCATCTGGCGGGCGGCCATCTGGCGCGTCTGCGCGAGCAGCTCGCCACGGCGCAAACCGCATCGATTATCGCCATGATGGCCAGCATCGGCGCCATGGTCGCGGGCGCGCGCTCCGGCGGCTCCAGCGGGATCGGCAATGCCGGCGCCGCGGCTGTCATGGCGCCGCAGTCGGCCATCATGCGCTCCCTGCTCGCCTATATCCGCACCCAGGAAGACCAGGCCGACCATGCCGGCGTGAAGTTCCTCACCGCCACCGGCCAGTCGCCCCGCGGCATGGTGGAATTGTTCAAGCGGCTGAGCAACGAATCCTTATTCAATTCGCGCTTTATCGATCCCTATATGCAGACGCACCCATTGCCCGCCGACCGCGTCGCCGCGCTTGAGACGATGGGCAAAACGAGCCCTTATTGGGACCGCAAGGATTCAGCCGAGTTGCAACTGCGTCACGACATGATGCGCGCCAAATTGTCCGGATTCCTGGAACCGCCCGACACGGTTGCACGCCGTTATCCGCTCGGCGACCACAGTCTGCCTGCACGCTATGCCCTTGCCATCTCGGCCTACCGTCATTCAGATTTGCACAAGGCCATCGCGCAGATCGACGGCTTGATTGCGGCGCAGCCGGGCAATCCTTTTTTCCAGGAACTCAAGGGTCAGGCGCTGCTCGAAGGCGGCCGTCCGGCCGAAGCGATTGCGCCGCTGCGCCGCGCGGTGCAGCTCGCGCATGGCGCTCCGCTGATCGATATCATGCTGGCGCAGGCGCTGATCGCGACCAACAATAAAGCTGTCGCCGAGGAAGCGGTCGCGCTGTTGCGCTCGGCCATCAACCGCGAGCCCGAGGCGCCGGAAGCCTATAGCCAGCTCGCCATGGCCTATGGCCGCAAGGGCGACCTCGCCAATGCCGATCTGGCCGCCGCGCAGGCAGCCTTCACCCGCGGCGACGTCAAGACGGCGCGTCAGCTTGCGACGCGCGCCAAGACCCGCCTGCCAATCGGCTCGCCGGCCTGGGTGCGCGCCGACGACATCGTCAACGTCAAACCGACAAACGCCCGAAACTGATGACCACAAGGACAAGTCCTATGACATCGAGCCCGCGCCTCCTCGCTGCCCTCTGCGCCGCGTTGCTGGCCATTGCCGTGCCGCAAGCGTCACGCGCCGCCGAGTTCTCCGCGCCGCAGAAAAGCGAGATCGAGCGCATCGTGCGCGACTATCTGGTCGCGCACCCGGAAGTGCTGCAGGAGGCGATGGCCGAACTCGAGAAGCGCCAGAGCATAGCCGAATCCGAAAAACACAAAACCGCCGTCAAGACTCATGCGCAGGCGCTGTTCTCATCGCCGCGCCAGGTCAATCTGGGCAATCCGCAAGGCAACGTCACCTTCGTCGAGTTTTTCGATTACAATTGCGGCTACTGCAAGCGCGCCATGATCGACATGCTCACGCTGATGAAGGCCGATCCCAAGCTTAGAGTGGTGCTCAAGGAATTCCCCGTGCTCGGACCAGGTTCGGTGGAAGCGGCCGAAGTCGCCATCGCGGTCAACATGCAGGACAAGACCAGCAAAAAATACCTCGAGTTCCACCAGAAACTCATGGGCGGCCGCGGTCAGGCGAACAAGGCGCTCGCGCTCGCCGCCGCCAAGGACGTCGGCATGAACATGGCCCAGATGGAAAAAGATCTAGCCGGCCCCGAAGTGAAGGCGACGCTGCAGGAAAGCTTCAAGCTCGCCGAGGCGCTCGGCTTGAACGGCACGCCGAGCTATGTGATCGGCTCCGACGTGGTGATCGGCGCCGTCGGCCTCCCTGCGCTGCAGGAAAAAATCAACAACGCGCGCTGCGGTAAGGCGACCTGCTGACACTAAATTCTCCGTCATGCGCGGGCTTGACCCGCGCATCCATGTTCTTAGTGAAAAGCGACGGATTACCGGGTCTCGCCGCTAAGAAGCGGCGGCCTGGCAATGACGCGCGAGGTTGCGTCGGCCGTTTGTATTAACCCGGCGGCCGTTGTTGCGTCACGGTATGTTTGGAACCGGGCATCACCCGGGCGAGTTATTGCACGCATGTATTCGGTCGGCATGGAAGAGGAATATTTCGTGTTCGACGCCAAGACGCGCCGGGCCGCGCGCCGTATCGACAAAAAATTCCTCAAATTCGCCCAGCAAAAGCTCGGCGACCGCGTCATGACCGAAATGTTGCAGTCGCAGATCGAGGTGGCGACGCCGCCCTGCGCCAGCATGAACGAGGCCCGCGCCCATCTTACGCATTATCGCCGCGCGCTCGCTGAGGCGGCACGCGAACGCAATCTCGGCCTTGCCGCCATGGGCACCTTCCCGCTCGCTTATTGGCCCGAACAATTGGTCACGAAAAAAGTTCGCTACGACGCCATCATCGACGATCTGCAGATGCTCGGTTACCGCAACATGCTGTGCGGCATGCATGTGCATGTCGAAGTACCCGACATCGACACCCGCGTTAATCTGATCATGCGGCTCACGCCCTATCTGCCGCTGCTGCTGGCGCTCTCCACCTCCTCGCCGTTCTGGCAGGGCCATCTCACAGGCCTGTGCGGCTACCGGCTGGCGGCTTACGACGAGCTGCCGCGCACGGGCTTGCCAGAACTGTTCCGCACCAAGCAGGACTACGACGAATTCGTCGCAGCACTGGCGTGGGCCAAGATCATTCCGGATGCGAGTTACATCTGGTGGGCGTTGCGGCCATCGCTTTCGAATCCGACCGTCGAATTGCGCGTCGCCGACAGTTGCACGCGGCTCGACGATGCGGTGGCGATCGCCGCTCTGTTCCGCTGCCTGGTGCGCGCGCTCGACCGCGACCGCGCGCTCAATACCGGCTTCGATCGGGTCGGACGTGCCATCACGCAGGAGAACAAGTGGCACGCCCAGCGCTACGGCATCGCCGCCACCTTCGTCGATCCGTTTGCCCGCTCGCCGCTGACCGCCAAGGCCTGGCTCGACCAGGTGCTCGATTTCATCGCCGAGGACGTCGATGCGCTCGGCTGCGCCGCCGACATTAAACATCTGAATACGATTGTCGCTCAGGGAACCAGCGCCGACCGCCAGATCGACATCTATACCAAGGCCCAGGCCACGGGCCGAAGAAGGTTAACGGCAATCACGGATGTCATCGACTGGGTCGCCGCCGAGACACAAATACTCGGTCCAGCGCTTGGCCCCGCCCGGCCTTAAGCCTTTACGCGATCCGGGCTTCCCCTTGGCGCCGGGGCCACCTATAAAGCGCGGAACGTCCCATAGCCTTAACCCAACGCCGCGGCCGCGCCCCCAATAGTCATGGCTAAAACAATTTACGTCCTCAACGGCCCGAATATGAATTTGCTCGGCACGCGCGAGCCGAAAAAATACGGCCGCGCCACGCTCGCCGACGTGGACAAGCTGTGCCGCGCCACCGGCAAGCGTTTCGGGATCGAGGTGGTGTGCCGCCAATCGAACCAGGAAGGCGTGCTGATCGACTGGATTCAGGAAGCCCGCGCCAAAAAGGCCGACGGCATCGTGATAAACGCGGCCGGCTACACGACGACATCCATCGCCATCATGGACGCTCTGCTGGCGGTAAAATTGCCGGTGATCGAAATCCACATCACCAATATCCACCAGCGCGAAAGTTTCCGGCACAATTCCTATATGTCCAAGGTGGCGAAGGCGATGATCTGCGGCTTCGGCATCGAGGGCTATGCGCTGGCCATCACGGGGCTTGCCGGCATGATCAGCGCCAAAGAAAAACGCTGAACCGGAAACGATTGATGGCAAAATCGCCCAAGACAGCTTCGTCGACACCGCTAGTCGACCACGAGTTGATCCACGAGCTCACCAAGCTTTTGGACGAAACCGGCCTCACCGAAATCGAGATCGAGCAGGACGGCCAGCGCGTGCGCGTCGCGCGCACCGCCGCGACGCCCACAGCGCCTGCCGCATCGCGTATGGCCAGTGCAGCGCCGCAGCCGGTTGGTGAATCGGCGAAAGTCCCGCTCGATCCGGCCAAACACCCGGGCGTGGTGAAGTCTCCCATGGTCGGCACCGCCTATGGCAGCCCGGAACCCGGCGCCAAGCCGTTCGTCGAAATCGGCGCCAAGGTGAAAGCCGGCGAAACGCTGCTCATCATCGAAGCGATGAAGACCATGAATCAGATTCCGTCGCCGCGCGCCGGCACGGTGATCCAGATTCTGTTCGAGGACGGCCAGCCGGTCGAGTTCGGCGAACCGCTGGTGATTGTTGAATAGGGCGAATAGCGAGTAGCGAATAGTACGAAGCGCCTGTCTCACTATTCGCTATTCGCTACTCGCTCCTGAAACGGAACACATGTTCGATAAAATCCTGATCGCCAATCGCGGCGAGATCGCCATGCGGGTGATCCGCGCCTGCAAGGAGCTCGGCATTCTCACCGTCGCGGTGCATTCCACCGCCGATGCCGACGCCATGCATGTGCGCTTCGCGGATGAGAGCGTGTGCATCGGCCCGCCGGCGGCGAAAGACAGCTACCTCAATGTCCCGGCGATTCTGTCGGCCTGCGAGATCACCGGCGCCAATGCCGTACATCCCGGCTACGGGTTTCTGTCGGAGAATGCGCGCTTTGCCGAAATCCTCGCCGACCACGACGTACATTTCATCGGGCCGAAGCCCGAACACATCCGTTTGATGGGCGACAAGATCGAGGCCAAGCGCACCGTCAAGCGCCTGGGCATTCCTGTCGTGCCGGGCTCGGATGGCGGCATCACCGACGACGGTGAGGCCACCAAGGTCGCCAATGAGATCGGCTATCCGGTGCTGATCAAGGCTGCCGCCGGCGGCGGCGGCCGCGGCATGAAGGTGGCGCGCACGGCCGCCGATCTTTCCACCGCGCTGTCGACCGCGCGCTCGGAAGCCAAAGCCGCCTTCGGCGACGACGCGGTCTATCTGGAAAAATATCTGGAGAGGCCGCGCCACATCGAAATCCAGGTGATCGGCGATGGCAAGGGCCACGCCATCCACCTCGGCGAGCGCGACTGCTCGCTGCAGCGCCGCCACCAGAAGGTGCTGGAGGAAAGCCCCTCGCCCGCGCTCAACACACAGGCGCGCAACACGATTGGTGAAACGGTGGCCAAGGCCATGCGCGAGATCCAATATCTCGGCGTCGGCACCGTCGAATTCCTGTTCGAGGACGGCAAGTTCTATTTCATCGAAATGAACACGCGCATCCAGGTCGAGCATCCGGTGACCGAGATGATCACCGACATCGATCTGATTTTCGAACAAATAAGAGTAGCCGCCGGCGCCCCGCTCACGCTCAAGCAGAGCGATATCGAATTCCGCGGCCACGCCATCGAGTGCCGCATCAATGCGGAGAACCCCGTGTCGTTCCGCCCCTCGCCCGGAAAAATTCTGCACTACCACGCGCCCGGCGGCTTGGGCGTGCGCATCGATTCCGCCGTGTACCAGGGCTACAGCATTCCGCCTTATTACGATTCACTAGTCGGAAAATTGATCGTGCACGGCAAGACCCGCACCGAAGCCTTGATGCGGCTCAAGCGCGCGCTCGACGAGGTGGTGGTGGACGGCATCGAGACCACGCTGCCGCTGTTCCGCGCGCTGGTGCAGGAAAAAGACATCATCGACGGCAATTACCATATCCACTGGCTCGAGCAGTTCCTCGCGCGCGGTGGGATGGACGAGTGAGGCGCTATATTTTGCGCATGATCTTATCCGAAAATCGGTCCCCACTTTTCGGGATCATGCGCTAATGCTCGGTCGTGGTCAGCCGCGTCAGCAGCATGCACAGATCGGCCGGATCGTAGGGCTTCTTCAAAAAGATCGAGCGCGGCATCAGCGGCGACAGCGCCGACGGCGAATAGCGCCCCGAGGAATAGACGATCGGCATATCGGGCCGGCGCGCACGCACCAGCTTGGCCAGCATCGCGCCGTCCATACGGCCTTCAAGATTGATGTCGGTGAACAACACGTCCACATCCGGCTCACTATCGAGGTAGCGCAATGCCGTCTCGGCGTTGGTCACCGCGTGAACGGCAAAGCCGTTCTCACACAAGACTTCCGTGATCATTTGGCTGATCAGGACTTCGTCTTCGACCATGAGAACATTGGTTCGCCGCATCTCGCCGACCCCTCAACCGTCCCGATTGGCCGCGTCCTGGCGGCCATTCAGTATACCAACGCACGGCGGACCGATAACGTTCAAACTTTCGCCAATTTAGCGCCGTCATGATGATCGATGCGTTAATTTCGCCTCTCCCCATGCCGCCCGCCGCCGCCTAAAATGCAGGGAACCGGTCGAGAACATTTAGCCGCATGGCCAACCGCGAAAACACCTTCATCGAGATCACGCCCGAAGTGCTGCTCAAGGCCTATGCCTGCGGCATTTTCCCGATGGCGGAAAGCGCGGACGATCCAGCGCTTTATTGGATCGAGCCGGAGATGCGCGGCATCATCCCGCTCGACGGTTTTCACATACCGGCCCGCCTGGCGCGCAGCCTGCGCACGACCGGTTTCACCGTCCGCGTAGACCGCGATTTCGAGGCGGTCATCGACGGCTGCGCCGAGGCCAAGGGCGATCGCGCCCGCACCTGGATCAACACCCGCATCCGCAAGATCTACGGCAGCCTGTTCGAGCACGGTCATTGCCACAGCGTCGAGGTCTATGACGGCGGCACACTGGTGGGCGGCCTCTATGGCGTCTCGCTCGGCCGCGCCTTCTTTGGCGAGAGCATGTTCCACCGCGCGCGCGACGCCTCCAAGATCGCGCTGGTGCATCTGGTCGCGCGCCTGCGCGCCGGCGGCTACCGGCTGCTCGACACCCAATACGTCACCGAGCACCTCAAGACATTCGGCGCCGTCGAAGTCGGCAAGCGACGCTATCACAAGTTGTTGGAGGAAGCGATCGTGGGCGAAGCGGATTTCGCAGCACTCACCACGAAGCGCCCGGTCAGCGGCGCGGAAGCGCTCAAGATTGTGAGTGGCGAATAGCGAATAGGGAAAAGCTTTTTTTGCTACTCGCTACTCGCTAGCGCAATGCCGGCAAAAATCCCGGCTGTTGCTGCGTGCGCGGTTGCGGCGGGCGCTGCTGAATCGGCGGTTGGCGCGTCGGCGGGGTACGCGCCGGCTGCTTGGGCGCCTCGCTGGGTGCTTCCGCCACCGCCGAGCCCTGCCCGCCTTTGCAGTCGGTGAGCCACACGTCGTAGACCGGGTGCTCGACCGCGTGCAGGCCGGGGCTCGCCGCAAACATCCAGCCGTCGAAAATGCGCTTGATCTCGCCTTGCAGCGTCACCTCGTCGACTTCGATAAAGGCGTCGGTGGTCGGCGTCTCGGTCGGCGGGCGCGAATAGCACACGCGTGGCGTCACTTGCAGCGCGCCGAACTGCACCGTCTCGTTGATGGCGACGTCGAACGAAATGATGCGGCCGGTGATTTTATCGAGACCGGAAAACACCGCCTGCGGATTGGATATGCGTTGCGGCGGCGGCTCCACCACCAGCTCATCGCCCGGCTGCAGCGCGGCATTGCCCTGCTGCGGCGCGCCGCGCGGTTGACCCAGGCCGGGCCGCAGAGCGGGCGCCGGCTGGCCTGGAATGCCGCGCGCACCCTGCTGCGGCAGTTCTTGCGGCCTTTCTTGCGCCGGCGGCCGCGGCGCCACCGGGACGCCGGGCAGCGGCGCCAGCGGCTGCGATTCAATCGAGCCGGCACCCGGGCGGCTCGATGGCGGCAAGCTCATCGGCGCCGGCAGCGGCTGCGCCGGCGGCTGGTCGCCGCGGAAAGTACCGGGCGGCGGGGCTACGTTGCCGGGTGGCGCGCTTGGCACATCGCGCGGCGGGCGCGGCGGATCGTCACGGAAGATCGAACCGAACTGCGCGAAAGCAGGCGCCGCCGCGAGCAGCACGGCGGTCGCAAGCATACAGGATGAGAATTGGGATCGCGCCATTGCGGCGCCCGGTTAACACGGGGAATGCGGCGGCGAAAGGGCGGAACCTGCCCTCCCCGGCCTTGCCGGGCAAGCTTGAAGGTCTTGGCTGGATCGCGCATTCTGCGGTCCAACCACACAGCCGCGCGTGAGATGCGGGACACCAGGGGGCTACACCATGAGGCTGAATAAAAGCTGCGCGCGTGGCGCGCTGGCAATTGGCGCAGTGGCGCTAGCTTTGGCCGGCACGCTGACGCCGGTCCAGGCGCAAGATTATCCCACCAAACCCATCACCATCGTCGTGCCGCTGGCGCCCGGCTCCGGCATGGATTCGCTGGTGCGGCTCTATGCCGACAAGCTGCAACAAGCGCTCGGCAAGCCGGTGATCGTCGAGAACAAGCCCGGCGCCGCGCTGATGCTGGCCGCCGCCGCGGTCGCCACCGCGCCAGCCGACGGCTACACGCTGCTGGTCTCGACCAGTTCCGCGATGGCGATCAATCCGGTACTCTACAAGAAGGTCAATTACGACGCGGTGAAGGACTTCGTGCCGGTCTCGTTCTACGTGAAGTCGCCCTTCATCCTGGTGGTCAATCCGGATTTGCCGGTCAAGACCGTTCCCGAACTCATCAAGCTCGCCAAGGAGCGTGCGACACCGCTCAATTACAGCTCGCCGGGCGCCGGCGTCGCCCAGCATCTGTCGATGGAATACTTGAAGCAGCGTTTCGGCGTGAACATGGTGCACGTACCCTACCGCAACACTCCGCAGTCGATCGCCGACATCGTGGCAAACCACGTCCAGCTCGGCTTTGCCGAAGCCGGCGCCTCGCTGCCGCTGATCCGCGAAGGCAAGCTGCGCGCGCTCGCGGTGTCGGCCTTGACCCGTATTCCGACGCTGCCCGACGTGCTGCCGTTCGCCGAAGCCGCCAAAGCGCCCGACTTCGAAGCGGTGTCATGGCACATGCTGTATGCGCCGGCAGCCACGCCGAAGCCGATCGTCGACAAGCTGCATGCCGCAATGAAGAAGATCATGAGCGACCCGGAAATGAAGCAAAAGGCCTCGACCATCGGCCTGCTGCCGGTCGACCCACCCTCGATTGCCGACACGCAGAAATATCTCGCGTCGGAGCGGGAAAAGTGGGGCTCGCTGGTGAGGAAGCTCGGGCTGGAAGGGTCGCAGTAGCAGACCGCGAATGGCGAATAGGGAGTAGCGAGGAGGCAGGCGAAGGATATTCGCTATTCGCACGTCCTACTTCGGATTCCACGCCTTGTAATCGCCGGTGGCCTTGGGCCGCCGGCCCTGCGCCAGCGTCGAGCCGGGCGGCCGTAACGCCGTCGGCGTGCCGGTCATATTGGCCCGGTGCGGCTTCTGCCAGGGGCGCGGCTTGTAGCTCTCAAGCGTTGGCGGCGTATCGACCGTGTGGTGCATCCAGCCATGCCAGGACGGCGGAATGGTCGAGGCTTCGGCATAGCCGTTATAGATGACCCAGCGCCGCTCGAAGAGCAGCACAGGATCGATCTTGCCTCCCTTGGTGCGATAGTAGCGATTGCCGAATTCATCCTCGCCGACGGCTTCGCCGTACAGCCAAGTCCAAACCTGGGTGCCGAAGGTCTGGCCGTTCCACCAGGTGAATACCTTGAGCAGAAAATTTTTCATGGCCATCGCGCATTGATTGCCGACGAGACGCGGGCGTTTTGCCACCTCGCCGCCTTCCTGTCCAGCGCGCGCCCCTGCGACATGCGGGAGACGCCGGTCGATGTCCCAGTTTAGAATTCAGTCTGAGAAATAGCGATAGCCGAACCACCCTATCAGCGCGACTGCCGCAGCCCAGATGCAGGCGATCGCCACGGCGGCGGTTCGGCTCACGGGGATCTCCCCTGCACGAGCGGCGGCGGCGCGTTGTTCCTCCATGATCTCTGGCGGGATCATTTTCACCACGGCCAGAATGCCGAGCGGCACAATGATCATGTCGTCGAGATAGCCCAGCACCGGAATGAAATCTGGGATCAGGTCTATTGGCGATAGCGCGTATCCGGCGACGCAAAGCGCCAGCGCCTTTGCGTACCACGGGGTGCGAGGATCGCGAGCCGCGAGGTAGACTGCATAGACGTCTCGCTTGATCGTGCCTGCCCAGTCTTTCAGCTTGCCGGCCATCGGACGATGTTAGCCGGTTCGTACAAAAGACGGGCCGCCGATCAGACAAAGCACAGACAATATCCGGGCCTGCGCCATATTGCGTTCGCCTAGTCCTTATGGCTATGGTGCCTAGGAATTCATCAGCGCCGCTGCCGAGTCGGGTAGTTCCGACACAACGGCGCTGAAATTCGCGAATGACAGTGCCGGTAAAAGGGCGGGCCTCTTGCGGGGTCCGCCTTTTTCGCATTTGGCGCAATTGCGAGCGGTGCTAGCCCGTCAGCGATGGTCGCGCTGGCCCGCCAAGCTGCTTTCGCGCCCCAAAGTGCTCTCGATCAATCGCTTCAATTTGCCGGCGGCGCCGTCGACGGCCTGGTCCAGGGACGCCTCCTGGTGGGTGACGGCGATCGGCGGACGGGCCCTCGAGCCGGGCTTCCATCATGCAGCGTGTGTCGTCGTGGCCGTCCTTGTGGCCATTCACGTCGGTCAGGTGGACTTCCACCCTTGTGATCCGCTTGCTGAACCGACTGAGCGTGTCCTCGACCACGGTTTTGACATGGGCAGAGAGCTTTTCGCGGCCCTCGATATTGCTGTCGGTGCTGATCTCGATTTGCATCGGTCACTCCGTGATTTTTGCTTGTTCTATGGGGGCTAAGTAGCGGCGCGTGATTTTCGTTCAGTCCGGCCGCGCGATATGTTTTGAGCGCGGCGTTGCCCGCTTCAGCCAGCGCAAGTTGAATTCACAGGCGGGTGTGACCTCTCCATGCTATGCCGTGTCGCCTGGGTGTGACCTAAAGCACTGACCCCATTTTGAGAATCAGCGACTCCGGAACCTGGATTGAGCGACTTTTCCGGCCCTTTTCCCCGCCCGGCCGCGCGCAGGCTTTTTCCGGGGACACGCCAGCAATCCCTATTTTCCGTCATTTTTCCGTCATACGCGGCGGCATAAAAACCTACCCCCGGAACCTCAAGAAAATGGCTTTCCGAGGCGGCCGGATCGCTCAATAC
>SHVM01000064.1 GCA_009694265.1 Pseudolabrys sp.
CATGCATTCGCGCACCACGGCGCGCGAAATCGTCGACGATTTCAAGGGCGAGAAGCTCGACTACTGGGTCACCGGCTTCGGCACCGGTGGCACGCTCAAGGGCGTCGCCCGCGTGCTCGCCAAGGAGCGACCCGACACCAAGATCGTGGTGTGCGAACCGGCCGACGCGCCGATGCTCACCAGCGCCACGCCGCAGGAGCGCAATGCGGATGGCTCGCCGGCCAAGCCTAACGCGGCGTTCAAGCCGCATCCGATGCAGGGCTGGAGCCCCGACTTCATTCCGAAGATCACCGGCGACGCCGTCAACATGGGCGTGATCTCCCGCGTCATCACCATTGCCGGCGCCGACGCCATGAAATGCGCCAAGGCGCTGGCGCAACAGGAAGGCATTTTCGTCGGCATCACCGCGGGCGCGACCTTCGCCGGCGCGCTTGAAGTCGCCAAGACGGCGGCGCCCGGTTCGACCATTCTCGCCATGCTGCCCGATACCGGCGAGCGCTATCTCTCGACGCCGCTGTTCGGCGATGTCGGCGCCGACATGAACGACGACGAACTGAAGATTTCCAATTCGTCGCCCGGCAATCGCATGCCGGTAAAGAGCGCCTGACATGGGCATCATCGCCTGGATCTTCATCGGCCTGATCGCCGGCTGGCTCGCAACGCAAATCCTCGACGGCTCCGGCGGGTTGCTGCGCAACCTGGCGGTCGGCCTGGTCGGCGCCATTGTCGGCGGCTTCCTGTTCGAGAAGCTGCGGCTCGAGGTCATGCCGGATTTCTGGGGCCATTTGATCACCGCCACCATCGGCGCTATCGTATTTCTGTTGATCTGGCGGGTCATCCGGCGGGCCTGAGCGTGCGACTTGCGGGATGCCCGCGACGCTCGTAAGTAATGGGCATGGCCGTCGTTCTCGATTTGACCAAGCCGCGTCCGCGCCACCCGGAAAAGGCACATCGCCCGGATTCGGCCATCGCCAAAAAGCCTGACTGGATCCGCGTCAAGGCGCCGGTGTCGCCGGGTTATTTCGAAACCCAGCGCATCATGCGCGAAAACGGCCTGCACACCGTGTGCGAGGAGGCCGGCTGCCCGAATATCGGCGAGTGCTGGGAGAAGAAGCACGCCACCTTCATGATCATGGGCGACACCTGCACGCGCGCCTGCGCCTTCTGTAATGTCAAAACAGGCCTGCCGGGCGCGCTCGATCCCAACGAGCCCGCCCATGTCGGCGAGGCCACCGCCAAGCTGGGCCTCGCCCATATCGTCGTCACCTCGGTCGATCGCGACGATCTCGCCGATGGCGGCGCGCAGCATTTCGCCGACACCATCCGCGCCATTCGCTCATGCTGTCCGCAAACCACCATCGAAGTGCTCACGCCCGATTTCCTGCGCAAGGAGGGCGCGCTTGAAATCGTGGTCGCGGCCAAGCCCGACGTGTTCAACCACAATCTGGAAACGGTGCCGTCGCACTATCTCACGGTGCGTCCGGGCGCGCGCTATTTCCATTCATTGCGTTTGTTGCAACGGATGAAGGAACTCGACCCAGCGATGTTCACCAAATCGGGGATCATGGTGGGGCTGGGCGAGGAGCGCAACGAAGTGCTGCAAGTGATGGACGATTTGCGCTCCGCCGATGTCGATTTCCTCACGGTCGGGCAATATCTGCAGCCGACCTGCAAACATCACGAGGTGATGCGCTTTGTGACGCCCGACGAGTTCAAGGCGCTGGAGACTATCGCCTACGCCAAAGGATTCCTGATGGTGGCGGCCTCGCCGCTGACGCGCTCCTCGCATCACGCCGGCGAGGACTTCGCGCGGCTGAAGGCTGCGCGCGCCGACAAAGAATAAAGCGTGCCGCAATTCTCCACGAAACGCCGCGTCCGTCACAGCGCGTCGGACATGTTCGATCTAGTCGCCGACGTGGAGAAATATCCGCACTTCGTGCCGTTGTGCAGCGCCATCAAAGTGCGCAGCCGCGCCGCCAAGGGCGATGGCATGACGGTCATGGTCTCCGACATGACGGTCGCCTATAAAATGATCCGCCAGACCTACGCCAGCCGCGTCACGCTCGATCGTCCGGGCTTGAAAATTGTCGTGGAATATCTCGACGGTCCGTTCAGCCGCATGCAAAATCGCTGGACATTTCATCCCGCAGGCGAGGGGCCAAATAAAGAAGCATGCGACGTCGAGTTCTTCATCGACTACGAATTTAAGAGCCGCACCTTGGCGATGCTGATGGGCGCGATGTTCGATACGGCGTTCCGCAAATTCGCCGCCGCGTTCGAGCAGCGCGCGGATGAGATTTATGGACGCCAGCGCGCCTAGCGCTTTACCGCCAACTCCTTCAGCATCGCCAGCGCCTGTAGCACCGACTTCTCACGCACTTTTTTGCGGCCGATGTTGCCGTAACGCATCTCCACATGCACGAGCTTGCCTTTGCCTGTGCTTGTAGTAGCGGCGAAATGAACGAGGCCGACCGGCTTGCCGGCGGTCCCGCCGCCGGGGCCGGCCACGCCGGTAATGGCGACCACCAGGTCGGCATGGGCGGCGCGAAGTGCGCCACGCGCCATGGCGATGGCGGCCTCGCGGCTGACCGCGCCGAATTTGTCTACCGTCGCGAAGGCGACGCCCAGCATCTCCTGCTTGGCGTCGTTCGAATAGGTGACGTAGCCGCGCTCGAACACAGCGGATGAGCCGGGAACCTCGGTCAGCGCCCCGGCCACAAGCCCGCCGGTGCAGGATTCCGCGGTCGCTATTTTAAAACCCTTGCTGGCGCAAAGCTCGATCAGCGCCGTTGCCGCTTTAATGATGGCTTTATTTGACATCGTCATTTCCACGGCAACCGCACGGTGGCGGTGGCATAAGCCGCGATGCCTTCGCCGCGGCCGGTGAAACCGAGCTTCTCGCTGGTGGTCGCCTTCACCGCCACGCGATCCACGCCAATCCCGGCGAATGCCGCGATACGCGCCCGAATTTCATCGCGCTGCGGCCCAATGCGCGGCGCCTCGCACACGATGGTGAGATCGAGATGCGCGATGCGCCCGCCGCGCGCGGCCACGCGTTTCACGGCAAAATCGAAAAATCGATCGGACGAGGCGCCGCGCCATTGCGGATCGCTGGGCGGGAAATGCGCGCCGATATCGCCCTCGGCCAACGCGCCGAGAATGGAGTCGACCAGCGCATGTAAGCCTACGTCGGCGTCGGAATGGCCGAGCAGACTGCGCTCGTGCGCGATGCGGATGCCGCCGAGCGTGACGTGATCTCCGGGGCCGAAGGCATGCACATCGATGCCGGTGCCGGTGCGCACGTCGCCCAAGTTCGCGAATTGCATCGCCTCGGCGCGCGCGAAATCCTCCGCGCTGGTGATCTTGATATTGCCGGCTTCGCCCGCAAACACGCTGACTTTCATGCCGGCCCATTCGGCCAGCGCGGCGTCGTCGGTGAAGTCGTCGCGGCCCGCCTTTGCCGCGTGTCGATGGGCGTCGAGCAAAGTCGAAAACGCAAAACCCTGCGGCGTTTGCACCAGCCGCAATGAAGTGCGATCCAGCGTCTTGCCGACATTACCCTGCGCGTCGACGGTCTTGACCGTGTCGGTCACCGGCAGCGCGGGTATCGCCGCGCCGCTTTTTTCCGTAGCCGCGATGGCGCGCGAAACGAGATCGGCACTGGCGAAGGGCCGCGCCGCGTCATGGATCAGCACGATGTCCGGCTTGCGCGAGACTAGCGCTTCGAGGCCGGCGCGCACGGAAGCCTGCCGTGTCGCGCCGCCGAAAGCGGGGATAAGTAGGCCGTTGGCGTTCATCCCGGCCAGTTCTGCCTGATAGAGCGCGAGATCGTCTGGGTGAATCACCGGCTGTACGCAGCCGACGTTCCCATGTTCTACGAGCATGGACAGCGTGTGGCGCAATATGGTCTTGCCACCGATCTGCCGAAATTGTTTTGGCAGATCGCTGGCCGCCCGCGTTCCCCGTCCTGCGGCCACGACGACAGCGGCAACGTCCGGCATGCTGTGCTCCCAATGGCTTGTTGGCTTTAGCCCATGAACGCGAAAGCGAGAATGGTTTTCGCTCTATGTCGCGCGCCCGACAAAGGCCTCCAGTTGTCGCGGAAATGTGAGGGCGGCCATGCTTAAGCATGAACAACTTATTGCAGTGCAGCACTTGCGCCCCCGGCCAAAATGGCTAAACTCTATGCAGCAATCAAAGTCGCCTAAATGATAGGCAGCCATCCCGTGCAAGGCCAAATCAGACAAGTTCCTACGATACCGCTACGAATTGGTGCCGTGACGGTACCAAACCGCGTGTTTCTGGCCCCCATGTCCGGGATCACGGATACGCCGTTCCGGCGGCTGGCCGAACGGCTCGGTGCCGGTCTGGTGGTGTCCGAGATGACCGCCTGCGCCGCGCTGGCCCAGGGTCAGCGTGAGGCGCGTGTGCGCAGCCAGGGGCAGGGCGTCGGTATCCAGGTCGTCCAGCTCGCCGGCTGCGAAGCTTATTGGATGGCGGAAGGCGCCCGCATCGTCGAAGCGCAGGGCGCGCGGATCGTCGACATCAATATGGGCTGCCCGTCCAAGCAGGTCACCAACGGCGCGTCCGGATCGGCGCTGATGCGCGATCTCGATCACGCGCTCGGTTTGATCGAGGCCGCCGTTTCCGCCGTGCAGATTCCGGTCACGCTGAAAATGCGGCTCGGCTGGGATACATCAAGCATCAATGCGCCGGAGCTGGCGCGCCGCGCGCAAGCCGCCGGCGTTCAAATGATCACCGTGCATGGCCGCACGCGCTGTCAGTTCTACGACGGCAGCGCCGATTGGGCCGCGGTGCGCGCCGTCAAGCAAGCGGTGACAATCCCCGTCGCGGTCAATGGCGACATTCGTTCGTTCGACGACGCAGAGCGGGCGCTCGCCGCATCGGGCGCCGACGCGGTGATGATCGGCCGCGCCGCGCAGGGCCGTCCATGGTTTCCCGGACAGTTGGCGCATTATCTTTCGACCGGACGGCGCGGGCGCGCGCCGCAACTCGCCGAACAATTGACGCTGATCGATACTCTCTATGACGAAATGCTCACCCATCACGGCCATAAAATCGGCCGCCGTCACGCCCGCAAGCATCTCGCCTGGGCGCTTGATTCCGCGGCCGCCAGCGCCGGCGTATCGAGCGAACTTCTCAAGGATCACCGCGCCCGCGTGCTGACGGCGGAAGAACCGGCGCAGGCTCGCCGTCTGCTGGCCGACGCCTATGACGCCTTCGCGTGGAAGGCCGCCGCATGAGCCGGGCGCGCGCCATCTCCCCCCACATCAATTCGGCGGCCGATGCGATGCTGCATGCCTTGCCGCACGCGGTGCTCATGGTGTCGCCCGACGGCAAGATCGCCGATGCAAATGCCGCCGCCGAACAATTTTTCAAAGCGTCCATCCCGATGCTGCGCCGGCACTTGTTGCGCGACCTGGTGCCGTTCGGCTCGCCTTTGCTCACGCTGATTGAGCAGGTCCGCCACAGCGGCGCGCCGGTCAACGAATACAAGGTGGATCTCGCGACCCCGCGCAATCCGGGCGAACGAATGGTCGACCTGCATGTGGCCGCGCTGCCGGAATATCCGGAGCATGTCGTGGTGATGCTGCAGGAGCGCACCATCGCCGACAAGATGGACCGCCAGCTCACCCATCGCGGCGCCGCCCGTTCGGTGATCGCGCTCGCCGCCATGCTGGCTCACGAGATCAAGAACCCGCTGTCGGGCATTCGCGGTGCGGCGCAGCTGCTCGAACAATCCGCCGGCGACGACGACCGCCAGCTAACCAAGCTGATCTGCGACGAGACCGACCGCATCGTGAAGCTGGTCGATCGCATGGAAGTGTTCGCCGACGAGCGGCCCGTCGAACGCGAGCCGGTCAACATCCATGTGGTGCTCGACCATGTGAAGCGCCTGGCGCAGACCGGATTCGCCCGCCACATCAAATTCGCCGAGGAATATGACCCCTCGCTGCCGCCGGTTTTAGCCAATAGGGATCAGCTTATTCAGGTGTTCCTCAATCTGGTGAAGAACGCCGCCGAGGCGATCGGCGAATCCGCCATCGATGGTGAAATTCAGCTCACCACCGCGTTCCGGCCGGGCGTGCGGCTATCGGTGCCGGGCATCAAGACGCGGGTGGCGCTACCGCTCGAATTTTGCATCAAGGACAACGGGCCGGGCGTGCCCGAAGACCTGATGCCGCATCTGTTCGATCCTTTCGTCACCACTAAACAGTCCGGCAGCGGCCTCGGTCTGGCGCTGGTCGCCAAGATCGTGGGCGACCATGGCGGCATCATCGAATGTGAATCGCAGCCGCGGCGGACCATCTTCCGCGTGCTCATGCCCATCTACAGCGGCGACGGCGTCATCTCTGACAACGCGCCGCCCGTCCAGAGTCCATGAGGTGACCATGCCGACGGGAAGCATATTGGTTGCCGACGACGATGCAGCGATCCGCACCGTCCTCAATCAGGCTTTGTCACGCGCCGGTTACGAAGTGCGCTCCACCGGCAATGCGGCGACGCTCTGGCGCTGGGTCAGTCAAGGCGACGGCGATCTGGTGATTACCGACGTGGTGATGCCGGACGAGAATGCCTTCGATCTGATCCCGCGCATTCGCAAGGCGCGCCCGGATCTGCCGATCATTGTGATGAGCGCGCAAAATACATTTATGACGGCAATTCGCGCGTCCGAACGCGGCGCTTATGAATATCTGCCGAAACCCTTCGATCTCAAGGAACTCATTGCCATTGTCGGGCGCGCGCTGTCCGAGCCCAAGGAAAAACGGCCAGCGGCACCCAAGACCGAGGATTTCGATTCCATTCCGCTGGTCGGCCGCTCGCCGGCGATGCAGGAGATCTACCGCGTGCTGGCGCGGCTGATGCAAACCGATTTGACGGTGATGATTTCGGGCGAGTCCGGCACCGGCAAGGAGCTGGTGGCAAAGGCATTGCACGATTACGGCAAGCGGCGGGCCGGCATATTCGTCGCCATCAATATGGCGGCGATCCCGCGCGATCTCATCGAGTCCGAATTATTTGGTCATGAGAAAGGCGCCTTCACCGGTGCCAATACCCGCAGCTCCGGCCGTTTCGAGCAGGCCGAAGGCGGCACGCTGTTTCTGGACGAGATCGGCGACATGCCGATGGAAGCCCAGACCCGGCTGTTGCGCGTGCTGCAACAGGGCGAATACACCACGGTCGGCGGCCGCACGCCGATCAAGAGCGACGTGCGCATCATCGCGGCCACCAACAAGGATCTGCGCCTGCTGATTCAGCAAGGCCTGTTCCGCGAGGATCTGTTCTTCCGTCTCAATGTCGTGCCGCTGCGGCTGCCTCCCTTGCGCGAGCGCACCGAGGATATTCCCGACTTGATCCGGCATTTCTTCGCGCAGGCTCAGCGCGAGGGTCTGCCGCCGAAACAAATCGATGCCGCCGGGCAAGACCGGATGAAGCGCCATCGCTGGCCTGGCAATGTGCGTGAGTTGGAGAATCTGGCGCGGCGGCTGTCGGCGCTTTATCCGCAGGAGACCATCACCGCCGCGGTCATCGATGCCGAATTGGCGCAGCCGGCTTTGCCGGCCGGGGCTGAGGAGCCACGCACCGACGAAAGCCTGGGCGCGGCTGTGGAGCGGCATTTGACGGCCTATTTCGCCGGCTTCGAGGATGGCCTGCCGCCGGCGGGGCTTTATCACCGGATCCTACGCGAAATCGAATATCCGCTGCTGTCGGCGGCACTCGCGGCCACGCGCGGCAACCAGATCCGCGCCGCCGACCTTTTGGGCGTCAATCGCAATACCCTGCGCAAGAAGATCCGCGATCTCGATATTCAGGTATTTCGCAGCGGCAACTGACCCGGCGCAATTAACTTTAAGCCGTGGATTTGTCGCAATTCGGCAACATTGTTGTATAAAAGCATCAGTGCCGGGGAGGGCTCTGCCTTCTTTGGCGCGCTCCGTCGAGCGTCCAAGACCTTCTTGCCAATAAGGCGCGTCGTCTACCCACCGGGTCTCCATGAGTCTCGACCAGGCCGCCACCGCCGAAGCGACGCTTGCTGGTCCCTCTGCAAAGCGGGGGGAGATGCGTGTGCTTGGCCCCATCGCGGTCGGTCTTGCGCTGCTCTCGGCCTTTATCACCTTCATCGTTCTCGCCGATCTCACCCCGATTTCACCCACCCATTACATCGTCGTCTCGCTGCTGCTGGCGAACGCGGCAACCGTGCTGGTACTGCTGGGCGTTATCTTGCGGGAAGTTTGGCAGGTCGTGCAGGCCCGCAGGTCCGGCCGCGCCGCGGCACGGCTGCATGTGCGCATCGTCGGATTGTTCTCCATCATCGCGGCGGCGCCTGCGATCCTGGTGGCCATTGTTGCGAGTGTTACGCTTGACCGCGGTCTCGACCGGCTGTTTTCCACACGCACGCGCGCGGCGATCGAGAATTCGCTGATCGTGGCTGAAGCGTACTTGCGTGATCACGCCCAGATCGTGCGTTCCGATATCATGCTCATCGGTTTCGAAATCGCGCGCGCCAAGCCGGTGTTCGAGCCGGACCAGGAGAAGCTGCGGAAATTTCTCACCTTTCAGTCCTCGGTCCGCGGCCTCGCGGCTGCGATTGTGGTCGACGAGAATCTGAATGTCATCGCGCGCGCCGACCTCAAGACCAACCAGACCTTCGCCATGCCGCCGCGCGATGCGCTTCCCCACATCGGCGAGAAGGATCCGCAGATCGTTCTGTTGCCGGACACCAATTACGTGGCCGCGGTCATCAAACTGGAGAATTACGACAACTATTATCTTTACGTGACCCGATTGCTCGATCCGCGTGTCGTGCCGCAATTGCAGGCAACGCGGGCGAGCGTGGTCGAATACGCCGCGATCGAGTCGCGCCGCGTCGGCGTGCAGGTGGCATTCGCGCTGATGTACACCGTCATCGCGTTGATCGTGCTGCTATCGGCGGTCTGGATCGGTTTGAATTTTGCCAACCGCCTGGTTGCGCCGATCCGGCGCTTGATCGGCGCCGCCAATCTTGTTTCGACCGGCAATTTCTATGTGCGTGTGCCGGTGCGTCCCTCGGAAGGCGATCTCGGGCAACTTGGCGAAACCTTTAACCGCATGACACAGGAATTGCGCACCCAGCGCGACGACATCGTGCGCGCACGCGACCTTATCGACAGCCGGCGGTTATTTACCGAAGCCGTGCTTGCCGGCGCGAGTGCCGGCGTCATCGGCGTTGATGGCAATGGCTGCGTCAGCATTCTCAACCGCTCGGCGGAAAAGCTGATCGACCGCACCGAGGCCGAAGCGCTCGGCCGGCCCTTGGTGGAGGTTTTGCCCGAGCTTACCGGCATCATGACGGCGGCCCAATCGGGCGCGCGCGCGCAGGATCAGATCACGATCAGCCGCACCGGACGCGAGCGCAATCTCTCTGTGCGTGTCACCAGCGAGCAATCCGCCGGATCCGAGCATGGCTATGTCGTGACGCTTGACGATATTACCGAACTGGTGGCCGCCCAGCGCACCTCGGCTTGGGGCGACGTTGCGCGCCGCATCGCGCACGAAATTAAAAACCCGCTGACGCCCATCCAATTGTCGGCCGAGCGGCTTCGCCGCAAATATGGAAAACTGATTGGCGATGACAGCGGCGTGTTCGAGCAGTGCACGGACACCATCGTTCGCCAGGTCGACGACATCAGGCGAATGGTCGACGAATTCTCCCGCTTCGCGCGCATGCCGAAGCCCGTCATCGCGGCCGACGATGTCGCCGATACCGTGCGGCAGTCGGTATTCCTACTGCGCGTCAGTCATTCGGAAATCGACATCGATGTCGAGATTGCCGAGGACCCGATGCCCGCGCGCTTTGACCGGCGCCTGATATCGCAAGCGCTCACCAACATCATCAAGAATGCCGCCGAAGCGATTTCTGCGGTGCCGGCGGACGAGCTTGGCAAGGGCTCGATCCGGGTGATTGCCGTGCGCGATGGCGACAATATCGTCATTGATGTCATCGATAACGGGATCGGGTTGCCGAAAGAAAACCGCAACCGGCTGCTCGAGCCCTATGTCACCACGCGCGAGAAGGGCACCGGCCTGGGTCTCGCCATTGTCGGGCGCATCGTCGAGGACCACGGCGGCAGCATCGAACTGCGTGACGTCGCCGACAAAATTTCGGGACAGCGCGGCGCCTGGGTGCGCGTGCAATTCGCCGCCGCCGGCAAAACGGAGACGCCCGAGGCCGAACGACAGATGACCGTGAACGTGTGATGGCAAATGAGTCTAGATATTTCCGCTGAAATTCTCATTGTCGACGACGAAGCCGATATCCGCGATCTCGTGGCCGGCATCCTTCAGGATGAAGGCTATAACGCGCGCACTGCGGGCAACAGCGACGACGCGCTCACAGCTATCGTGGTGCGCCGTCCGAACCTGGTCTTCCTCGACATTTGGCTGCAAGGCAGCAAACTCGACGGCTTGCAATTGCTCGATTCCATCAAGCAGGAACACCCTGAGATTCCGGTGGTGATGATTTCCGGCCACGGCAATATCGAGACCGCGGTCGCCGCCATCAAGCGCGGCGCCTATGATTTTATCGAGAAGCCGTTCAAGGCCGACCGGCTGGTGCTGGTGGCTGAGCGCGCGCTCGAGACCTCGCGGCTCAAGCGCGAGGTCAAGCAGCTCAAACAACTGGCCCCGCTGCCGTCGACGCTGATCGGCCGCTCGGCCTCGATCTCCCAATTGCGCCAGGCGATAGAACGCGTGGCGCCGACCAACAGCCGGGTTCTGGTGGTCGGGCCGTCCGGCGCCGGCAAGGAGCTGGCCGCGCGCACGCTGCATCAATTGTCGGGACGCGCGAACGGCCCCTTCATCGTGATCAATGCCGCCGCGATCACCCCCGATCGCATGGAACTCGAATTATTCGGCGTCGATCAATCAAACGGCTCGGACGGCCGCAAAGCCGGCGCGCTTGAAGAAGCGCATGGCGGAACGCTGTTTATCGACGACATCGCCGACCTTCCACGAGAAACTCAGAACAAGATATTGCGCGTTCTCGTCGACCAGACCTTCCAGCGCGCCGGCGGCAGCGCCAAGATCGCGGTCGACGTTCGTATCGTGTCGTCGACCGCGCGCAACCTTGAAGCGGCGATTGCGGAAGGAGCGTTTCGCGAGGACCTCTATCACCGCTTGTCGGTGGTGCCGATCCGTGTGCCGCCGCTTTCCGAGCGGCGCGAGGACATTCCCGAACTGGTCGAATATTTCATGGACCAGATTTCGCAAGCTACCGGCCTGCCGAAACGCCGCATCGGCGACGACGCCATGGCCGTGCTGCAATCGCACAACTGGCCCGGCAATGTTCGTCAGCTGCGCAATAATATCGAACGGCTGATGATTCTCGCCGGCGGCGATCCGGATGCGGTTCTCAACGCCAGCATGCTGCCGCCCGATGTCGGCTCCATGGTGCCGGTGATGCCCAACGGCAATGGCGGCGAACAACTGATGGGCCTGCCGTTGCGCGACGCGCGCGAAGTGTTCGAGCGCGAATATCTCGTGGCGCAGATCAGCCGCTTCGGCGGCAACATATCGCGTACCGCCGAATTCGTCGGCATGGAGCGCTCGGCGTTGCACCGCAAGCTCAAGGCGCTGGGGATCGGTTAGCGTTCATGTCGCGCATCGCCTATGTCAATGGCCGCTATCTGCCGCTTAGCGGCGCCAAGGTCGCCATCGAAGACCGCGGTTTTCAGTTCGCCGACGGCGTCTATGAAGTCTGCGAGGTGCGGGGCGGCCGGCTGGTCGACGAGCGCCGTCATGTCGCCCGGCTCGATCGTTCCTTGAACGAGATTCGCATAGCGCGGCCGATGTCGGCGGCTGCCCTTTCCATCGTGTTGCGCGAGACGGTCAGACGCAACCGCGTGCGCGACGGCATCGTCTATTTGCAGATCACGCGCGGGGTGGCGCGGCGTGATTTTTCGTTTCCGCAAGCAAACACACCGCCGTCCGTGGTGGTGACCGCGCGCAGCAACGACCTCGCGCGCCTCGAACGCATGGCGGAGGAGGGCATCGCCGTGATCACGCTGCCCGATATCCGCTGGCAGCGTGTTGATATCAAATCGGTCGCCTTGCTGCCGAATGTGCTGGCCAAGCAGACGGCGCGCGACCGGGGGGCGCGCGAAGCCTGGCTGGTGGATGCACAAGGCCGCGTCACCGAAGGCGCATCGTCGAATGCCTGGATCGTGAGCCGCGACGGCACGCTCATCACGCATCCGCTTGGGCGCGATATCTTGCCCGGCGTCACCCGGTCGGTCGTCATCGACGTCATCAAGGCGCAAGGGCTGGTGTTCGAAGAACGCGGATTTAGCGTCGAGGAGGCCTATGCCGCGCGCGAGGCTTTCGTCACTTCCGCGAGCCAGATCGTGCTCCCGGTGGTGAGCATCGACGGCAGGCCGGTCGGCAATGGCGCGCCCGGCCTGATCGCAACCGCATTGCGCCGCGATTATCACGCCCACGCCGAACTCACCTGAAGCCTGGCGAAAGCCCATAAATCGCATGTATTTCAGCGGCTTGGTGCCGATTGTATCAACTTGTGCTTGTGCCGGGCGGGCGCGTACCCTCTAATAGTGGCTCTTGGGGCTTGCACCGCTTTTGCGTGGGGTAAAGCGGCGCATGCAGCGGCACTCGCATGCGAAGGACCCAGGCATTGACGCTCTCGCGCGCTTGACGCGGGCAAAAAATGGAAAACGGCCATGGCAGCCGAACGCGCACAAAATCTGCAAGATACTTTTCTCAATCACGTCCGCAAAAGCAAAATCCCGCTCACCATATTTCTGGTCAATGGGGTGAAACTACAGGGCGTGGTGACATGGTTCGATAATTTCTGCGTGCTGTTGCGGCGGGATGGACATTCCCAGCTCGTCTACAAGCACGCGATCTCGACCATTATGCCGGGTCACCCGATCCAGTTGTTCGAAGGCGGCGAAGAGCCCGGCGCGGATAAAGTCTGATTGGAACAGCGCCCCCGCGATGAACGCGCGGATCTCCTGAGCCCAATGGCGTCGGGCGCGGAGAGCGGCCGCGCCATCGTCATCGAGCCGGTGCTCAAGCATGCAGCGGCGCGCGGCGGTCCGGCTCGCTCAGTCGCGGACACGCGTTCGCCGGACGCGCGTCTGGCGGAAGCGGTTGGGCTTGCCGGCGCCATCGATCTCAATGTGGTGCAAGCCGGGCTGGTCACGCTCAATAGTATCCGTCCGGCGACTTATCTCGGCACCGGCAAAGTCGACGAGATCGCAGGCCTCACAAAAAGCCTGTCCGCGTCGGTCGTGGTGATGGATTGCCCGATCTCGCCGGTGCAGCAGCGCAATCTGGAAAAAGCCTGGAACGCGAAAGTCATCGACCGCACCGGATTGATTCTGGAAATCTTCGGCAAGCGCGCCCGCACACGTGAAGGTTCGCTGCAGGTCGAGCACGCCCATCTCAATTACCAGAAAAGCCGTCTGGTTCGCTCCTGGACCCATCTCGAACGTCAGCGCGGCGGCTTCGGTTTTCTCGGCGGGCCGGGCGAGTCGCAGCTTGAAATGGATCGCCGCCTGATCGAGGAACGGATCGCGCGCATCGACGTCGAACTCGACAAGGTCAAGCGCACCCGCAAGCTGCATCGCGACAGCCGCAAGCGCGTGCCTTATCCGATCGTGGCGCTGGTCGGCTACACCAATGCCGGCAAGTCGACGCTGTTCAACCGCATGACGGCGGCCAGCGTTTTGTCGGCCGATATGCTGTTCGCCACGCTCGATCCGACGCTGCGCGCGCTCGATCTGCCGCTCGGCAACCGCATCATCTTGTCCGATACGGTCGGTTTCATCTCCGATCTGCCGACTATGCTGGTGGCGGCGTTTCGCGCCACGCTGGAAGAAGTGATCGAGGCCGACATCATTCTGCATGTGCGCGACATGTCGCACGAGGATGCGGGTGCGCAATCGCACGATGTCGAAAAGGTGCTCGGTGAGCTTGGCATCGAAGCCGCCGACCGCCGGCTGATCGAAGTGTGGAACAAGATCGACCGGCTCGATCCAGAAGGCCGCGAGCGGGTTCTTAATTTGGCCGAGCGTCAGCCTGTGGGCCACCGGCCGGTTGCGGTATCGGCCTTGAGCGGGGAAGGGCTCGACCGTCTTATCCCCGCCATCGAAGCGCGCCTGGGCGAAAGCCGTCTCACCCTCAATCTCTCGCTCGATCCCGCCGACGGCGCGGGGTTAAGCTGGCTCTATCGTCATTCCGAGGTGTTATCCAAGGGCATGAGCGACGACGGCCGGCTGGCGGTGACCGTGCGCGCCGATCCCGAGCAGGCGGCGCGGGTGAAGGCGAAGTTCGGTGGGTGAGGGCGCTGCGAGCAGGAAATGACGCTTGTCATCACCGGGTTTGTCCCGGCCATGACAACAGAGGGTCAACTTCCGGATTTCTCCGTAGCCTTGGCTTCATCCCAAAGAGAATCCATCTCGGCCAAAGTCGCATCTTTCGGCGTCTTGCCGCGCGCCGCCAAAGCGCGCTCGATCGCGGCAAAGCGGTGCTCGAATTTGAGATTGGCCGCCCGCAAAATGCCTTCCGGATCGGCGCCCAGATGGCGGGCGAGGTTGACCACCGCGAACAGAAGATCGCCGACCTCCGCCGCCGCACGCGCATGGTTGGGGCCATCGAGCTCGGCTTCGATTTCACCGGCTTCCTCACGGATTTTGGCGAGTACTGCGCGCGGGTAGTTCCAGTCGAAACCAACGCGGCCGGCCTTGTCCTGCAACTTCAGCGCGCGGGTTAATGCGGGCAGGGCGAGCGGGACCCCCGCCAGCGCCCCAGCCGGCGCCACCGCGCCGCGCTCGGCCTTTTCCTCTGCCTTGATGCGCTCCCACAGGCTCTCGACGGCTTTGGCCGTCTTGCCCTCGGCATCGGCAAAAACATGGGGATGCCGGCGGACAAGCTTGCTGGTGACGGTCTCGACCACGTCGCCGAAAGCAAAGGCGCCTTGCTCCTCAGCCAGGCGGGCATGAAAAGCGACTTGCAGCAAAAGGTCGCCAAGCTCGTCCTTGAGGTCGTCCAGATTGCCGCGCGCGATGGCGTCGGCCACCTCGTAGGCTTCTTCGAGCGTATAGGGCGCGATGGTCTGGAAGGTCTGCTCCAGGTCCCACGGACAGCCGCTGCCGGGCGTGCGCAGCGCCGCCATGATCTCAATGAGCCGTGCAATGTCGCGGGAAGGCTTCACGGGGCTTGACTCAGGGCTTTAGGGATGAGGTGGGAGGCCGGCAAAGCCGACCGTAGCAAAGGCGACCCTGAACCGCGATCCGCGTCGTTGATTCGCATAAGACATATTATGGAACATTCGATATGGGCAAAGAAGACGTCTCGAATGCGGGTGCGCTTTAAC
>SHVM01000065.1 GCA_009694265.1 Pseudolabrys sp.
CCTGTCCAAGACGGATTTCCGCCTCTCTCAGCTTGCTGATGATCTGTTCTGAAGTGAACCGCTTCCGAGGCATCTTGATTGATCTCCCGTTTCAAAAACGGGCCTCGGACTAACATTCAACCTGGACCACTTTTGTGGGGGCAGACCAATATTCTGCGCCTTTGCCAACCGCACGATTCGCATGAGCAGCGGTGAAAACAGCCCGATCATCAGCACCGGGCCGATATAGATGGTGAGAAAGTCATAGCCGGTGCGGGAGACCGATCCGACCGAGCCGAAGAAAGTCCACGATGTGCAATAGATCGCCAGCGACAGCGGATAGATCAGCAGCCGGGCTCGGTCTTCCCGGCGCAAGCCGCGGGTGCGGTCCCCGTAACTCGCCACCAGGAACAGCAGGCCGATATAGGCAAGCGCCACCGCGATGACGACCCAGCCTTGCAGCATGCGCGCTCCAGATCGGGGCTAAACCCCGGCAACAGAAGGCTTTTACCAGCTTAAATCACCACAGAATGAGCTTGAGGTCCATCGCACGTGTTCGCGCGCTCGCTCTAAAAGCCGCCTGCCGCCGGCTAATTCGCTGGTCAAGGCTGGGATCGCGGTTAAAAGGACTAAGAAACCGCCGACCGGACCGAACCCGGCGCCAATAGTGGAAGTTAAGACCCATGGGCTTATTCGATATGTTCCGCCGCGGCGCGCCGATCGTGACGCGCGACGAACTCATGGATTTTCTCGACCGTCAGGCCGCGTTCATGGCGCAAAAAGGCCTGTTCGAATATTCCAGGGCCCGTGCCGGGCCCTATGGCAACATGCTGTTCGACGACAAGGCGTTCCTCGCCGAACTGGAGACATCCCGCTGGCTGGCGTTTCCGGTGATGCTCGCCATGGTCGGTGAGGCGGTGGAAGGCTTGTTGCGGCCGGCAGCCGGCGATCGCCGCGCCGCCATTCTGCAAGCCTTGACCGACGCCGCGCTCGCCACCTTCGATCGTTATCCGGTGCCGGCGGGATTTAGCGCAGAGGCATGGGCGGAGCTGCGGCAACAGGTCGAACACGATTTCAGTCTGCTGAGCTTCCATCCGGTCAAACAGGCTATGGACATTCCGGCCCGATTTATCGATCGATACGTGGCGGCGATGCCGATTTACGAAAAACTCCTCGCCAAGGACATTCCGACGATTCACAATTATCTGAAAACGAACTTGTGCAACGTGCACGATGTGTTCGTGAAACGCGCGGATGTTGCTGCGCTGGCCGACGTTCTAACGCATCCGCGCTGATATCGTATTCGGTTGCGCGCGCATGATCCCGAAAAGCATGCCCTTGGACTTGATGCGAGGGTGGGACCGGTTTTCGGTCAAGATCACGCGCAAGGGAAAAACGCGATAATGGCAACCGTTAGCAATGCAACGCCGCTGATCGCGCTCGATGCCTTCGTCATCGACACCGAGACGACCGGGCTTGATCCGGGCAAGGCGCGCATCGTCGAGATTGGCGCGGTACCGCTCACGGCCGGCAAGCTCGACCAGAAAGCCGCCCTGCGCCGGCTGGTGAACCCGGACGAGCCGATCCCGCTCGTGGCGACGCGCATCCATTCCATTGACGATGACACCGTGGCGTCGGCACCGAAATTTGGCGCAGCCTGGCCGGACATCGCTGCCGCGATTTCCGGCTCGATCCTGATCGGGCACACCCTCGGCTTCGATCTTGCCGTGCTCAAGCGCGAATGCGAACGGGCGGGCCTGCCTTGGACGCCACCGCGCACACTCGATACCAGGCTGCTGGCGGAAGTGGCCGAGCCGCATCTCGGCGGCTATACGCTCGAGCACTTGGCGAGCTGGCTTGGCGTGACCATCGATGCGCGCCACTCGGCGGTTGCCGATGCCGTCATCACGGCCAAGATTTTCCTCGCACTGCTGCCGAAGCTGCGCGAGGGGCATATCCGCACCTTGGCCGAGGCCGAGCAGGCCTGCCTCGCGCTCACTGGCGTGCTCGAAGACCAGCATCGCGCCGGCTGGGAGCAAGCGGTGGCGGCGCCGCAGGCGCGGCAAGAGCGCGCGCTCGCACGCATCGATACTTATGCCTACCGCCATCGCGTCGCCGACGTGATGAGCGCGCCGCCAAAATTCGTCACTGCCGATGTTTCGCTTGCCGATGCTTTGCAGCGCATGGCGAAGGAAAAAATTTCCTCCCTTCTGGTGGCTCCCGCCGGCTCAGGGATGCCGATGCGCGCGCGCGAGACCGCCATCATTACCGAGCGCGATGTCCTGCGCGCGCTGAGCGAGCAGGGCGCGCAAGCGCTCGGGCAGCCGGTCGCGCAATTCGCCAGCAAGCCGCTGATCGCTTTGCCGGCCGCCGACTTCGTCTATCGCGCTCTCGGCCGCATGAGCCGGCTGAATCTGCGTCATCTCGGCGTGGAAAACGAGAACGGCGAAATCTGCGCCATTGTCACGTCGCGCGATCTTTTGCGGCTGCGCGCGCAGGAAGCGTCGATCCTCGGCGATGCTCTCGATCAGGCCGACGACGTGCCGGCCTTGGCTGCGGCCTGGGCGCTACTGCCGCAGGCGGCCACAGGCTTGCTGGCCGAAGACGTCGATGCACGCGTCATTGCCGCGGTGATCTCGCGCGAACTCGGCGCCCTCACGCGCCGCGCCGGTGTGCTGGCTGAGCGGCGCATGAAGGCGGACGGTCAGGGCGGCGCGCCTTCCATCTATGCGCTATGCGTGCTCGGCTCCGCCGGCCGTGGCGAATGCCTGCTCGCCATGGATCAAGACAATGCCATCGTGTTTGGCGACGGGGAGCCCGGTTCCTCAGCCGACCATTGGTTTGCACAGTTCGGTGGCGTTGTTGCAGACATTTTGCATGAAGTCGGCGTGCCTTATTGCAAGGGCGGGGTCATGGCCAAAAACGCGCTATGGCGCGGCTCGATGGCGACCTGGCGCGGGCGCATCGCCGGCTGGATCACGCGTTCCAATCCCGCCGATCTGCTGTCGGTCGATATCTTCTTCGATCTGGTGGGTGTGCATGGCGACGGGGCGATGGCATCCGAATTATGGCGCACCGCCTTCGACGCCGCACGCGGCAATGCCAGTTTCGCCAAGCTGCTGGCGGAAGCGGGCGGCGAGGCGCAGCCCGGTCTCAACATCTGGGGCGGCTTTCGCACTGAGAACGGCCGCATCGATCTCAAACGGGCGGGCTTGTTTGGTATCGTTACCACCGCGCGCGTGCTGGCGATCTGTCATCATCTGCTCGAGCGATCGACGCCGGCGCGCCTGTCGGCGATCGCAGCGCTTGACCACGGTGGCGGCAACGATCTCGAAGCGCTCGCGCGCGCACAAGGCGTGTTCCTCGATCTGATCCTCGCACAGCAGCTTGCCGACATGCGCGGCGGCCTGCCGCCGGGCAACAAGGTCGCGGTCAAGCGTTTGAGCCGCGAACAGCGCAAGGCGTTGAGCGAATCGTTGTCGGCCGTGCGCCATCTCGATGACCTCAGGCGCGATCTTTTATTTTGAAATCGGAAAAGTGCCGCACCCGCATCATGGAGAAGATCGGCGCCCGCAATGCCGCCGATCTGGTGCGAATTGTGCTCAGCGGCGGCAATGCAAATGCGTTCGCGATGATGCCGGAGCTGGCCGCCTCGGCTTAAGACGTCCCGCCACCAATTGACGTAGGCGCGCGCGCGCGGCATTGATCGCGTTATCTTGTCCGCGCCGTCACCCATCAGCCGCACCGCAATATTCCGTCACGTCGCGGAAACGCTGGCAGTTGCGGCTGTCGGCGGCGTCACGCTGGGGCTTTTGGGAATACCGGCCGGCTGGTTGTCGGGCGCAATCCTAGCGGTTGCCGCCGCCGCGCTGGCGGGCCGGCCGATGCTGATCCCGACGCCGCTGATGCGTGCTTTGCTGGTGCTGATCGGTATGTCGATCGGCGCGGTGGTCACGCCAGAGACCCTGCAAGGCATAGCGGCCTATCCGCTCAGCATCGCCGGGCTGATCGTGGCCATGATCTGCATCAGCTTCGGCGCCGCCGCCTATCTCCGCCTGGTGCACGGCTGGGACACGATTACCGCATACCTCGCAGCCGCGCCCGGCGGCCTGTCGCAGGTGATGGCGCTCGGCACTGAACTCAACGCCGACCTGCGCGCCATCGCCATTGTGCAAACCGTGCGCGTGGCGATCGTTGCCGTAGGCTTGCCGGCCGGACTGTCGATGCTCGGCTTCGTCGGCCATGCCACACGCAGCATTGGCGGCCCGTTCAATCCCGCACAGATCGGCGATCTCGCCATTCTCGTCGTCGCCTCGACCGCTGCCGCGATCATCGCTTATCGCATTAGATTCCCGGGCGGTCTGATGTTCGGCGCCATGCTCACCTCGGCGGTGCTGCACGGCAGTGGATTGATCCATGCGGTGATGCCGTGGTGGGTGGTGAATACCGCGATGATCGCGTTCGGTGCGGTCACCGGCGCGCGCTTCGCCAACACCTCGCTGCGCCTGCTGCTGCATTTCATTGGCGCCGCGTTCGGATCGTTCGCCGTGGCGGTGGCCATCGCAGCGGTGTTCGCGGCCGGGCTGGTCAGTATCTTGTCGTTACCGATTGCCGAGGTGATGATCGCCTTCGCGCCCGGCGCGGTGGACGCCATGATGCTGCTCGCACTCGCGCTGCATCTCGATCCGGTCTATGTCGGTGCCCACCATCTGGTGCGGATATTTTTCATATCGCTGACCATGCCATTGGTCGCGCGGCGCCACGCGCGCCAACTCAAGCTACCGGACGGCGCGCCAAAGCCGCCGCTGCCGCGGCCGCCGTTCGAAGACTGATCGGATTGATTATTCCGCCGCCATCGCCTGCTTGCGGGTCGGCAGTTCGAGCCGGTCCCACACATCGGCCAGCGCTTCGGCCAGACGATCGATCAGCGCGTCGTCGTGATAGGGCGACGGCGTGATGCGCAGACGTTCCATGCCGCGCGGCACGGTCGGGTAATTGATCGGCTGGATGTAAATGCTGTGCTCGGCCAGCAGCATGTCGCAGGCTGACTTGCACTTCTCCGCGTCGCCGATCAGCACCGGCACGATATGGGTGGCGCTCGGCATCACCGGTAATCCTGCGGCATTGAGCACGGATTTGACGCGCGCGGCGCGATTCTGATGGCGCTCGCGTTCCCAGCTCGAGGTCTTGAGATGGCGGATCGCCGCAGTGGCGGCGGCACAGATCGCCGGCGGCAGCGCGGTGGTGAAGATGAAACCCGGCGCATAGGAACGCACCGCGTCAATTATCGCTTTGCTGGCCGCGATATAGCCGCCGAGGCAGCCGAAGGCTTTTGCAAGCGTGCCCTCAAGCACATCGATGCGCTGCATAACGCCTTCGCGGTCGCAGATGCCGCCGCCGCGCGGGCCATACATGCCGACCGCGTGCACTTCGTCGCAATAGGTCATGGCGCCGTAGCGCTCGGCCAGATCGCAGATTGCGTGCACCGGCGCCACGTCGCCGTCCATGGAATAGAGGCTCTCGAACATGATCAGCTTGGGCCGGCTCAGGTCGGCGGCCTTGAGCAGTTCTTCGAGATGGCCGATGTCGTTATGCCGCCAGATCTGCTTTTCGCAGCCGGACTGGCGCACGCCTTCGATCATGGAATTGTGGTTGAGCGCGTCGGATAGCAGCAGGCAGTTCGGCAGCAGCTTGGCGATGGTCGGGATACCGGTCTGGTTCGAGACATAGCCGGAGGTGAACACCAGCGCGGCCGGCTTGCCATGCAGGTCGGCGAGCTCGCGCTCCAGTACGACCAGGGGATGATTGGTGCCGGCGATATTGCGGGTGCCACCGGCGCCGGTGCCCATGCGGGCCGCCGCCTCGACCATGGCGCCGATCACCTTGGGGTGCTGGGCCATGCCGAGATAATCGTTGGAGCACCAGATCACGACATCGCGCGGGCCTTGTGGCGAATGCCAGAGGGCGTGCGGAAAGCGGCCGGTGATGCGCTCAAGATCGGCAAACACCCGGTAGCGGCGCTCATCCCGCAATGTGGCCAGGGCAGACTCGAAAAAAGCCTCGTAATTCATGAGATTTTACTACTTTCCCGCCTCACGCGAACCCCATTTTTAGAAGGGTTCCAGGGGGTTTGTCGAGGCAAGTTTTGCAGCTTTCCAAACTACCGCATTGACCAAAGTCAAATGGTCTTCGGCGCCTGAAATGCCCCAAGATCGAGGTGGCCGCGCATTCCGGCGAGCAAAATGACGCCGATATGCAGTTGCAGGTCGAATTCACCAGGCAGGATGAGGGCAGCCAGCTCATGTGGCGTCACCAGCTTGAGCTCGATGCCGGCCTCGGTCTTCGGCGCCGCAGTGCGCGGCCCGGTCTCGACGAAAAATGAATGAATATGGTTCGACAGCCGCGCGGTGCAGGGCGCGTAGCTGCCCAGTGCATGCACGGTCTTGGCCGGAAATCCGGTCTCTTCCATCAGCTCGCGCCGGCAGCAGTCGGCGGCGGTCTCGTCCTTGTCGACCAGCCCGGCCGGCAATTCCCATGTGAAGCGCTCCAGCGCCGGCCGGTATTGCCGCACGATCGGAATTTTTCCGCCCGGCGTCACCGCGACAATGGCGATGTAATCCTGCTGGGCGACCGCGTGATAAAGCTCAGGCTGATCTCCGGCCGCGAACTCGACCTCGCGCTCGATCACCTTCATCCACGGCGATACGTCGATCGTGCGTCGCGATTTGATCTTGGGCCAGTTGCTCATCGCGTCTTGGTTCCTCAGCGATTATAAAAATTTTGGCACCGGCAGCGGCGTGATCAGTTGTCCGCGGAAGCCCTTGGCCTTGAGCTTGGGCGCCAGCTCGTCGGCGATGTGCCAGGAGAAGATCACGGCGCAATCGGGCTGGTCGGTAAACAGCCTGGTTTCGTCGACCACCGGGATCTGCGTACCAGGCATGCATTTGCCGATTTTCAGAGAGCCTGGAATTTCACACACGTAATCGATGATGCCTTCGTCGAGCCCGACATAATTGACCAGCGTGCTCGCCCGCGACGGTGCGCTGATGCCGGCGATGCGCGCGCCTTTTTCCTTCAGGTCGCGCAGCATCGACAACAGGCGGAGCTTGGAGAGCATGACGTCGCGCTTGAAGGCGGCCAAGCGCTTGCTCATGGCTTCACCGCGCGGCTCGGCAGCCAGCATGCGGCGCACGCTGTCCTGCACCGTGTGGGCGCCGTGACGCCCGGCATAGACGCGGATCGAGCCGCCATGGCTCGGGATCGGCCTTGCGTGAAACACTTCGAGATCGTGCATCTCCAAAAGATGCTTCAAGCTCGTCACCGAATAATAGCGCAGGTGCTCGTGATAGACGGTGTCGTATTGCAGCGTGTCAAGCAGGCCGATGAGATAATGCGATTCGGAAATGAATACGCCGTCGAGCCCGAGCATCTCGACAATACCGTCGACGATGGCGTGCACGTCCTCGATATGGGCGAAACAATTTGCCGCTGTGACGACGCGCGCCGGCCCATGATCGCGCACGACCTCGCGCGCCACTTGCGCGCCGAAATAGCGCTTGAGCGTCGGGATGCCGCGCTGGTTGGCGATGTCGCCGACGTCGGTCGGCTCGATGCCGAGCACGCGGTGGCCGCCGTTCTGGAAGTTCGACAGCAGCGTGCCGTCATTGGAGCCGATGTCGACCACGAGATCGTTTTTGCCCAGCCCCAGCATGGCGGCGGACTCGCGGTGCAGGTCGGCGAAATTGTCGCGCAGCAATTTGGTGGTGCCGCTGGTGTAGGGATATTCCGGCGGAAAGATGATGACGGGATCGACCGCGAGCCCGAGCTGCACCAGTTCGCAATTGCGGCAATGCAGGAGATTGGTGGGGAACCACGGCTGCTGGCGGGGGACCGCGCCGATCGTCACCATCTGGTTGACCGGCGGCATATAGCCAAGCGAGAGCACGTCCTCGAGGGCTGCGTGGCCGCAGATCTGACAGCATTCGACCGGAACGCTGGCGCCGGTGCCGGCGGCGCGCGCGACTTTCGTGGGGCGCAAGCTCAATCTCCTTCGACGTCAGTTATCAGGCTTTGGGCGCCAATTCGGCGTGGCTCCAGTACCAAGCGAGCGTGGGCCGCAGCCCCGCGCTGAGCGGCACGCGCGGCTTATAGCCCAGATTGCCAAGTTTCGAAATGTCGGGGCAGCGCCGCATGGCGCCGCCCGGGGCAGGCGGACCCGCCATCAGCTCGATCTCGCGGCCGGCTTGCTCCGCGATCCGCTGCGCCAGGTCGGCCATGGAGACTTCCTCGGTGGTGCCGATGTGATAAATGCCGAGATGCTCGCCCTTCTCGCGTATCACCATGACGCCGGCCACCAGGTCGTCGACAAAGCAGAAGCTGCGCGTCTCCTCGCCGGTGCCCTGAATCTCGAAACGCAGAGGGCCGTCCGGCTGTTTTTCGGCCAGCGTCTGCATGCGCAACGCAAACTGCGGCACCACATGCTGCCAGCCCATATCGGGGCCGTAGACATTATGCGGGCGAAAGATCAGCACGCGCTCGAAATATTTGCGGCCGAAATTGATTGCCATCACTTCGCTGATCAGCTTGCCGGCGCCATAAGAATAACGCGGGTTCAGCGGATCGGGCACCACCAGCGGCGCGGACTCATCGGTCGGAATGCGCGGCGGCGTCTGATAGACCTCGGAGCTGGAGGCCAGCACGAGATTGCCGATGCCGTGCTTGCGGCAGGCGTCGATCACATTGATCATGCCGCGCACGCCGACATCGAGCACCAATTCGGGCGATTGATAGAAAAATTCCGTGCCGTTGACGAAGGCGAGGTGATGCACCTCATCGACACCTTTCGCCGCCTGTTCGACCGCCGCCGCATCGCGAATATCGCCGGCGATGAATTCGATATCCTTTTCAACGTCGGCAAGCCTTCGCGGGCTGCCGCGCGAATTGTCGTCGAGCACGCGCACCTTCGCGCCCGCGCGCACCAGCGCCTTGACCAGCGCGGAGCCGATGAATCCGCTGCCGCCGGTAACCAGGATTTTGGCGCCGCTCACTTAAGACTCTCCCGATCATCCTGAGCCATGTCGATCCAGGCGTCTTGCCGGTGCGAGCGGCGCGCCGCGTCGATCAGGCGCTGCACGCGATAGCCTTCGGCGAATCCGGGCGTGGCGGTGCCGTTATTCTCGATTGCGTCAAAAAATAATTTGGCCAGCCGCGACACCGGCGCGATGCGGCCATCGGGAAATTGCGCGTCGATCGGGTCAATGACCGGCACAAGCGTAAGCGTCCCCGGCCGTTTGGCATGAAATAATTCGAAACCGCGCATGTAATCGGCGCCAGGATTATGCAGCACCAGCGTACCGTCCTCGCCGAAGAATTCGATGCGGTGGCCGACACCCAGATAAGACGCGCAGCTCATGGAAAGGCTCACCAACGGCCCGGACTTGTATTGCAGTGCCATCGCCACCGTGGTTTCCAGCGCGGCATCGTCCGGCAGGCCGGAGATGCGGGCGGACAATCCGGCGATAGATCCACAGAACCATTCGAGATAATGAAAGCAATGGCTGATGAAATTGCCAAGTACGCCGCCGCCATCGTCGCCGACGGTTTTCCAATTGCGCATGCGCAATTGCAGGGCGCGGCTTTCCACATGCCAATGCACCGTGACGTGGCGAAGTGCGCCGATCGCGCCGGCATCGAGCATCGCCTTGGCGCGCTGCCAGACCATGATCTGGTGGAAGTTGAAATCGATCATGGTTGGCAACCGGCTCGAAGCAGCCTGGCGCAGCATGGCGCGCGCGCCCGCTAGATCGCTGGCCATCGGCTTTTCGGCGAAAACCGGTTTGCCGAGCTCGAGCGCACGAATGGCGATGGCTGATTGCAGGTTTGGCAGCGTGGCGATGGCGACTGCCTGCACATCCTTGTCTTCAATCAGCGCGCGCCAATCGCCATAGGCTTTGGGCACGCCAGCGGCGCGGGCCAGCTCGGCGGTGCGGCCGGCGTCGCTGCCGGCAAGCGCCACCACCTCACAGCGTGGATCGGCACGGAATGCGGGCAGTTGGACGGTGCGTCCATAATTGCTGCCGACGATGCCCAGACGGATCAATTTGGCTCCTGTGGCTTCTCTCCGCAACTGAGCACGAAGGCGCGAAACCGCTGCATGAAACTCGGAAAAAATAGGCAGCTATCGATCGTATTGTAGAGTGGCAAAAGCCAGCGCAGCGCGCCAGAAGCAATATAGCGGTATTTCATATTCGAGAGAAATTCGGTTCCGACTCGAAACCCTGCTTCCCGGAAAGCTGTTGCCACTTCATGAGCGAGCACAGGCCGCTCATTTTCAGTCATTCCCACGGAGCTATAGAACGGCGACGAGCGGTCCCGATAAAGGTACATGAAGGGATTCATTCTGTTGGGATCGAACACGACGAATTTTCCACCCGGCCGCAGAATACGAAAAACCTCCGCCGCGCAGCGCGAACGATCCGGAAAATGATGTAAGGCGCCGCTGAGCAGGACGCCGTCAAAACTTGCATCGGCGAATGGGAGACTTTCGATATCGCCAATATGGAATTCAATGTCGCTGAATTTGGCTTGCGCGATAGCGATCATATTCGGGCTGAGATCGACCCCGGTGCAACGATAACCGCGCTTCCGCAGGAGATTGGTAAAAACGCCGGAACCACATCCAAGGTCGACGACGCGTATCCCCGACGGCAGTCCGCTCAAGCGGACAAACGTGTTGATCAGGCGCTCGTTCGTGGCTGGCGTAAAAACGTCGTAGGCCTCTACGGCCCCATGGCTGTCGAAGAACGTTATCTCACTCTTTTTGTTCTGGATTCGGGGCTTTGCCATAGTGCAGATGGCTAGCACATGGCATTCAATTCAGACAACGTCCGCCAGCCGTTCTTCGACCGTCGAGCACGCTGATTGCCGGCCCGCACGGAGGGGTGATATGAGCGGCGGATGCTGGATTGCCGCCTCACCACTCAAAACTGCCAGCCTGTTTTAAAGTTGACTGTACTGGCGGCGGCTGTCGCCGTCGTCGGCCTGCCGATTAACGATCTGGCCAGCTATGCGATGCTGGTTGTCCTGGCCGTGGTCATTTTCAGCGGCGAGGTGCGCATGGAATTACGGGCCTGGTTGGCGGCCGTGACAATCGTCGCCGTCGCGATTGCCGGGCAGATACTGCTGGCGCCGCCGCGCATCGATGAGGGTCATAATGTGTTCCTGCCCGGTGGGCCGAACAATGTGTTGGAGCAGGGTCTGCCGGCGCAAGTCTACCGCCATTTGGCGGATGAGTTCGATAAGCAATATCCGCCGGCGCGGCGCTGCGGACCCTCGGTGTCCGGTTGCTGGCACAAAGGTGGTTTTCCCGACCGTGTATACGCGTTTTCGGCCGATGGGATTTTTCACAAATCCAATTTGTCGCGCTCGGTAACGCAACTGGATTTTTCCGATCCGGTTTGGTTGCGTCTCGGCTTCATCAATGAGGCCCGTTACAATTGGTATCCGGGCAGCGACGTGCAGCGCACGCAACGCGACCGGCGCTTCTGGATGGGCCTGCACCGCTGGCATCTCACCATGCCGTGGTTCGAGACCATCCGCCTGCCGGCGGCGATGGTGGGCGGCGAGCTGTGCTGGCGCGGCGAAGTGATGTGGGAGGGCGCGGACGAACGGTTTTCGTTGTGGACCGGCGAGGGCTGCCGCACCATCGAGCCGGCCGACGCCGGCCGGCGCATTTTCGGCATTGCCATCAAGCCGGATACACTTTCGATGTATTTCACGCCGCCGTGGAACGTTCGCTTGTTGCAGTTTGCCAATTGGGCGCTGGTGCTGGCGGCGGCGTTCGGACTGATCGTGGCGCTGGTGCGGTTCAAGGCGCGGCGCACAATGCTGCCATTTATCCTCATCGGCTTGGCCGTCGCGGTCATCGCGATCGACGACGCCAGCTTCCTCGGCGGTGTACGGCCGCTCGACGGTGGCGACGATGGGCTGTTCTACGACGGTGTCGGACGCCTGATTCTGCAGAAATTACTTGCTGGGGATATTTACGGTGCGCTCCAAGGCCACGAAAATGTCTTTTATTATGGGGGGCCTGGTCTGCGGTATTTTCGTGTGTTGGAACACATCGTGTTCGGCGAAAGCTATCTTGGTTATTTATCCCTGATCATTCTTCTGCCGTTTCTGGCGTTTGGCTTGTTCCGGCGATTCCTGCCGGAGAGCTGGGCGCTCGCGTTAATTATTATTTTTATCGCGGTGCCAATCGGCATGTTGTTTGGCACGAGCTTTGCCAACTACGTCAAATGGTCGGCCAGAGGTTTTGCCGATCCGGCGACCTACATATTGTTCTTCTGCGGTCTTCTTCCGATTATCGGGGCAACATCTGCCGGACCGAATGAAAAATTCACCCCCGCGTTCTTTGGCGCGCTGCTGCTGGCGCTTGCAATATTCATGAAACCGATTGTCGCGCCGGCCGCCGCGGTCTTGCTCGGCGGTGCCGGCTTATACGCGCTTTATCTCAGGCAATGGCCGCGGCTTGCCGGTCTGTGCATCGGCTTCCTGCCGGTGTTCTCGATGGCGCTGCACAATTGGTATTTCGGCCGCGTGTTCGTGCTGTTCAGCGCCAATTCCGCAGATCCCGATTTGCTGGTGATGCCGCCGTCCGCCTATCTGGCCGCATTGTGCGAATTGTTCACACTGAATTTCAGCGGCGGTTATCTCACGCGCGGGTTTTTTCAGATTGTGAACTGGCTGAGCGGCCCGTCGGAATACCATGCCATGGACCCGGTCAATGCGGCCGGCGTTGCCATCCTGGTCTATGTCGTGGTGCGCGGCCGCAAATTCGATCCCTGGCTGCGGCTGGTCGGCGGGGCAGCTCTGGCCCAGCATGCGGTAGCGTTCTTCTATAGTGCCGTTAGCGCCCGCTATCATTATCTGACCTGGTTTCTCACCATGCTGGTCGACACGGTCTTCATGCACGAGGTCGGAATGGGCTGGCTCAAGCGGCGCTATCCGGTAATGTCGGAGCGCATAATATCGCACCCTTGGTCGCGCCGGCTTGCCTCGGGCCTGGCGCGGCTGCAGAAAGTGGCATCATGAGCGAACGCATTACCGGCATCGGACACGGCCTTACCAATTACGGTGACCCGGACTTCTCCCTTTATCTTCGGCGCTCTTTCGCCAAGTCGATGGGTTATTCCCGCGCCATGCTGGAAAAGCCGGTGGTCGGCATCGCCTATACGCAATCGGGCTTCAACAATTGCCACCGGCATTTCCCCGAACTGCTCGACGCGGTGAAGCGCGGCGTGCTGGCCGCAGGCGCCTTGCCGATGGAATTTCCCACCATCTCGCTCGGCGAGGTATTTCTGTCGCCGACCAGCCTGAAATTCCGCAACCTGATGTCGATCGACACCGAGGAAATGGTGCGCGCGCAGCCCATGGATGCGGTGGTTCTAATGGGCGGCTGCGACAAGACCGTGCCGGCGCAGCTCATGGGCGCGGTATCGGCTGGCAGGCCTACGGTCATGCTGGTGGCCGGCCCCATGATGACCGGGCGTCATCGCGGCGAACGGCTGGGCGCCTGCACCGATTGCCGCCGGTTCTGGGCGCAGTACCGCGCCGGCAAGATCGACGACAAGGAAATTTCCGAGGTCGAAGGCAAGCTTGCCACCACCGCCGGAACGTGCGCGGTCATGGGCACCGCCTCGACCATGGCCTGCCTCGCCGAAGCGCTCGGCATGATCCTGCCGGGCACCGCCGCCATCCCCGCCGTGCATGCCGACCGCTTGCGCGCGGCCGAAGCCACCGGCGCGCTCGCCGTGAAGCTGATTGGTTCCAAGCTCACGCCCGACCGTATCATCAACAGCAAGTCCATGGAGAACGCATTGCGCGTGCTGCTCGCCATCGGCGGCTCGACCAATGCGATTATCCATCTGACCGCGATCGCCGGCCGCGCCGGCGTTCCGGTGTCGCTCAAGCGGCTCAATGAATTATCCGACACCACGCCGGTGCTGGTGAACCTGAAGCCGGTCGGCAATGGCTACATGGAGGATTTCTTCGCCGCCGGCGGCATGGGCGCGCTGATGCGCGAACTGAAGGATCTGCTGCATCTCGACGCCATGACGGTGACCGGCGAGACGTTGGGTAAACGTCTTGAGCATGACAGCGATGGATGGATCGACCGCACCATCATCGCCGAGCGCAAGACGCCGCTGGAGCCGCAGGGCGGACTCGTTGCGCTGTTCGGCAACCTTGCCCCGCAGGGCGCCATCCTCAAGCGTTCGGCGGCCGACGCCAATCTGTTCGAGCTCGAGGGCAGGGCGGTGGTGTTTTCCTCGCTGGCCGATCTTGCCGCCCGCATCGACGATCCGAAACTCGATGTCGAGGCCAACGATATTCTGGTGCTGCAAAATGCCGGCCCGCATTCGGAGTCGGCGATGCCGGAGGCAGGCTATCTGCCGATCCCGAAAAAGCTCGCGACCAAGGGCGTCAAGGACATGGTGCGGGTGTCGGATGCGCGCATGAGCGGCACGGCGTTCGGTACCATCATCCTGCATGTTACGCCGGACAGCGCCTCCGGTGGACCGCTCGGTCTCGTGCGCAACGGCGACCGCATCCGCCTCTCGGTCAAAGAGCGCCGCATCAGCCTTCTGGTCGACGACGCGGAACTCAAGCGCCGTGCTGCCGCCGCCAAGCCTGCGATTGAGCCGCCGTCACGCGGCTATGCGCGGCTTTATGCCCAGGAAATCCTCGGCGCGGATCAGGGCTGCGACTTCGGCTTCCTCAAGCCGCGCTGAAACCTCCAGCCAATGGAACTTTCGCGCAATATGTCGCGGCTGTGCCTGACCTGACGGATTTTTTATACCAGCGCGATGGAGAGATTATTGCATTTGCGCGGCCTGATCTAGCGGTGTCAGGAACGGGCTCATCGTCTGTGGCGCCGGTGGTCGATAGCCGAGCGATGAGTGCGGCCTGACTGTGTTGTAGTGCCGTCGCCATTGCTCGATGACGATCTGCCCTTCTTTCAGGCTGTAGAAGATCTCTCCATTGAGCAGCTCATCGCGTAGCTTGCCGTTGAAGGACTCGCAGTAGCCGTTCTCCCACGGGCTGCCAGGTTCGATGTACAGGGTTTTGGCCCCAACCTGCGTCAGCCAGTTGCGCACGACCTTCGCGGTCATCTCAGCGCCGTTGTCAGACCGGATGTGTTCTGGCACGCCACGCATGAGCATGACGTCGGCCATAGTCTCCAGTACACCGAAGCTGTTGATCCGGCGCGCCACCCTGATGGCCAGGCATTCGCGGGTATACTCATCAATCAACGTCATCAGCCGGAGCTTGCGGCCATCATGGGTCTGGGT
>SHVM01000066.1 GCA_009694265.1 Pseudolabrys sp.
GCCTGAGGAGTTCGTTTTCGCGTTCAAGCCCCCTCAGACGCTGCGCTTGTGACAGTTTCAAGCCGCCGAACTCCTTGCGCCACCGATAGAAAGTCTGCTCCGAGACAGCTAGGGCGCGACAAACATCTGGTAGCGTCTCGCCCTGTCCAGGACGGATTTCCGCCTCTCTCAGCTTGCTGATGATCTGTTCTGAAGTGAACCGCTTCCGAGGCATCTTGATTGATCTCCCGTTTCAAAAACGGGCCTCGGACTAACATTCAACCTGGACCACTTTTGTGGGGGCAGACCAATTCTTGAGCCGGATCGCCTACGCCGATCACGGCACCTTCACACCCAATCTTTCCAGGAATGCCGAGGTCGGATTTCCGTCCGGCACCATGCCGAATTTTTTCTGCTCGGCGCGGATGTTGTCGCGCAGGTCGAAATCGACGTGGCCTTCGAATTCATTGACCTTGTAGCCGAGCGCGGACAGTTTTTTCTGCAGAGCCACGCGGGCCTCGCGCGCGAGCGGACGATCGTCGGCGGGCCATGCGGCCTTGATCGGTGCGCCACCGTTCATGCGGTCGGCGAGATGGCCCACGGCGATCGCATAGGCATCCGAGTTGTTGTACTCCATGAGCACGTCGTAATTCGCTGTCACCAGGAACGCAGGGCCGGTGGCGCCGCTCGGAAAAAACAGTCTGCCTTGACCCGCCGGCGGCAAGGCTTTGCCATCGGCGCGGCGCAGCCCCAGCGTATGCCACTCCGCGAAGGTCCCGCGGCTGCGCATATAGTCGAAGTCTTTCGGGATGGTGACCTCAAAACCCCAGGGCAGGCCGTGCTTCCATTTCCATTTTTGCAGATAGTTGGCGGTGGAGCCGAGCGCATCCGTCACGTTGGTCCAGATGTCGGTACGGCCGTCGCCGGAAAAATCGATGGCGTAATCCACGAAATTCGACGGCATGAATTGCGTCTGACCCATGGCGCCGGCCCATGAGCTTACCATCTTGTCGCGCGTAATGTGACCGTTCTGCATGATGCCCATGGCGACGATCAGTTCGTTACGAAAATAAGGATGCCGATAGCGCACATAGGCCAGCGTCGAGAGCGAGCGAAACACGTCCCATTTGTCTCGTGCAGCGCCGTAGTCGGTTTCCATGCCCCAGAGCGCGAGCAGGACCCAGCGCTCGACGGCGAATTTCTTCTCCACCGAGTCAAACACCTTCGCCCATTCCTGGGCCTTGCGCAGGCCGCGCTCGGCGCGGCCCTTCGAGGCGAGCGCATTGATGTAGTCGCCGACCGGCTTGCCGTATTCCGGTTGCCGCTTGGTCGCCGCGATCACCCGCGGATCGGGCGTGACGCCGCGCATGGCAAGATCGAAATTGGTGCGCGTGATGCCCTTGGCCTTTGCATCCGGCCAGAGCTCGGTCACGAAGGCGGCGAAGGGCTGGTTCACCTCCTGCGCATGCGCAGGCGCGTACATGAATGCGAGTGCGAAGACTAAGGCGGCAATTCGACTGAGCATGGCTGCAATCCGGTGAATCGTTCTTCATATCGCATGTTATAGCTGCGATACTAATGCGCCGCCGTGGCGCTCCAGCCGATTGAGAAAATTACAACCAGAGATATGGGCTAGGTTTTCGCCCCGATCTTGTCTTCGCTGCCATTGAGCAGGCGGGCGATATTGGCGCGGTGCATGATCCACAACAGGACGGTCAGCACCAGAAACAGCGCGGCCACGCTGGGCTTATCCAAGAACCACAGCGCCAAGGGCGTCAACGCGCTGGCAATCAATGCGGCGAGCGACGAGTAGCGGAAGACGGCAGCGACCACGATCCAGATCGCACCCAAAATCAGCGCCGCCGGCCAGGCGAGGCCGATCAGCACGCCGATATAGGTGGCGACGCCCTTGCCGCCCTTGAACTTCAGCCACACCGGAAAGAGATGGCCGAGGAATGCGCCCAGACCTGCGGCGAGCGCGGCGTCATGATCGGCGAAATGCGCAGCCATCAGAACCGCGGCCGTGCCCTTGAGCATGTCGCAGACAAGCGTCGCCGCCGCCAAGCCCTTGCGGCCGGTGCGCAGCACATTGGTCGCGCCGATATTGCCGGAACCGATGGCGCGGATGTCGGGCCCGCCGGCGACGCGCGTCAGCAGCAGCCCGAACGGAATCGAGCCCAACAGATAGCCGAAGGCGAATGCCAGCGCGGCGTTCATACGAATTCGTAGACAGTTCGGCCGGCGACGATGGTGCGCACCACGCGCCCGGTCATGCGCGCCTCGTCGAACGGCGAGTTCTTGCACTTGGATTTGAGCTGGTCGGCATCGATGATCCAGGGCACGTCCATATCGACAACGATCACATCGGCCGGCGCGCCGCTCTTGAGCGTGCCGCCCGCGATGCCGAGCAATTCCGCCGGCCGCGTTGACATCGCGCGCAACAGCGTAATCAGTTCGATCTCGCCATTATGTACCAGCCGCAATCCGGCGGTGAGCATGGTCTCCAGGCCGATGGCGCCGGCGGCCGCTTCCGCGAAGGGCAGCCGTTTGGTTTCCACATCCTGCGGATTATGGTCCGACATCACCACATCGATGAGACCGCGCGCGAGCGCTTCGACCAGAGCTTTGCGATCGTCTTCCGCGCGCAGCGGCGGGGATACTTTCAGGAATGTGCGATAGGGCCCGATGTCGTTTTCATTGAGTGTGATGTGGTTGATCGATGCCGACGCCGTGACGTTCAGCCCAGCGTCCTTGGCCCGGCGGAGCACTTCGAGGGATTCCGCGCAGGTGACGGAGGCCGCGTGATAGCGCCCGCCGGATAATGCGACCAGACGGATGTCGCGTTCCAGCATCACGGTCTCGGCGGCCTTGGGAATTCCCAACAGGCCGAGCCGGGCGGCAAATTCGCTTTCGTTCATCACGCCGTCACCGATCAGATCGGGGTCCTCGGTCTGATGCACGATCAGCGCGTCGAAGTCGCGCGCGTAAGTGAGCGACCGGCGCATTACCTGCGCATTTGTGATGCATTTTTCGCCGTCGGTGAAGGCGACCGCGCCGGCGGCCTTCAGCAGACCGATCTCGGTCATCTCCTTGCCTTCGAGACCCTTGGTGAGCGCGGCCATCGGATGCACGTGCACGATCGCGGTGTCGCGCGCGCGCCGTAGCACGAAATCAACCGTCGCCGGATCGTCGATCACCGGCGAGGTGTCGGGCTGGCAGATGATCGTGGTGACGCCGCCGGCCGCAGCCGCCTGGCTGGCCGAGGCAAAGGTTTCGCGATGGCCGGCGCCGGGCTCGCCGATGAAGGCGCGCATGTCGACCAAGCCTGGCGCGATCAGCTTGCCGCGGCATTCGACGACATCGGTTCCTTCCGGAACGCCGGCGGCACCGATGCCCTTCTTGGCTTCGCGGATGACGCCATCGGCGATCAGCAGATCGCCCACAATGTCGAGATCGCGCGACGGATCGACGATGCGGGCATTGGCGAACAGGATTGGGCGGCGGTCTGACAACATCAGCGCAGATCTCCCGGCTGGCCCAAATCTTTCTTCCGGCCGATGTTGCGAAATACCGAAATCCAGAATGCCGTGAGCACAAAGGCAGAGGGGATCACGATGGCTGCGATCACGATGACGACCGCGCTAGCCCACGACCAGCCGTGGGCAGCGACCGTGCCGATAATCGCCAGTGCAATGATCGCGGCATAGAACCGGAATTGCCTGCGGAGCAGTTGCACGATGACGTCGAACACGGCGTTCTCACGCATGCGGCAAATTCCTCGACAGCGCTTCAAGCACCGCCATGCGGATGGCCACGCCCATCTCGACCTGTTCGCGGATCAGCGACTGCGCGCCGTCGGCGACAATTGAGTCGATTTCGACGCCGCGATTCATCGGGCCTGGATGCATCACCAGCGCGTCCGGCTTGGCGTAGCTAAGCTTCTTCTGGTCGAGCCCGTAGAAGTGGAAATATTCCGACACCGACGGCACGTAGGAACCGTTCATGCGTTCGCGTTGCAGGCGCAACATCATCACGATATCGGCGCCGGCCAAGCCTTCGCGCATGTCGCGGGCAACTTCGACGCCGAAGCGCTCGATGCCGGGGGGGAGGAGGGTGGAGGGGGCGACCACGCGCACGCGCGCGCCCATCGCGTTGAGCAGGATGATATTGGAGCGCGCGACGCGCGAATGCAGGATGTCGCCGCAGATCGCCACCAGCAGGCCTTCGATGCGGCCCTTGTTGCGACGGATGGTGAGCGCGTCGAGCAGTGCCTGGGTGGGGTGCTCGTGCGAGCCGTCGCCGGCATTGATCACCGAGCAATCGAGCTTGCTGGCCAGCAATTCGACCGCGCCCGAAGCGTGGTGGCGCACCACCAGGATGTCGGGGTGCATGGCGTTGAGCGTGATGGCGGTATCGATCAGCGTCTCGCCCTTGCGCATGGCGGACTGGCCGACCGACATGTTCATCACATCGGCGCCCAGGCGCTTGCCCGCCAGTTCGAATGACGACTGGGTGCGGGTGGAGGCCTCGAAAAACAGATTGATCTGGGTGCGGCCGCGCAGCGAGCTGCGCTTTTTTTCGATCTGGCGATTGAGTTCGACGAATTCCTCGCCGAGGTCGAGCAGGCCGGAAATTTCCGTGGCGGAAAGCCCTTCGATCCCCAACAGATGCCGATGGCTGAGGACGAAGGAGGATTTCGGCGCAATGGTCATTAAAGGTAGTTCTATAGGCGGAAGCGCCGGTTGCGGCAAGGCCGCCGCCCGCCGATTCACAGGGCCGCACAGCATCGTGAACCCAAATCGGCAGGGCTCTATTCGGCTTGGCTTATGGAACGTTTATGGGGGTTCCGTGTTGACCGTCCGAACGCCCGGATCCCGGGCCAACGGAGGCATTCATCATGAAGACAATATTCAAACTTGCGGCAGCGGCCACCCTGACGGGCGCGCTTGCGCTGGCGGCGGTGACGCCGAGTGAGGCTCGCAACGGGCGCAATGCGGCGGTGATCGGCGGCTTTGCCGCCGGGGCTCTGCTCGGCGCGGCGGTCGCGAACTCGAACAACGGCTATTACTACGGTCCAGGGTACGCTTACGGGCCGAGCTACGGCTACGCTCCGGGCTACTACGCTGAGCCGGGCTATGCCTACGACTCGGGCTATGCTTACGAGTCTGGCTATGCCTACGAGCCGGGTCCGCGCTACTACCGTTCAGGCCCGACTTACTATCGCAGCAATTCGTCCAATTGCGGCGGATCGCCGGCATCGTTGAACGCCGGTTCGTGTTAACTAACCAGTGCTTAGCGTAGCGACTAAACGGAAGGGCGGACCCATCGGTCCGCCCTCATTTTTTTGCCAGGTTGGCCAGCCGGTCGAGCGCGCCTTGCAGGATGAACATGGCGGCGTGCTCGTCGATAACGGCGGCGCGTTTGGCGCGGCCGACATCGTTGGCGATCAGTTCGCGCTCGACCGCGGCGGTGGAGAGCCGCTCGTCCCATAGCGCAATCGGCAATTCGGTGAGCTTGGCGAAATTGCGCGCAAAGGCGCGGGTCGATTGCGCGCGCGGGCCTTCGGTGCCGTCCATATTGATCGGCAGACCGAGCACGAAGCCGGCAGCACTTCGCTCGGCGGCCAGCGCCAAAATCCGGCGCGCATCGGCGGTGAAATTGGTCCGCGCCACGGTCGTCACCCCGGCCGCCAGTCTGCGCTCGGGATCGCTCGCGGCGACGCCGATAGTCTTGCTGCCGAGATCGAGGCCGATCAAGGCCCCGCGCGCGGGCAGATGCTGGGCAGCCTCGACCAGGGGCAATATGACAGCCATCGGGCGAAGCCCTAGCACGCGCCGGAAACACTTGCATTCGAAAGACTTGCATTCGAAACACTTGCATTGGCAGAAAATTCGATTTCACATAGGGGGTTGCTGCCGGATTTTTGTCGGGGGGATTGGAATGAACGTGAGCAGCGGCAAAAAGAAGCGCGCCGATATCGATATGCGCGTCTTTGCCAAGAGCGCCGGCGCGACCATCAAGGTGCCGGCGGGCGCTACCGTGTTTAACAAAGGCGAGGCCGGCGAGTGCATGTATATCGTTCAATTCGGCACGATCGACATGATGATCGGCGACAAGGTGATCGAAAGCATCGGGGCCAATGAGGCGCTCGGCTTCATGTCGATGATCGACGACAATCCGCGCTCCTCCACCGCGAGGCCTGCGAGCTGTCGCTGATCGATGCCCGCACCTTCCGCTTCATGGTGGACGAGGTGCCGAATTTCTCGGCCTATATCATGGGCGCGATGGCGCGGCGCATTCGCGGCATGGGCAAGCAGATGAATTAGACGACTATGCCATCCGGCAGCTTGGCCGCATGCGCGGCGATGTCGCCTGAGGTGGTGAACCAAACTTTTTCATCCGAGCGCCCCACGATGTGCTTGAGCGCGCGCCAGATGCTTGAAGCGATGCGGCTGGCCGACTATGTAAGCGTGCAGCGCGATGCCCATCACCAGCGGGCGCTGGGCGCATTCTTCTAACATCACATCGAACGCATCGACGATCATGTTGGCGAATTCCGCGCCCTCGCGCTTGCGCGCCACGATCTGCGGAATGTCGTTGAGTTCCTGCGGATAGGGCAGCGACAGGATGCGGCCCGCCCGCGTTTTCATCCAGACCGGCTGATCGTCGTGACACCAGTCGAGCAAATACGTGTAGCCGGCTTCCTGCAGCAGATCGGGCGTCGCGTGCGATTGCGAAATCCAGGGGCCGAGCCAGCCGAGCGGGCGTTTGCCTGTATGCTGCTCGATGGCGCTCGTTGCTTCCTCGATCAGCCGCTGCTCCTTGTATTCGGTGAGATCGCTCTGGCGTTCCGAATTGCTGCGGCCGTGGCCGACGATCTCGGCGTTCGGAAAAGCCGCGATGGCTTGCGGCGCATGCTTAACCATCTGCGCATTGACCAGCAGCGACACCGGCAGCTTCAATTCGGCGAATAGTTCGGCGAGGCGAAACACGCCGACGCGGTTGCCGTAGTCGCGCCAGGAATAATTGAGCACGTCCGGCTGCGGCCCGCCCGGCGCCAGCTCGGCGCCAAGGCCTTCGCCGAAGGAAAACCATTCGAGATTGAGCCCGATATAGACCGCGAGCCGTTTGCCGCCCGGCCAGTCGTAGACGGGACGCTCGGTGATGGGGGAGTAGGGGTAGCGGTTGTGGGTGGGGGCGGTGGGCATGAACCACCTTACCTTGCGATCGTCCCTGGCTCCAACAGCTCGCCGCCGCTCCATTGCGATGGCAAACTGTGCTCTGCTATACGCGGCAACATTCCCTTGAGGCCCCATGTCCGTTGATGCCGCCACCGTCCGCCGTATCGCGCATCTCGCCCGCATCGCGGTGGCCGAGGGCGAGGTCGAGCATTTGAAGGACGAGATCAACGCCATGCTCGCCTTCGTCGACCAGCTTAAGGAAGTCAATGTCGAGGGCGTCGAGCCGATGACCTCGGTGACGCCGATGGCGATGAAAAAACGCCACGATGTTGTGACCGACGGCAACGACGCGGAAGCTGTGCTCAAGAACGCGCCGCAGTCCGAAGACAATTTCTTCTTAGTCCCTAAAGTGGTCGAGTAAATGTGCATCGCCTGCGAAATGGGCTTTTGGAACATGGTCGAGGCGTTGCCGCCGGAGACGCGCGAACGCATTCTGCGCGAGGAGGCCGCGCGCTTTGCCTGCGATGCGCCGGACACTGAGCCGCAAGTCACGAAACCTGGTGCAATACCCACTGCGGACGAGCGCAAACCGTGAGTGAATTGACCTCGCTCACTTTGGCGGACGCGCGCGATGGACTGAAGAAAAAATTCTTCTCCGCCGTCGAACTGGCCGACGCGCATGTGGCGGCAATGGAAAAGGCGCGCGCGCTCAATGCCTATGTGCTGGAGACGCCGGAGCGCGCTTCCGCCATGGCGAAAGCCAGTGACGCGCGCATTGCGGCCGGCAAAACGGGGCCGCTGGAAGGCATTCCGCTCGCCATCAAGGACCTGTTCGCGACGCAAGGCGTACGCACCACCGCCTGCTCGCACATACTCGATAATTTCGTGCCGACTTACGAGTCGACCGTCACCTCGCATCTGTGGCGCGACGGCGCGGTGCTGCTCGGCAAGACCAATAACGACGAATTCGCCATGGGCTCGTCGAACGAGACCTCGCATTTCGGCCCTGTGACCTCGCCGTGGCGCAGGAAAGGCGCCAACACGCCGCTGGTGCCGGGCGGCTCAAGCGGCGGCTCGGCCGCGGCGGTGGCGGCGGAGCTTTGCCTGGGCGCGACCGGCACCGACACCGGAGGCTCCATCAGACAACCGGCGGCCTTCACCGGCACCGTCGGCATCAAGCCGACCTATGGGCGCTGTTCGCGCTGGGGCATTGTGGCGTTTGCGTCCTCGCTCGACCAGGCGGGGCCGTTCGCGCGCACCGTGCGCGATGCGGCGATCCTGCTGCGCTCGATGGCGGGCCACGATGCCAAGGACACGACCTGCGCGGATTTGCCGGTGCCGGATTACGAAAAGGCCGTTGGCAAATCGCTCAAGGGCCTGCGCATCGGCATCCCGAAAGAATACCGGCTCGACGGCATGCCGGCCGAAATCGAAAAGATTTGGCAGCAGGGCAGGGAATGGCTCAAGGCCGCGGGCGCAGAACTTGTCGAGGTGTCGCTGCCGCATACAAAATATGCGCTGCCGGCCTATTACATCGTGGCGCCGGCAGAAGCCTCAAGCAATCTCGCGCGCTATGATGGCGTGCGTTACGGCTTGCGCGTGCCGGGCAGCGAGATCACCGATATGTATGAGCGCACGCGCAGCGCTGGTTTTGGCGCCGAGGTGCGCCGCCGCATCATGATCGGCACCTATGTTTTGTCAGCCGGCTATTACGACGCTTATTATCTGCGCGCGCAGAAAGTGCGCACGCTGATCAAACAGGATTTCGAAACCTGCTTCAAAGCCGGCGTGCACGCCATGCTCACGCCGGCGACGCCGTCGGCCGCCTTCGGCGTCGGCGAAAAAGGCCAGGCCGATCCGGTCGAGATGTATTTGAACGACGTGTTCACGGTGACGGTGAACATGGCGGGCCTGCCCGCCATCGCGGTGCCGGCGGGACTGGACGCGCAAGGCTTGCCGCTCGGCTTGCAATTGATCGGACGCCCGTTCGATGAGGCGACGCTGTTCTCAGCCGCGCGGGTGATCGAGCAGGCGGCGGGGCATTACAAGCCGAAGGCGTGGTGGTGATTTGGTTGCTCATGGGGCACTGAGATATTGGCGCTTACGCGATAGCAAAACATTCCGCCCGTCGAATGCGATTGATAACGCTCACGAAACGCTTGGAACGCGGCGGGCCTAACGTCATACTTGCACGCGGGCAGGGGACGTACCGATGAGCGAAGGCGTCACACGCGAAGCGGTGCGCGAGCTCTACGCCGCCTATGAGCGGCGCGACTTCGACCGGATCGCGGCCGCCATTCACAACGACATCGATTGGGTGATCTACAGCCCGATCTCAGTGTTCCCATTTGCCGGTCCGCGCCGTGGGCGAACGGCGGTACTCGAAGCGATGGCCGCCATCGCCGAGCACTATTTGCTGGAGAGCTACAAGAATGAAATCATCATCGTGGAGGGGGACCGCGCCGCGGTGATGTCGGACGTGAAATTCACCCAGCGCGCGACCGGCCGCACCTTGCGCTTCCGCGTCGCCAATTTCCTGCGCTATCGGGACGGCAAGCTGATCGAATTCCGAGAATTCGCCAACAGCTTCGACGTGGTCGAACAGGTGCTCGGGCACGAATTGCCGCTGTAATTTTGGACCGCCTTGCCGCGCGAGGCGCTGGAAGGTAGGTCTAGCACATGACCGCGCAGAGCAAACCCGACCGGCTGATCAAGGGCGCGAGCGGCGACTGGGAAGTCGTCATCGGCATGGAAGTGCATGCCCAGGTTACCTCCAAGTCAAAACTGTTCTCCGGCGCCTCGACCGAATTCGGCGGCGCCCCCAACAGTCACGTCTCGCTGGTCGATGCCGCCATGCCGGGCATGCTGCCGGTGATCAACGAGGAATGCGTCAAGCAAGCAATCCGCACCGGCTTGGGGCTGCAGGCGCAGATCAATCTCAAATCGGTGTTCGACCGGAAGAATTATTTCTATCCCGATCTGCCGCAGGGCTATCAGATCAGCCAGTACAAATCGCCAGTGGTGGGTGAGGGCGAAGTGACGGTCGATCTGCCCGATGGCGAGAGCGTGACGGTGGGCATCGAGCGGTTGCATCTGGAACAGGACGCCGGCAAAAGTCTGCACGACCGGAATCCGGCGCTGTCCTATGTCGATCTCAACCGCTCGGGCGTGGCGCTCATGGAGATCGTCTCGAAGCCCGATCTGCGCTCGTCCGAACAGGCCAAGGCCTTTATCACCAAGCTCCGCTCGATCCTGCGGTATTTAGGGACCTGCGACGGCGACATGGAGAAGGGCGGCCTGCGCGCCGACGTCAATGTGTCGGTGCGCAAACCCGGCGCCGCGCTCGGCACCCGTTGCGAGATCAAGAACGTCAATTCGATCCGCTTCATTGGCCAGGCCATCGAGTTTGAGGCGCGCCGCCAGATCGAGATCATCGAGGACGGCGGCACGATCGACCAGGAAACGCGGCTGTTCGATCCGAACAAGGGCGAGACGCGCTCCATGCGCTCCAAGGAAGAGGCGCACGACTACCGTTACTTCCCCGATCCCGACCTATTGCCGCTCGAAGTGACGGAAAAATATGTCGCGGAACTCAAAAGTCAGCTGCCGGAACTTCCTGACGAGAAGAAAGCGCGTTTCATGCGCGACTTCGCGCTCTCGCTCTATGACGCGGGCGTGCTGGTGGCCGAGCGCGAGACGGCGGAATATTTTGAAAGCGTTGCGAAAGGGCGCGACGCCAAGCTCGCGGCCAACTGGGTGATCAATGAATTGTTCGGCCGGCTGAACAAGGAAGGCCGTGATGTCACCACATCGCCGCTGTCGGCCAGCCAGCTCGGCGGGCTCATCGACTTGATCGCGGACGGCACGATTTCCGGCAAGATTGCCAAGGAGTTATTCGAGATCCTCTGGAGCGAGGGCGGCGACCCGCGCGCCGTTGTGACAGCGCGCGGAATGGCCCAGGTGACCGATCTGGGCGCGATCGAGCGGTTCATCGACGCGGTCATCGCGCAAAATCCCGACAAGGTGGCGCAGGCCAAGGCCAATCCGAAGGCGATGATGTGGTTCGTCGGCCAGGTTATGAAATCGTCCGGCGGTAAAGCGAGCCCGCAGGCGGTCAACGATCTATTGAAAACAAAACTCGGTCTCTGACCGCGCGCAATGCGCCGCGCCGAAAATTTTCGATGCAAAACGGAATTGGAACGTGCGTCTGCGCAAAAATTTACGATTGAATGCACCGCGCGCCGCGAATCACTTGGCACTGATTCGCTCGATTTTGATCGATTCAGGCCGTTCGCAAGCCTCGCGCGCGACATTTTGTGCAAATTATTTTTGCACTGCATTTGCGTCGCACAAGATCGTGATCGATGCAAAATGTACCACAGCTCCGCACGAAATTTTTTCGCGCATGGCGTTCGCCGCGAAATTTCGATGATGCAAAAAACCCTTATTTCATCGCAGTTTTTGGAACATCCGCGGCCTGTGCGCGTTGTCTTTTTGCTTGTTGATTCAAAACGTCTTCGTGTTGATCAATCATGTTGTCGCGTGCGCGCGGCATGTGTTGCGCGCGCCGCATATACACATCGTTAAGTGGAGTCAGTGTTTTTTTTCATTGCTCTGTAGTAAACCGAATGACAGTGCGCTTCGATTCCCGATCGCACTGATGCGACACCCGCCATGTTACATGGCTAGGAGGGCAGCAAATGGCTAAACGTAGAAAGAAAGCAGCGGCGAAGAAGAAGAAAAAGAAGCTCTAGTTTGATGCTTCTTGATCTTCGACCTTCGCGGTTGGGGATTTCTTCATACGGGCCGGTGCACGTCATGGAGTGACGAGCGCTTCGCGGCTACACCGTGACGAGCCCGGTTCGAATGATGACAGAGGGCGTCGGCGAGACTTCATGTTTCGCCGACGCCCTCAGTTTTTTCCCACGCACGATCTGGCGCGCGTTCATAGTTTGCGCGTTTATTTTTTCAGTCATGGCCAGCATTGCGGGATCGTGCGCGTATTGCGGCTTATCGCCGCCGGGCATAGGTCAAAGAGCGATTTTCTTGAAGTTTATCGGCATGGAGCACTGAAATGGCGCGCGTGACGGCGAAAAACAAGGCTTCCAAAAACAAGGCGGCCAAGGCGAAGGCGAAAACCAAGAGCGGGAAAAAGACAGCGAAAGCCAAGCAAGCCAAAAAAATAGCAAAGCCGATCGATCTTTATTACTGGGCGACGCCAAACGGCTTCAAGATTTCGATCATGCTGGAAGAGTGTGGCCTGCCGTATAATTTCATTCCGGTGAACATTTCAAAGGGCGAGCAGTTCAAGACCGACTTTCTAAAAATTTCTCCCAACAACCGCATGCCGGCGATTGTCGATCCCGACGGGCCGGGCGGTAAGCCGATCTCGATCTTCGAGTCCGGCGCCATCCTGCAATATCTCGGCCGCAAGACCGGCAAGTTCTATCCGAGCGACGAGCGCGCGCGCGTCGAGGTCGATCAATGGCTGTTCTGGCAGATGGGTGGCATTGGGCCGATGGCGGGGCAGGTGCATCACTTCAAGAATTACGCGATGGAGACTTTGACCTACGCCATCAATCGCTACATCAACGAGGTCAACCGGCTCTATGGCGTGATGAACCTGCGGCTCAAAGATCGCGATTTCATCGCCGGCAAATATTCCATCGCCGACATGGCTATCGTCGGCTGGGTCAACGGCTGGGAGCGGCAAGGGCAGGACATCAACGAATTCCCGAACTTGAAGCGTTGGCTAGAGACCATGAAGGCGCGGCCCGCGGTCAAGCGCGGCATGGCGCTCGGCATGGAGCTGCGCCAGGGCATCGACATGAAGGATCCGAAGGTGCAGGCGGTCCTGTTCGGACAGCGCGCGCGGGCGAGTTAGCCCGTCGCATCAATTCGCGCGCTTCCAGTTTTGCGTCTTGCAGAGAATTCCCAGCACGCAGCCTTGCACTTGGGCGGTATTGGCATCCGGCACCACCATGTGCGCCTGATAGGTATTGCCATCGTCGGCATTGTAGATCTGGCCCGACCATTTATTTGGGCCATTGGCGCTGAGGCCCTGCACCACCTGTAGGCCGAGCAGGGGGCGCGTGCGTTTGGCCTCGTTGGGATTGTGCTTGTCGGTCTTCGGCTTGCCGGTGCTTGGGTCGACGGGGTTTTCGAGCCACACCACGGTGCCGCACAGCTTGCCGCCGCAATTGGCGATATGGATCTTGGTGCCGCCGTCCCCGGACAGCCAGGTCCCTTCGGGCTGGCCGGCCAGCGCCGTGCTCAATGATAAGACCAAAGCAGGTAGGACCGTGCTGACAAACTTCATCGTTTTATTCCCAGCTTATTGGTTCTGTCCGGATAACCATTATGACAATGACATTTCCAAGTGGTTAGTTCCCGCTAAAGCAGCGCAGTTAGCGGTTCGTCAACATATGACCCCAATAGTCGATTTGCGGCGGTAATACGGCACTTTCCGGTGCGCCGCGTGCGGCAGAGCGGCTGGGAATTCATGATCTCTTCATCGCAACACTTAAACTGTCATTCAAATTTTCTCCCGATGATCGCGCAGCTCGGACGGGAAACTTAGACCGGGCAACAGGGACGCAGCGACGGCCGCCGGGAGGCGGACCGGCCGCGACAATGGGGAGGCCTAAATGGCTGACATCGAGATGCAGGCGGCGCTGCCTGAACCCACGGATGCTGGAGACTGCTTCATTCTCGGCATGAGTTATTCGTCGGGGGCGGGCGTGGTGGTCGACCTCGTGCAGGCGCACAAGTGGTTCAACATCGCGGCCATGCGCGGTCATCAGGATGGTGCGCGTTTGCGCCGCGAGATCGCCGAGCAGATGGCCGACGCCGAGATCGGCTGTGCGCAACGCGCCGCGCGCGACTGGCTCAAAGCCCATCCGCAGGCGCCGGTTGAAGCCCCGGTCATTCGGGTCGCTGCCTGAGCAATCAGTTCAAGTATCGCGGCTCACCTATTGCCGGCAAAGTTTGCCAGAACGGTGCGCGGCTTCGCGACGACGCTTTGCCGGTCCTAATCCCGATCGCGCTTGCGCGCACGCCGGCCCGGTTTCTCTTGGGGGCCGCTATAGAATGGATTGGGTCCGCAGTAGCCGCCGATGCCGCTGATCGTCGCCCGGCATTGTTCAAGCGTGACGAAGCCGCAATTGGCGCCGTCGCCGCCGTCCGTGCCGCTGTAGACCGCGCACCATCTGTAAGGATCGGCGTGAGCGGACGACGGAGCGAACACGGCTAGCGCCGCAAGCACCGCCAGGCTGATGGCCACAATGCGAATCCACGGCATCGCGGGGGACTCCATTTGGTTTCGGCCAGGATATTGCTGCGGCCGCGACTCTAATTCGTCTTCTCGGCAGCTGTTCCCGCCAGACGTTTCTGTCTTCAGTTCGAGCAGATAGTGGCGCCAGCGCGAAGCAGGCTGGCGGAGACGGAGGGATTCGAACCCTCGATACGCCTTTGGAGCGTATAACGGTTTAGCAAACCGCCGCCTTCAGCCACTCGGCCACGTCTCCATTGCCATTGCGGCGGATATGCCCGACAGCCAGCGCAATGGCAAGAAGGCAGCTCTGGCGAACCGTTCCGGCGTTGCCGCACGTCACAGGATGGGCCGCCACTCATGCGGTTACGAAAAAACGGCTGTGGTCGTTGGCCGGCTGAATCGGAATCGGAATCGGAATTGGAATTTTGCCGCCGTGCGCATTCCCGACCGCCGCGGGGCGTTTCAAATCAGTGTTGCTGCCTCGCTGGGCGGCTTTGGTTAATATCAGTAAAGAGCGACGGCCAGGGCTGCCTCGGAAATGAGCGCTGCCTGCCGGCTGGGCGGCCGCGGTGAGCCGAAAAACCTTCATTTTGAGCGATCTCAGTGCTATAAAATCGTTGCATCGTGGTTTGATTGGACGTTCTGTTGTAATCGTTGATTACACATAACGTATTGAAATTGCACGATAATATCAATCGTAAACAGCGCAGACAGACAGCCTCCTGGGGGGGGGGTCGGACCCGGGCTGATTTGGTATGTGTGTTTTTTACGCAACACTCAGTCGAAAAGCGCTCCGGGAGCCTGTGGGAAGGGCGCTTCTTCGTTGCACCAGGGGTCTCATTCGCTA
>SHVM01000067.1 GCA_009694265.1 Pseudolabrys sp.
ACGCTCGTCTTCACCCTCCCCTGGAGGGGGAGGGTCGTCTGCCAAGCGAAGCGAAGGTAGGCGGGGCGGGGTGGGGTGGGGTGGGGTGGGGTGGGGTGAGCTTTGCGCGACGTCAAGATTTCACCCCACCCCGCTCGTTTCACTCGCGACCCTCCCCCTCCAGGGGAGGGTAAAGCGTGTAGCGCGCGTTAGCCGAATACATAACCCGCTGCTCTACCGGAGAATGGTGGATTACGCTTCGCTAGTTCAACTTACGAGCTACTAAAGCCAATTATCTACCCAACTTTTCTATCCGCTCTACCTCAATTTAAAATTTAATAGCCGAACGTAATTGGTGCGCTACATCCTTTGCAATACTTGGTGTAACGCTCTTGATACCGCCCAGCGCTACGTGCCGATTATCGTTTATAAGGGCCTTGCCCTTAAACGGATGATTCGATGTTTCCCACCAGCTCAGGCGGTTTTAGCTTCACACTGGCGCTCGCGGATGAGCAGGCCACGCGCCGGCTGATGGTGGACATCGCCGCCGGAATCGAGCCCGGCGACCTGATCACGCTGTCCGGCGATCTCGGCGCCGGCAAGACCACTTTCGCCCGCGCGCTCATCCGCCATCTCGCCGGCGACGAACGCGTCGAGGTGCCGAGCCCCACTTTCACGCTGATGCAGGCCTATGAGCTGCCGCGCTTCAATCTGGTGCATGCCGACCTCTATCGCCTGTCGGGGCCGGGCGAGCTGGCCGAGCTTGGCTTCGAGGACGCCGCGGAAGACGCGGTGACGCTGCTGGAATGGCCCGACCGCGCCGCCGGCCAGCTGCCGCCCAACCGGCTCGATGTCGCGCTCACTTTGTCGCCGCAGCATGGCGAGACCTTCCGCCAGGCGCGCGTCACCGGCTACGGCAGTTTTGCCGCCAAGGCCGAGCGCATCGCCGTCATCCGCCGCTTCCTCGATCGCGCCGGCTTGGGCGAGGCCTCGCGCCGGCACATGCAGGGCGACGCCTCGACCCGCGCCTATGAACGGCTCACACTCGGCGGCGCAAGCTACATTCTGATGAATTCGCCGCGCCGGCCGGACGGACCCGTGGTGCGCGACGGCAAGCCCTATAGCGCGATCGCGCATCTGGCCGAAGACGTGACGCCGTTCGTCGCCATGGCGCAGGCATTGCGCGAGCGCGGATTTTCGGCACCGGCGATTTTTGCCGCCGACCGCACGAACGGGCTACTGGCGATCGAGGATCTCGGCAACGAACCGGTGGTGGCCGGCAATCCGCCGGCGCCCATTGAGGCGCGCTACGAGGCGGCGGCCGATGTGCTGGCGGCGCTGCACCGCCAGCCGGCGCAGGATTTGCTGCCGGTCGAGCCGAGCGTCAGTTTCCAATTGCCGCGCTACGACGTGGACGCGCTGTTGATCGAAGCGGAATTGCTGCTCGACTGGTATCTGCCCAAGCTCGAGGTCAGGATTCCCAGCGCCAAACGCGACAGTTATCTCGCGCTCTGGCGCGATGCATTGCTGCCGGCGGTGGCGGGTGTGCCGACTTGGGTGTTGCGCGATTTTCATTCGCCCAATCTGCTGTGGCTGCCGGCGCGCGAGGGCGTGGCGCGCATCGGCCTGCTCGATTTCCAGGACGCGGTGATGGGGCCGCCCGCCTATGACCTTGCCTCGCTGCTGCAGGATGCCCGCGTCGACGTGCCGGAACTCATGGAGATCACACTGCTGTCGCGCTACACGCGCGCGCGGCTGAGGGCCGAGCCCGGCTTCGATGCGCCCGGATTCGCGCACGCCTATGCAACGCTGGCGGCGCAGCGCGCTTCCAAGATTCTCGGCATATTCGCCCGCCTCGACCGGCGCGACGGCAAGCCGCAATATCTGCGTCATCTGCCGCGCGTATGGGCCTATCTGCAACGCTCGCTGGCGCATCCGGCGCTGGCGCCGCTCAATGGCTGGTACAAGCTCAATGTGCCGGCATTGAAATCCTTATGACAAAGCCGCCGCCCAAATCCGCCATGGTGCTGGCCGCGGGCCTGGGCACGCGCATGCGCCCGCTCACCGGCACGATGCCGAAGCCTTTGGTGAAAGTCGCCGGCCGCGCGCTGCTCGATCATGTGCTGGACCGCCTTAGCGACGCGGGCGTCGAGCGCACGGTGGTCAATGTGCATCATTTCGCCGAGCAGATCATCGCGCATGTCGCCGCGCGCAAGCGTCCGCGCGTCGTAATCTCCGACGAGCGCGGTATGCTGCTCGATACCGGCGGCGGCGTGGTGAAGGCGCTGCCCGAGCTGGGCAACACGCCGTTCTATCATCTCAACGCCGACACCATCTGGATCGACGGCGTTAAGCCCAATCTGGCGCGGCTGGCGGAAGCCTTCGATCCGCAGAGCATGGACGCGCTGCTGCTGCTGGCGCCAACCGCCGGCAGCATCGGCTATGACGGGCGCGGCGATTTCACCATGGCCGCGGATGGCCGGTTGCAGGCGCGGCCCGAGCGCGACGTGGCGCCCTTCGTCTATGCCGGCGCGGCGATTCTTGCGCCGGCGCTATTTGCCGATGCGCCGAAGGGCGGCTTTTCGCTCATCAAACTGTTCGGCCGCGCGGCCGCCACGGGGCGGCTGTCCGGCCTGCGGCTGGAAGGGCTGTGGATGCATGTCGGCACGCCCGAGGCCGTCGCCGCCGCGGAAACCGCCATTCGCGACAGCACGCGGTAGCGGCACGCCAAAGCGTGTATGATTCCGCGCATGCCGGCATCCAAACCCCGCGTCTTCAGCATCCCCGCCTCAGCGCCGTTTCTGGCGGTGCTGATCGGCGCGCTGCGTAGCGGCAAACTGGTGCCGGGCTTTCCGGCTTCCGGCGATCCGCTTGAGCTTGCCCGCGCCACGCTTTATCTGCCAACGCGGCGCGCCTGCCGGCTGGCGCGCGACGAATTCCTCAAGCACATCGACGGCGACGCCGCCATCCTGCCGCGCATCGTCGCCATCGGCGACCTCGACGAGGACGAGATCGCCTTCGCGCATGCCGCCACCGGCGAACTGGCCGAGACCGCGCTTTCATTGCCGAAAGCGATCGATCCGCTGGAGCGCCGGCTGACACTTGCTCAACTCATCGCAAAATGGACGGCCGCCATTGAACCTGAAGAGGGATCGCCCCTCATCGCCAATACGCCTGCCACTGCGATAGCGCTGGCCGACGATCTCGCCCGCCTGATGGACGACATGACGACGCGGCAGGTTGCATGGCAGAAGCTCGATGCCCTGGTGCCCGACGCGTTCGATAAATACTGGCAGGTCTCGCTTCAATTCCTTAAATTCGTTCACCCGCGCTGGCGAATATTTCTCGACGAACACGGCGAAATCGAAGCGGCCGAACGGCGCGACCGGCTGATCGAGGCCGAGGCCAAGCGCCTCGCCAATAGCGATGCGCCGGTGATCGCCGCCGGTTCCACCGGCTCGATGCCGGCAACCGCCAAGCTGCTCGCCACCATCGCGCAACTTCCGCATGGCGCGGTAGTGCTGCCTGGCCTCGACATGGATCTCGACGCCGCGTCATGGCGTCTTATCGCTGGCGACGACGGCGATAAGACGCACGACGGCGCGTCCGCCGCCGGCCATGCGCAATTCGCCATGCAGGCGCTGCTGGCGCGTATCGGAATCGCGCGCAATGAGGTGAAACAGCTCGCGACGCCAGAAGCGCATAGCCGCGAAATTCTGGTGTCCGAGGCCTTGCGCCCGGCGTCCACCACCGAACGCTGGCAGGCGCAGCGCAACAACAAAACCTTCGACGCCGCCGCCGGCCATGCGCTCGCCTCGCTCAGCATGATCGAAGCGGCCAATGCCGAGGAGGAAGCGCTCGCCATCGCCATCGCCTTGCGCGAGACGGTCGAGACGGAAAACAAAACCGCCGCTTTGGTGACGCCCGACCGCGCGCTGGCGCGCCGCGTCCTCGCCGCGCTGGAGCGCTGGCAGGTGGCGGTCGACGATTCCGGTGGCGATGCACTCGCCGACACCAGCGCCGGCGTGTTCGCACGTCTCACGGCGGAAGCGGCGCTCAAAGGCCTTGAACCGGTGACGCTGCTGGCGCTGCTGAAACATCCCTTGCTGCGGCTCGGGCAGCCCGTGGGCGCACACGCGCATGCCAGTGCTACGCTCGAACGCACGCTGCTGCGCGGCCCTCGCCCGCGCCCCGGCACGAGCGGTCTTGCGCATGCGCTCACGACGTTCCGCGCCACGCGCGGCACGCTTCACCGCAGCGATCCGCGCCATCTCATTGCCGAAGCCGAACTCGATGCCGCCGCCGCATTGATCGCGCGGCTCAAGGCCGCCTTGGCGCCGCTTGAGACATTGAAAGCCGGCGGACATACCCTAGCGGCTTTTGCCGCCTGCCATCGCGAGACAATCGCCGCGCTCGGGAAAGATGCCAGCGGCGAAGTCGCGGCCTTTTCCGCCAACGACGGCGTCGCGCTCGCCCACGCGTTCGAGGAGCTTGCGCTCAGCCCGTCCGCCGCCGGTCTCGCCGTCAGCAATGGCGACTATGCCGAACTGTTCCACGCGGCCATCGGCAACCGCGTGGTGCGGCGGCCCGAGCTGCGCGACGTGCGCGTGCGCATTTTCGGTCCGCTGGAAGCACGCTTGCAATCGATTGACCGCGTCGTGCTGGGCGGCCTTAACGAAGGCACCTGGCCGCCGGAACCCCGCAGCGATCCCTGGCTCAGCCGCCCCATGCGCCGCGAGCTCGGTCTCGACCCGCCCGAAAGACGCCTCGGCCTGTCGGCGCATGACTTCGCACAGGCACTGGGCGCGCCGGAAGTCATTTTCGCGCGCGCCGCCAAGCTTGCCGGCGCGCCGACGGTGACCTCGCGTTTCGTACAACGCATCGCGGCCCTTGCCGGGCAAGCACGATGGAACGGCGTGCTCGTGCGCGGCAACGATTATCTCACGCTTGCCCGCGCGCTCGACCACCCTGCGCACATCAAAGCCGCCGACCGGCCGGCGCCCAAACCGCCGCTGGCGGCGCGGCCGCTCCGGCTATCGGTGACCGCGATCGAAGACTGGCTGCGCGATCCCTACACGATCTACGCCAAATACATTCTGCGCCTGCAGCTGCTCGATCCGGTCGATACGCCGCCGGGCGCGCGCGACCGCGGCACCGTCATTCATGGCGCCATCGGCGACTACACGAGCAAATTCGCTCACCGCGCGCCGGGCTATCCGTTGCAGGAATTGCTCGCGCTCGGCGAAAAACGTTTTGAGCCCTTGGGCGATTACCCGGAAGCGCACGCGTTCTGGTGGCCGCGCTTCATGCGCATCGCGCAATGGTTCGTGGCGTGGGACAAGCAGCGCCATGCGAGCATTAAAACGCTGCATGCGGAAATCAAAGGCGAGCTGAAATTCGCGATGGGCAAACGCGAGTTCACCTTGTCGGCCATCGCCGACCGCATCGAGCAGCGCAGCGACGGCAGCTACGCCATCGTCGATTACAAGACCGGCACGGGCCGCACCGAGAAACAGGTGCGCACGGGGCTGGCCCCGCAATTGACGCTGGAAGCCGCGATTCTACGCGCCGGCAAATTCGGCCAGCTCCCGCCCGGCCCGGTGTCCGAAATCGCCTATGTCACGCTGAAAGGCGGCGAGCCAGCCGGCAAGCCAAGCGCGATTGTCTTCAAGGAAGGCACGCCGGACACGCAGGCCGATCACGCGCTGGCGCGGCTGAAGGAACTGGCGGCGAAATTCGAGAACGAAGCGCAGCCATACAAGTCGATGCTGCATCCGATGTGGACGAACCATTACGGCGACTACGACCACCTCGCCCGCGTCAAGGAATGGTCGCTCTCGGACGGCGACGATGAGGGGGAGGGCGCATGACTACGAACCGCGCCATACATCTCTCTGTCACCCTGAGGTGCGAGGCAGCGAAGCTGCCGAGCCTCGAAGGGCGACGGCCGCCATCCTTCGAGGCTCGCCCTTTGGGCTCGCACCTCAGGATGACGGCGGGAGGCTCCAAATGACCGCCCCCCACAGCATCCCGCCCGATGTCAGCCGCGTGCAGATCGACGCCGCCGATCCCGATGTGTCGGCTTTCGTGTCGGCCAATGCCGGCTCCGGCAAGACCTATGTTCTCGCCCAAAGGGTGATCAACCTGCTGCTGCGCGGCGTCGATCCGGCGAAAATTCTCTGCATTACTTTCACCAAGGCCGCCGCCGCGAACATGGCGAATCAGGTTTTCAAAAAACTGGCGGCCTGGACGGAACTCGACGACGCAGGCCTCGATAAACAGATCGCGCTCAGCACCGGGACCAAACCCGACGCCGCCAAACGCGCACGCGCGCGCCAGCTGTTTGCCTCGGCGCTGGAAACGCCGGGCGGGCTGAAGGTGCAGACAATCCATGCTTTCTGCACACGGCTGCTGCACCAGTTTCCGTTCGAGGCCAATGTGGCCGCGCGCTTCAGCGTGCTGGACGAAGCCACCACCAACCAATTGCTCGATCAATTGACGCTTGCTGTGCTGCTGGAAGCCTCCGCACAGCCTTCCGGCGCGCTCGGCAAGGCGCTTTCGACCGCCATCGTGGTCGCCGCCGACGAGACGTTCAGGGACGTGGTGAGCGACGCGATCAAAAAACGCGACGTCATCAATGCCTGGATCAAGCGTGCCGGCAGCGTCGATGCGGCGATTGCGGAACTGTCGAAGACTTTCGGCATCGACCCTGGCGACACCCTGGAGTCGGTCGAGCAGGAATTCTTCTCAAAATCGCTGATCCCAGGCGCGGAATGGCCGGCATTGATGGAATTTCTCGCGACGAGCGATAAGAAGACCGACACCGATCTCATTGGCGTGCTGCAAGAGATCCCTTCGCTGCCGGGGCGCGAGCGTGTCGATGCGTATGTGCAGATATTCTGTACCGGTAAGCTGGAGCGGCGAAAGAACGTTCTGACTCCAAACTTCGCGAAGGCAAACCCAGATTGGAATTCGCGGCTTCTTGCCGAACAAGATCGAGTTCTCGCACTGCTCGACCGCGAGCGCGCGCTGGCCGCCCGCGAGCGTACCCGCGCGCTGGTCACCATCGCCGCCGATGTGATCGCGCGCTACAAATCGGAAAAAGAACGCCGCGCGCTGCTCGACTATGACGATCTGATCGACAAGACGCTTCATCTGTTCACCCGCTCGTCCGCCGCCTGGGTGCTCTACAAGCTCGATCTTGGCATCGACCACGTGCTGATCGACGAGGCGCAGGACACCAGCCCGAAGCAATGGAGCATCGTGCGCACCATCGTCTCGGAATTCACCCCCGGCGGCGCGCGGCCCAATGTAAATCGCACAATGTTCGCGGTCGGCGACGAGAAGCAGTCGATCTTCTCATTCCAGGGCGCCGCGCCCAAGGCGTTCGACGAAATGCGTCGCGAATTTGACAAGCAGTTTAACAGGCCGGAGCAAGGCTGGCGCTATTTGCGCTTTCATCATTCGTTCCGCTCGGGCGAGAACGTGCTCGGCTCAGTCGACCGCGTGTTTCGCGCGCGCGAGACCTTTGAGAGCGTCACCAGCGACGGCGCCGGCATTCCGCCGCACACGTCATTGCCGAACGCGGCGCCCGGTCTGGTCGAGCTATGGCCGCTGATCGCGCCCGCGGAAAAGCGCGAAATGGAAGGCTGGGACGCGCCGTTCGACACGCAGAGTGAAGATAGCCCGCGCGTGCTGCTGGCGCGCAGAATCGCGACGCAAGTGAAATTCTGGATGGCGCGCGGGCTCAAAGCCAGCGACGTGCTGGTGCTGGTGCGCCAGCGCGGGCCGTTGTTCGAGGCGATCATCCGCGCGTTGAAAAATGCCGGCGTGCCGGTGGCCGGCGCCGACCGGCTGGTGTTGACCGAGCACATCGCGGTGATGGACCTGATGGCGCTGGCCGACGCGCTGTTGTTGCCGGATGACGATCTGGCGCTCGCCAGCGTGCTGAAGAGCCCGCTGTTCGGCTTGAGCGAAGAACAGCTGTTTACGCTGGCTTGGAACCGCGAACCGCTATCGTTGCGCGCCAGCCTGCGTGCCAAAGTGAATGACGATCAGGTATTCGCCTCAACGAATAGCGCGCTCGATGAACTCAACGCCGTCGCGCGCAGGCGCACGCCATTCGCCTTCTTCGCTTACGTGCTGGGCGCCTTGCGGGGGCGCGCGAAATTCCTGGGCCGCCTCGGACCGGAGGCCCACGACGCGCTCGATGAATTTCTCAATCTGGCGCTCGACTATGAGACGCGGCAGACGCCGTCGCTGCAAGGCTTCCTCGCCTGGCTGCGCGCCGCCAAGAGCGAGGTGCGCCGCGACATGGAACTGGCGCGCGACGAAGTGCGGGTGATGACCGCGCACGGCGCCAAAGGCTTGGAAGCCAATACCGTGATTCTGGCCGACACTACCACGCCGCCCTGCGGCCCGCGCGATCCGCGGCTGCTGCCGCTATCGGGCACGCTGGTTTGGGCGACCGCGCGCTCGAACGACGTCGATGCCATGATGGACGCGCGTGCCCTTTCGCAATTGGAGGCGCGCGACGAGTACCGGCGGCTGCTTTATGTGGCGATGACGCGCGCGGCCGAGCGATTGGTCATTTGCGGCATCAAAGGCGCCAACAAGATCCCCGATGGCTGCTGGTATCAATTGGTCGACGACGCGCTGAGTGGCGACTGCGTGAGCGAACTAGCCGACGACGGCGATGGCGAGGTGCTGCGCTATCGCAAAGGCCCGCCGCCAGAACAACAACGGCAGAAGATCGCGACGTCTGGCGCGAGCGCGCCGGCATCTTTGCCGAACTGGCTGAAAACTCGTGCGACGTCTGAGAGTACTGCGCCGCGCACCATCATGCCCTCTAACGTCATGGATGACGACGACGCGCGCCCGTTTGCCGCCGGCGGCAACACCATGGCGCTGCTGCGCGGCGCGCTGTTGCATCGCCTGATGCAATCGCTGCCGGATATCCCCGCCTCCCGCCGCGTCAAAGCCGCGGAAGATTATCTCGCCAGAGCTGGCGCCAAATTGAGCGCCGACGAACGCAAGCAACTCGCCGAGCAAGTCATGCTCATCCTCGAGGATGCGCGCTTCTACGAGCTTTATGGACCCGGCAGCCGGGCCGAAGTGCCGATCGTCGGACAGCTTCAAATCGACGGCAAAATTGTGCGCGTGTCCGGCCAGATCGACCGCCTGGCGGTCACTCAAACCTCTGTGCTGATTGCGGATTTCAAAACGAATCGCCCCGCGCCGCGGCGAATCGAGGACGTGCCGCAAAGTTACGTCCGCCAGCTCGCGCTCTACCGCGCAGTGCTGGAAAAATTATACCCGGACAGGCCACTGCGCACCGCACTGATCTGGACGGAAGTCCCTGAAATCATGGAGTTTTCAGGTGAGGTATTGGATGCAGCGCTCCTGCGCATCACCCCCGCGTGAGAGCGCCTTGACGCTGCCGGATCGCGTTCATAGGTTCGCCTCCTCGCAATGATCCCCGCCCATTACCTGAGGAAATTCCCATGGCCGTCGGCAAAACGTCGGACGCAAGCTTCGAATCGGACGTATTGAAATCGACCGAGCCTGTCGTTGTGGATTTCTGGGCGGAATGGTGCGGCCCCTGCCGCATGATCGCGCCGGCGCTGGAAGAGATTTCCGGCCAGCTCGGCGACAAGGTCAAGATCGTCAAGCTCAATGTCGACGAGAATCCCAACACCGCCGCCAAATACGGCATCATGTCGATCCCGACGCTGCTGTTGTTCAAGAACGGCGAAATTTCCTCGCGCCAGGTCGGCGCGGCGCCGAAGCAGAAGCTGCATCAGTGGATTAGCGGCGCGGCCTGAGCGTGGGGATAGATTTCAAGCTGGCAGCGTGCCGTTCATTCGCAACACTTCACCCGCGAGATAAAGCGAACCGGTGATCAGTATCCGCGGTGGCGGATCGAGATCGAGTTTGCGCACGGCCTCCAGCGCTTCGTCTAGATTGTCGCGGCTACTGGCCGAAAGCCCGATGCTGCGTGCGCAATCGGCTACGGTTTCGGCGGTCAAGCCATTCTCGGCGCCCGCAACCGGCACTGCGATCAGCCTGCGGGCGAGCCCCGCGAAATTGCGCAAGAACCCTTCGCAATCCTTGCTGGCCAGCATGCCGACAATCAGCACCAGCGGGCGCGACACGCGTTCTTCCAAATCCGCCAACGCCGCTGCTATGGCGCGGCCGCCGTCGGGGTTATGCCCGCCATCGAGCCATAGCTCACTGCCGGCGGGCGCCAGCTCGGCCAGACTGCCTTGGCCAAGACGTTGCAGCCGCGCCGGCCAGTCGGTCTTGATGAGGCCTGCTTCGAACGCGGCCGGCGGAATTTTGAATAGCGGAATCGCGCGCAGCGCCGCGATGGCAAGGCCTGCGTTTTCGAACTGATGGCGGCCGTAGAGTTTCGGCGCCGGCAGATCGAGCAGGCCTTCCTCGTCCTGATAGACCAGTCGTCCGCGTTCCTCTGTCGCCGTCCAATCCTCGCCCGCAACTTTCATCGGCGCGCTCAGCCGCGCCGCTTGCCGCTCTAACACGGCGAGCACGTCGCGGCTTTGCGCAGCAATAATCGCCGGTACGCCGCGCTTGAAGATGCCGGCCTTCTCAGTTGCAATTTTTTCGAGCGTATCCCCGAGAAAATCCGTGTGGTCGATCGAAATCGGCGTGACAATGGTGGCCAGCGGATTGCCTACCACATTGGTGGCGTCCAGCCGGCCGCCGAGTCCGACTTCCATCAGCAACACATCGGCCGGATGACGTGCGAACAGCAGCATGCCAACCGCGGTGGTGATCTCGAACACTGTTATGGCGTGGCCCTCATTGACGCGCTCGCATTTCTCCAGCGTCGCCGCCAGCTCTTCATCGGATACGAGTTTCCCCTCTCCGGGCTCGCCCAGCCGGAAGCGCTCGTTGAACCGCACCAGATGCGGCGAGGTATAGACATGCACGCACTTGTCCGCGGCTTCCAGGATCGTACGCAGGAAGGCGATGGTGGAGCCCTTGCCGTTGGTGCCGGCGACATGGATCACCGGCGGCAGCTTGCGCTCGGGAGACCCAAGCGCGGCCAGCAAACGCTGCACGCGGTCAAGCGACAGATCGATCCGTTTGGGATGCAGCGCGTTAAGCCGTGCAACGATCTCGTCGACCGGCGTCGTCATGACGGCGCGCTCACGCGTGCGCCGGAACCGGCAATTTCTGCTGGGCGCCTGGCGCCGGCGCCTTGGTCAACAGCCGGCATAGCTCCGCAAGCGTCTCGCGCAATTTGTGACGGTGTACCACCATGTCCACCATGCCGTGCTCGGTGAGATATTCGGCGCGCTGGAATCCTTCCGGCAATTTCTCGCGAATGGTCTGTTCGATCACGCGCGGGCCGGCAAAGCCGATCAGCGCGCCCGGCTCCGCGATGTGTACGTCGCCCAACATCGCATAGGAGGCGGTGACGCCGCCGGTGGTCGGGTTGGTGAGAACGACAATGTAGGGTTTCCTGGCCTCGCGCAGCATCTGCACGGCAACCGTCGTGCGCGGCAATTGCATGAGCGACAGGATGCCTTCCTGCATGCGCGCACCGCCGGAGGCCGCGAACATGATGAACGGCGTCTGTCGGCGCACAGCCATTTCCAGCCCTGCGATCACAGCCTCGCCGGCCGCCATGCCGAGCGAGCCGCCCATGAAATCGAAATCCTGCACGCCGATGGTGACCATCAAGCCTTCCAGTCGGCCGATGCCGAGCTTCACGGCATCCTGCAATCCGGTTTTGGTGCGTGCATCCTTCAAACGGTCGGCATAGCGGCGCTCGTCGCGGAACTTGAGCGGATCGAGTTGCACCTCCGGTACCGCGATGTCTTCGAACTCACCGCCATCAAACATGGTCCTCAGGCGCATCGGCGCGCTGACGCGCATGTGATAATTGGAGCTTGGAATGACGAACTGGTTGGCCTCGACATCCTTGTAGAACACGAGCTGGCCGGTCTCCGGACATTTGATCCAGAGATTTTCCGGCGTCTCGCGGCGCAGCAAGCTGCGAATCTTCGGTCGGACGACGTTCGAGATCCAGTTCATGACCCGCCTATAGTGGCACAATTCGACGGAATTATAACCGCCACCACGGCGGCATGGTTACTCGGCCGCAACGCTACGAGCGGTCTTTACGCCTTTGGCCAGAGCGGAAACCAGATCGGTCACCGTCTTTATTGTGCCAGACCCTGCTTTGCCTTGCTTGTCGAGGCATGCGCGCAACGCATCCACCAGCGCGGAACCCACCACCACGCCGTCGGCGGCCTCGGCGATGGCGCGGGCCTGTTCGGCGGTTCGCACGCCGAAGCCGACCGCGACCGGCAGCTTGGTGTGCCGCTTGATGCGCGTCACCGCCGTGCTCACCTTACCGGCATCGGGCGCAGCCGCGCCGGTGATCCCGGTAATCGAGACATAATAGACAAAGCCCGAAGTGTTGTTGAGCACGGCCGGCAGCCGCTTGTCGTCGGTGGTCGGCGTGGCGAGACGGATGAAATTCAAACCCGACTTCAATGCCGGCAGGCAAAGCTCCTCGTCTTCCTCGGGCGGCAGATCGACGACGATCAATCCATCGACGCCGGCGGCTTTTGCGTCGACGAGAAAGCGGTCGACGCCATAGATGTAGATCGGATTGTAGTAACCCATCAGAACGACCGGAGTCGCATCGTCGGTTTTGCGGAACTCCCGCACCAGCGCGAGCGTCTTGATCATGTTCTGCCCGGCGGCGAGCGCACGCACGCCGGCCGCCTGGATCGCCGGTCCATCCGCCATCGGATCGGTGAACGGCATGCCGAGCTCGATCACATCGGCGCCGGCTTTCGGCAGCGCCTTGGCGATGGCGAGCGAGGTTTCGTAGTCGGGATCGCCGGCCATGGTGAAGGTCACCAGCGCGGCGCGGCCTTCTTTTTTCAGCGCGGCAAAGCGGCGGCCGATGCGCGTCGTCATCGCTTCTTGCTTTCCAGAAACGCTGCGACCGAATCCAAATCCTTGTCGCCGCGGCCGGAGAGATTGACCACCATCAGGTGATCCGCGGGCTTTTTCGACGCGATCTCCGGCACTTTCGCCAGCGCATGCGCGGCCTCCAGCGCCGGAATGATACCCTCTAACTTGCTGCAAAGCTGGAACGCCGCCACCGCTTCGTCATCGGTCGCGGAGAGAAATTTCACCCGGCCCATGTCCTTGAGCCAAGCATGTTCGGGGCCGATGCCGGGATAATCGAGGCCGGCGGAAATCGAATGCGCTTCCTCGATCTGGCCGTCGTCGTTCATCAGCAAATAAGTGCGATTGCCGTGCAGCACGCCCGGTTTGCCGCCGGCGATCGAAGCCGCGTGCTTACCACTGTTGAGGCCGTGGCCGGCGGCTTCCACGCCGTAGATTTCGATCGCGCGATCGTCGAGGAATGGATGGAACAGGCCCATGGCGTTCGATCCGCCGCCAATGCAGGCGATCAAAGAATCCGGCAGCCGGCCTTCCGCCGCAATGATCTGCTCGCGAGTTTCGCGGCCGATGATAGACTGGAAATCGCGCACCATGGCCGGATAGGGATGCGGGCCGGCGACCGTGCCGATACAATAAAACGTGTCGGCAACGTTAGTTACCCAGTCGCGCAGGGCCTCGTTCATGGCGTCTTTTAACGTCTTAGAACCCGACTCGACGGCGCGAACCTCGGCCCCAAGGATCTTCATCCTCAAAACGTTCGGCTTCTGCCGCTCGACATCGACCGAGCCCATATAGACGATGCAGGGCAGCCCGAACTTGGCGCACAGCGTGGCTGTAGCGACGCCATGCATGCCGGCGCCGGTCTCGGCGATGATGCGGGTCTTGCCCATGCGCAGCGCCAGCATGATCTGGCCGAGCACATTGTTCACCTTGTGCGCGCCGGTGTGGTTGAGCTCCTCGCGCTTGAAGTAAATCTTGGCGCCGCCGCAATGCTGGGTGAGCCGTTCGGCGAAATAGAGCGGCGACGGACGCCCGACATAATTCGCGAGATGGCCGTCCATCTCCTTCTGGTATTTCGGATCGGCCCTGGCGACAGTGTAAGCCTTCTCGAGTTCAAGGATCAGCGGCATCAGTGTTTCGGCGACAAAGCGGCCACCATAGATGCCAAAATGTCCGCGCTCGTCCGGCCCGGTGCGGAATGAATTGGGTCCAAGCGCGGTCATGCGCTGCTCACGATATTCGATGCGCCGAGGGGCAACACGTCGGCCGCGCGCGCCGCGCGAATGAAGGCGCGAATCTTGTCCGGGTCTTTTTCGCCGGGCGCGCGCTCAACGCCGGACGACACATCGACGCCGGGCGCGCCGGTGATGCGGATCGCCTCCGCGACATTATCCGCATCCAGCCCGCCCGAGAGCATGAACGGTACGCCAGCATCGATACCCTGCAGCAGCGTCCAGTTGAACGGCTTGCCGAGCCCGCCGGGGCGGGTCGCTGCCTCTGGCGCGCGCGCATCGAAGATCAGCCGCTCGGCAACCTTGGCATAAAGCCGGATCGGCGAAAGATCGCCGCGTGTAGCGACCGGCAGCGCCTTCATCACCGGCAGGCCGAAGCGAGTGCGCACCGCCACCACCCGCTCGGGCGTCTCGGTGCCGTGCAGCTGAAGCATGTCGGGTTTCAATGCCGCGACGATGTCGAACAGCGTCTCGTCATTGGCATCAACCGTGAGCGCGACTTTGCCGGCGCGGCCACGCACCTGCGTCCCCAGCATGCGCGCGGCTTCCAACCCGAGATTGCGCGGGCTGGGCGCAAAGAACACGAAGCCGACCAGATCGGCGCCGGATTCCAACGCCACATCAAGCGCTTCCGGAGTCTTCAAACCGCATATTTTGATCGATAGTGCCATGGTGAGGCGGGTTCTACCGCCTTCTCCCTAGGTCCGCAAAGTGGAACCCGGGGTGCCGTTAAAGAATGGGCGGCGGGATGACCGGCAACGGGCTG
>SHVM01000068.1 GCA_009694265.1 Pseudolabrys sp.
CCGGCGCGGCAGGGTGCCTTGGCGGAACCCGGAACGCAATGGCGGGAACTGCGGCGAAAAAAAGATTGCGGAACTGGCGTGCCCTCGCGACGTTCTCGTCAAGCGCGCCACAACGTCAAGCACGTCGGGAGGTGCCCAGAGGAGGATTCGATGAGGCAAGCGCGACTATTATCGACCGTGGCGGCAACGCTGCTGCTCACCGCCGGCGCCGCATTGGCGCAGGACGTGAAAAAAGACGAGGCCCCTGCCCGCGCCCCTGCTGCCCAGCAGAACGCGCCGGCCGAAAAGATAGCGCCCGCCATGAAGCCCGGCGAAAATAAAGCCGAGGGCAAGAAGGCGCCAGAAACGACCGGGCAAGGCAATATGAAATCGCAGGAACCTGGCCGCAGCACAACGCCGCTGGCGACCGGAAAACCGGCCGCCTCAACCCTGGGCGCCACCTCGGACGTCAAAACCGATGCCAAGGCGGACCAAAAAGCCAGCGAAAACGCGGGCGCCAAAGAAGCGGCCCCTGCTTCGGCCAAGCCAGCCGGCGAAGACAAAAGCAGCGCCACCACCGGCCAAGGCGCGGGCGCCAGCTCCGCCAAGCTCTCAGCTGAGCAGAACACGAAGATCAGCGCCATCATCAAACAGCAGAAGGTGGCGCCGGCGCAGCTGACTGTGTCAGTGCGCGTGGGAACCCGCGTTCCGGACAGCGTGCGCTTCTACCCGCTGCCGCAGGAAGTATTCGTGATCTATCCCGCATGGCGCGGCTACGACTACATCCTGGTCGGCAACGAGATTCTCGTCATCGACCCGCGCACGCACGAGATCGTCGCGATCATCGAAGCCTGAAGCGCGTCGTCATAAAGTGTTGACGGCCGTGGCGGATTGCCGCCGCGGCCGTGCCGCGTTGCCGCCGCGTTTGATTTCGGATGGAACGTTCGGCAACGCATAAACGTTGTCCCCACGATCACTCCACTATGAAAATACGAGGGACAGAATGAACAAAGATCGCATCGAAGGCAGCGTCGAGCAGGCCAAAGGCAAAATGAAGGAAGTCGCGGGCAAAGCCGTGGGCGACAGCAAGCTCGAGACCGAAGGCAAGGCCCAGCAGGTCGCCGGCAAGGTGCAGAATGCCGTGGGCGGTTTTAAGGATGCGGTGAAGGAAGCCGTGAACAACTAAGACTTACATCGCGGTTTGGATTAGAGAACCCGGCGCTCGAGCCGGGTTTTCGTCATTGGGGTCATTTTTCGTTATCAAGTTCTTGCGCTAGGCTCCGCCGCCCGCACGGAGGAAGCCATGGACGCCAAACTCGACAGCTACAAAAACCTCAAGCTCAAGCTCGACGGGCTGGTGCCGCCCGGCCATGGCTTCCACCGCAATCTGCTGTTCGACGCGCTGTACGCTTCGCTGCCGCGCGACCCGCAGGTGAAGGTGCAGATCTACAACGCCGAAATCGTGCCGGGCGGGTATACCAACTGGCATTGCCACAACGGCGCGGCGTTTTTCGTCGCCTTGCAGGGAATGTTCGAAGCGCATTTTCAGGAAGGCGTGCTGGTCAAGGCCAAGGCCGGCGAATGCTATTCCGAGCCGATCGCCAAGTTTCATCGCGGGCATAATCCGCATCCCGACCTGCCCTATCTGTGCGTCGGTCTCTGCTTCACCTCGCCCGACCGCGAGCATGTGACCAATTCGGTCGAGCGGCCGTGGTAGAAATTATTTTTGCTTGTGCACGGCCGGCCAGTCCACCTCATCCTCGGCCAGAACCCAAGGCTCCTTGATGCCGGCGGCGTGCCATTCGCGCCAGGCCGGCAGCGCCATCACCGCATCCATATAGTCGCGCGTGCCGGCGCCGACATCGACCGCATAAGTGTGCAGGCGCGCCACCACCGGCGCATACATGGCATCGGCCGCGCCAAAACGGCCGAACAGGAACGGCCCGGTTTTCCCGAACCGCGCGCGGCAGCCGTTCCAGATTTCCTCGATGCGCTGCACATTCACCAAAACCTCCGGCGTCAGTTCGCGCTTGATCACGGGACGCCACATATTCATCGGCAGCAGGCGGCGCAGCGGCAAAAACCCGGCATGCATTTCGCTGGCGATGGCGCGCGCATGGGCCCGCGCCGCGGCATCCACCGGCCACAGGCCCGCCTTGGAAAATTTCTCCGCCAGATATTCCAGGATCGCCAGCGATTCCCACACGCTGACATCGCCGTCGATCAGCACCGGCACCTTACCGGTGCCGGACACGGCGCCGACGCGGGCTTTGAAATCGGCGGCGTCGAGCGAAATTACCGTCTCGTCGAACAGGATGCCCGCCACTTTCATGGCGATCCACGGCCGCATCGACCAGGACGAATAATTCTTGTTACCGACGATCAGTTTCAGCGCCATGACTGGCTCACGCTTTCTTCGGTTGCGGCGGAATTTCCGGCGCCAGGACCGGGCCGCCGGCCGTCTTCCAGGCGCCGAAACCGCCCTGGATATGCGCGACCGGCTTGAGGCCCATGCGCTGGGCAATCTGCGCCGCTAGCGCCGAACGCAAGCCGCCGGCGCAGAAGAATACGAAGCGCTTGTCCTCGGCGAATGTCGGCTTGTGATAGGGGCTTTGCGGGTCGATCCAGAATTCCAGCATGCCGCGCGGGCAATGGAAGGCACCCGGCACCTTGCCCTCGCGCTGCAATTCGCGGATGTCGCGGATGTCGACCAGCACCACGCCGTCGCGGCCCGCGAGCTTGATCGCTTCCTCGACGGCCAAGGTCTCGATTTCGCGCTCGGCGGCGTCAACGAGGGCTTTATATCCGGTGGTGATGGTCTGCGGCATGGCTATTCCCCGGCGCACGATCCCGAGATCATACGCAAGGAATTATCCTAAACCATCCCCATCAAGACGGCGATAAGCGCCACGATCAGCACGCCGATACTCGTGGCGACCACGGTGACGATCCGCTCACTCCAATCTGCGCGCAGCCCGATGCTCTCATAGGCGACGGGCTCGTCTGGCGTTGCGGAATGACTGTCGAGCGACATGGGCTGATCCCCCTGAAAGAGCATCGCTTGGATAGTGCGCTGAGAACGCCGACGCGAACTCAGGCGCACGAATCGCCCTTGACTGACCAAGGATAGCTTTGTGACGGATTTTCAACAATCAGGAGGTGACGACGGCGCTACGTTTGCGCCCCTCGTCTATGGCCCGGCGGCCGGCCCCGGCAGCAATTCGCTGGTGCGCCCGGTCAGCCAATAGGCAACAAGGCCAATCCATTCGCGCGTGGCGGAATCCAGCCGTCCAAGTCCGCCGACCAAAAAAAGCGACGGAAGAAAAGTCACGTGCTTGCGGGTATGCCAGGCTACTGGATAGGCCTCCACGGCAAATCCGGCCTGCCGGAAGCAGCCGATGGCGCGCGGCATGTGCTTCGCCGAGGTTACCAAAAGCCAGCGCTCGCCCGGCTTCGGCTTCACGAGGTCCTTGCTGAAGACGGCATTTTCAACAGTGTTGCGGGAACGCGGTTCCAGGATGACGCGTTCACGCGCGACGCCGAAGGTGTCGAGCAGCGGGTACAGATAATCGGCCTCGGCCGGGCCGCTGGCAAACAGGCTCGGATCGCCGCCGGAATAGACGATGCGCGCATTCGGATAAGCGCGCGCGAGCTTGGCAATGGCGATAACACGTCCGGCATCGCCGCCGACCGCGGTCTCGCCATAGTCCCGCGACAGTCCGGGTATGATGACCCCGCCCAGCACCACGATGCCATCCGGCGGACCGCGCGACGAATCCCAAGGAGGAAAGCGACTCTCCAGAATGTGGGTGAGCGCGGTGCCGAGCGGCGAGAAGCCGAATATTATCAGCAAAAGGAGACATGCAATCGCCAGCCGCTTGCCGGCGCGCTTGAAGCGCGTCGCCAACAGCACGACGCCCAGCAGGCCAAGCGATATCAACAGATTCGACGGCAACAGAAGAAAGGCAGCGGTCTTAGACAGGATGAAAAACATGAGAGTCCAATCTCTTCAGACCATGCGCTAGCGTTTCTTTTTCCAGTCCTCATAGCGCTTTTTGTTTTCCTCGTTGGGCGGATAGAGCCCGGGGAGCTTTGCCCCCTTCTCCACTTCCTGCACCAGCCAGCTTTCCAGGAGTTCGTGCTCGGCGCCTTCGTTCGCCACGAAATCGGCGAACTCCTTCGGGATCACCACCGCGCCGTCGTCGTCGGCAACAATGATGTCGCCGGGAAAAATCGCGCAGCCGCCGCAGCCGATCGGCTCGCTCCAGCCGACGAAAGTGAGCTGATTGACCGAGGCCGGCGCCGCGATGCCGGCGCACCAGACCGGCAGGCCGGTGGCAACGACGCCATGCTTGTCGCGCATCACGCCGTCGGTGATCAGCGCGGTGACGCCGCGCTTGACCATGCGCATGCACAGGATGTCACCGAAAATGCCGGCGCCAGTCACGCCCATGGCGTCCGCCACCACGACGCAGTTTTCCGGCATGGCCTCGATCGCCGAGCGGGTGGAGATCGGCTTGGTCCAGCTCTCCGGCGTCGCCAGATCCTCGCGCACCGGCACGAAGCGCAGCGTGAAGGCAGGCCCCACCACACGCTTGCCGGAAAAGCCGAGCGGCATGGCGCCCGCCATCCAGGAGCGGCGGATGCCTTTTTTCAGCAGCATGGTGGTGATGGTGCCAGTGGTGACGTTGGCCAGCGTGTCGAGTGTTGAGGTCATCGATATCCCCGTACGGAATAATTCAAGCGGGTTTCAGGCCAAGCCGCTCGTCGCGGCGGCGCAGATAGGCGACGAATGGAATAGCCAGCAGCACCATCCAGAGCTTGCCGACGATCTGGCCCAGCAGGAAATCGAGCGAGCCGAAAGCGAGCCACAGGAACACGATCGAGTCCACGACCAGACCAGCCAGGCTCGACGCCGCCACCGCCAGCACCAGGCGGCGGCGGGCGAGCGGCGTATAGACGGCGAAATCGGAGAATTCCGAGATCAGGAATGCGGCCGCCGAGGCGATCACCAGCGACGCCGGCGCGACCGCGGCCGAGATCGCGGCGCCGGCGACGATGGCGCCAATGCCGAATTCGACGCCCAGACGCCGTTGCACCAAGTCGCGCAGCACTAAAGCCGCGCCGATCATCAGCACGCCGGACGGCGCCATCAGACCGGGAGCTACCGGCAATAAACATGGCCCATTGGCCGAACAAACCGTTCCGACGTTCCCGATCATCCAATTCGCCGCCGGAATTGTGAGGCAGAACAGGATCAGAAATACCGCGCCTTCGATGTTCTTCTGCCGATCAATGCCGTTCGTCGTCATGGTGTTCTTCGCTTGCTCTTGAACGTCTCAAACCCTTTCGCCCGCAAAATACAGGCCGGGCAATCGCCGCAACCATAGCCCCAGGCATGGCGATCGGCGCGGTCGCCCACATAACAGCTATGGCGGTCCTCGATGACGAGATCAAGCAAGCCCGCGCCGCCCAGGGTCTCGGCCATGGCAAAGGTAGCAGCCTTATCGATCCACATCAGCGGGGTATGCAGGGTGACTCGCTTGTCGAGGCCGAGCGTGAGCGCGACCTGCATGGCTTTCACGGTGTCGTCGCGGCAATCGGGGTAACCGGAATAGTCGGTCTCGCACATGCCGGCGACGATGTGGCGGGCGCCGCGCCGATAGGCGAGCGCGCCGGCAAAGCAGAAAAAGATCAGATTGTGCCCTGGCACGAAGGTAGTCGGCAATCCGCTGCCGGCGATCTCGATTGCGGTTTCGCGCGTGAGCACGGTGTCGGATATGGCTGCGAGCGCGTCGAGCTTGATCATATGGTCGTCGCCGAGCCGCGCTTTCCAGTCCGCCCGCAACGCGGCCAAGCCGTCGCGTAAACGCGGGCGAACCTCAAGCTCGACCGCGTGGCGCTGGCCGTAGTCGAAGCCGACGGTCTCGACACGCGCGAAGCGTTCGAGCGCCCATGCCAGGCAAACAGTGGAGTCCTGCCCGCCGGAGAACAAGACGAGCGCGCTGTCGGTCGATGTCGGCAACGGCTTCAATCCCACTTCGGCGACCAGGACCAATCGACAATGCGGCCACCGCGGCGCGCGAGACCGGCGATCTCCTTCATCTCCGCATCCGCCAGATCGAATTCCACATTGGCGAGATTTTCTTCCAGCCGCTCGACCTTGCTGGTGCGCGGGATCACCACGATGCCCTGCTGGGTGAGCCAGCGCAGGCACACTTGCGCCGCCGTTTTGCCGTGTGCCTTGCCGATACGCTCAAGCAGCTTGTCGCCCTTGGCGCCGCCGCGCGCGATCGGACTATAGGCGACCACCGCCATGCCGGCTTTGCGGCAGGCCGCGATTACCTTGTCCTGGTCGAGAAACGGGTGGCACTCGACCTGATTGCACACCAGCGGCTCGCTTGACAATTTATTGGCCTCGCCGAGCAGCGCCACCGTGAAGTTCGACACGCCAATCTGGCGCGCATAGCCCTCGCGTTTCATCTTGGCCATGGCGCCGAGCGTCTCGGCGAGCGGCACGCGCGGATTCGGCCAATGGATCAGCAACAGATCGATTGTCTCGAGCCGCAGTTTGACGAGGCTCTGTTTCACCGAGCGTTCGAGATCGGCGGGCGCCAGCAACGTCGGCTGCACCTTGGTGGTGACCATCACCTCGGCGCGCAGCCCCGAGGCCTGCACGCCCTCGCCCACATCGGCTTCGTTGTCGTACATCTGCGCGGTGTCGATGTGGCGATAGCCAAGACGAATCGCCTGCTCGACCAGCCGCGCGCAATCGCGGCCGCGTAACGCCCAGGTGCCAAGCCCGACGATCGGAATCGAAAAGCCCTTGGCCTCAACCGCCTGCATGATGCGCTACGGCGTGTCCCACACCGGCGCGTGCGGCGGATTGACCACGCGCATATTGGTGGCGTTGAGCTTCTTGAGATCCGCCATCTCGGCATCCGACAGCTTGAAGTCGAACACGTCGAGATTTTCCTTCAGGTGCGCAGGGGTTGCCGTGCGCGGGATCGGAACGCAACCAAGCTGCACCAGATAGCGCAGCGACACCTGCGCCGCGCTCTTGCCATGGGCCTTGCCGATGCGCTCAAGCGCCTCGGCGCCGGGTGCCTTACCGCGCGCGATCGGAACATAGGCAACGACCGCCATGCCGCGCTTTTTGCAGGCAGCGAGCACCTTGTCCTGATTGATGAAGGGATGCACCTCGATCTGATTGCAGACCAGTGGCTCGCTGGTCACGCCCCAGGCTTCTTCCAGCATGGCGGTGGTGAAATTGGCGACGCCGACATGCTTGGTCTTGCCATCCTTCTTGGCCTTGCACAGCGCGCCGACGCTGGTCTTGAGCGGGATGTCCTTGTTGTTCCAATGGATCAGCAGCAGATCGACATACGGCAATTGAAGCTTGACCAGGCTCTGGTCGATCACGCGCGCGAAATTGTCCGGCATGAGATCGCCTTGCCGCACTTTGGTGCAGATGAACACGTCCTCGCGCTTGACGCCGGAGGCGCGCAGGCCGGCGCCGTTTTCCACCTCGTTGCCGTAAAACTCCGCGGTGTCGAGATGGCGGTAGCCGACCTGCAATGCGGTCTTCACCGCCTGGACGCAGACGTCCTCTTTCAAGGTCATGGTGCCAAGACCGATTTGGGGAATACGGGCACCGTGTGCTTCAACAAATTGCATCGCAATCTCCTTGATCGTCGGCTGGAATGGAGGTGGCAGGCGGACAGCGGGGGCAGAATGCCCGCTTGCCGCCGCGCTGCCAACCCGGTCCGCTCGGGAGGCCGATCTTCGGAATCATAGGCCGATTTTGGGCGGCGCCGGGGCCGTTGCCCGCGCAGACTAACCAGAAACCGCTTTAGCGGCGACGTCCGCCCAAAAGGCGCGTCAGCGCCGTCTTCCACCTAATGCCGCGAAGGCCGCATCCGGCGCCTTGTCGATCAGCTTGAGCAGCGCGCGCGCGGGGCCGCGCGGATGTCGCTTGCCCTGCTCCCAATTGCGCACAGTCTCGATCGGCACTTCGATCTTTTCAGCGAAGGCCGCTTGCGTCAGCCCGCAGCGCGCGCGCACATGGCGCACGAAGGCCGCCGGGTCGTTGTGATCGACGGTTTTCTCACTTCCATCGGGCAGGATTTCGACGATCCGCCCATCGGCTTTCAACCGCACCCGCATCATGGCTTTGTCCCCATCGAAGTCGATGTAGGCCAATGCACTAGCTGATTCGCGGGCGGCAAAAGTTAATGCGGGGCGGCAGGTCCGCTATTTCGCTTTATCGCCGGCCGGATAGTTCATCAGATAGAGCGCCCGCTGCGAGGTTTCGCGATTGAAGCACTGCGCCATCAGCGGATAGGCCATGCTGCCCTGCAATTTCTTGTAGATGGCGTCGCACTTCCTGTCCTTGCCGCGGATCCAGGCGCGCTGCTGATCGCGCAGGCTGGCCATCTGTGCCGTTGCCAGCTTTGCACCGAGCGCGCGGTATTCCTCGTTCAGGATGATGTCCCAGGCCGCCTCTTCGCGCCGGTGGCAATCGCGCACAGTTGAATCGTAATCATTGCCGACGGCTTTAAAGCATCGCTTCACGATCAGTTCGAAACAGGCCGCGTGCTGGGCTTTGTTTGCTCTTTTGCCGGCGACGCATTCGCACAGAACCGCCGCATCGGCCGGATCGGGATCGGTAGGATCGGCAGCCACGGCCGACGGCGCAGCGGTCATCGCTACGACTGCGGTCAACATCAAGACACGAATTTTCATCGCGTCTTCTCGAAAATCTCCCGCCCGATTAGCATCCGTCGGATTTCGGATGTGCCCGCACCGATCTCGTAGAGCTTGGCGTCGCGCAGCAAGCGGCCGGTGGAGAAATCGTTGATGTAGCCGTTGCCGCCCAGGCACTGGATGGCTTCCAGCGCCATCCAGGTGGCGCGCTCGGCGGCATAGAGAATAGCGCCGGCGGCATCCTCGCGCGTTGTGCGGCCCTCGTCGCAAGCGCGCGCCACGGCATACACATAGGACTTGGCTGCGTTCATGGTGACATACATGTCGGCGAGCTTGGCCTGCACCAATTGAAACTGGCCGATCGCCTGGCCGAACTGCTGGCGCTCATGCACATAGGGTACCACCACATCCATGCAGGCCTGCATGATGCCGAGCGGCCCCGCCGCCAGCACCACGCGCTCGTAGTCGAGGCCCGACATCAGCACATTGACGCCGTTACCAATGGCGCCCAGCACATTCTCCTCCGGCACCTCGCAATCGGTGAACACCAGCTCGCTGGTGTCGGAGCCGCGCATGCCGAGCTTGTCAAGCTTCTGCGCCGCCGCGAAACCTTTCATGGTCTTCTCAACGATGAAGGCGGTGATGCCGCGCGCGCCCGCCGTGCGGTCGGTCTTGGCATAGACAACGAGGGTGTCGGCCACCGGCCCGTTGGTGATCCACATTTTCGAGCCGTTGAGAATGTAGCGGTTGCCCTTCTTGTCGGCGCGCGTGCGCATCGACACCACATCGGAGCCGGCGCCCGGCTCCGACATCGCCAGCGCGCCGACATGCTCGCCGGAAATCAGCTTGGGCAGATATTTGCGTTTCTGCTCGGCGCTGCCGTTGCGGTTGAGCTGATTGACGCAAAGATTGGAATGCGCGCCGTAGGACAGGCCGACCGAGGCGCTGGCGCGCGAAATCTCCTCCATCGCCACGCAATGGGCGAGATAGCCGAGCCCGGCGCCGCCGTATTCCTCCGCGACCGTGATGCCGTGCAGACCGAGCGCGCCCATCGCCGGCCACAGATCGCGCGGAAATGTATTATCGCGGTCGATCGCATCGGCGCGCGGCGCGATGCGGTCGGCCGCGAAACTGCTGACCGACTGGCGCAACATGTCAACCTCGGACCCGAGGCCGAAATCGAAGCCCGCCCAGGCATTGGGGATCATTACGTAGTCTCCAGAAGATCGGAGACGAGTCTATAGGTTGCGGATCAGGCTGTCAGCGCCTGGGCCGGCAATGCGCGGGCGCTAGGCTGCTTGGACTGCTGCGCTAGCAGCCGGTCGATGGTCTTGGCCGGCGCCGGCTTGGCAAACAGGAAGCCCTGCATCTCGTCGCAGCCGGCGAGCCGCAGCAGAACGCGCTGCTGTTCAGTCTCCACGCCCTCGACCAGCACTGACAGGCCGAGCGCGCGGCCAAGCGCCACGATCGCCTGGATGATGACGCCGCCATTGGCGGAGTTGCCCAGCGCGATAACGAAGCTGCGGTCGATCTTGAGCTTGTCGAGCGGGAAGCGCTGCAGATAGCCCAAATTGGAATAGCCGGATCCGAAATCGTCGAGCGCGATGCGCACGCCGAGCGCATGCAGGTCCTCGATGCGTTTGACCATCTCGTCCGGATTGTCGATCAGCACGCCTTCGGTGATTTCCAGCATCAGCCGCGACGGCGCGACCCCGCTCTCAGTCAAAGCCGAGCGCACCAGATCGACGATGGCGCGGTCGCGCACCTGCAGCGGCGATAGATTCACCGCCACATAGAGATCCGGCCAGCGCTTGGTTTCTTTGAGCGCACGGCGCAGCACGAAGGCGCCGAGCGCGTCCATCAGGCCCATCTGTTCGGCTACCGGAATAAAAACGGCCGGCCCAATCGGCCCGCGCGTGGCATGGGTCCAGCGCAGCAAGGCTTCGACGCCGACGACGCGGCCGCCTTGCGCAGCGACAATCGGCTGATAATGCAATTCAAGTTCATTGGCGCTGAGCGCGCGCGGCAATTCGCGGTGGATAAATTTCTGGTCGGTCGAGACGGTGTCGATCGCAATCTCGAAAGCGACGACGGTGCCGGGACCCTTCTTGGCCGCCGCGCGAAGTGCGAGTTCGGCGCGGCGCGTGAGTTCGCCGCGCGTGCTGGCGTGGCGCGGCGTCTGGGCAAAGCCGGCATGCGCGCTCAGACGCACCACGGTATCGACCCAATGCGGGCGCGCGATGGCCTCGAGCACGCCGCGGATGACGGCCTCGGCATCGAAATCGCCGCCGCCGGTGAACGTCACGGCGAATTCGTCGCTGCCGATGCGGCCGCAGACCGCCTCCGCCGGCAGCGCTTCCTGCAACCGTTTGGCAACCGCGACGATGAGCTCGTCGCTGCTCAATACGCCGAGATGCGCGTTGACATCGGCCATGCCGTCGAGCTCGATCAGCACGAAGGTCGTCACCTCGTCACCACCGCGTTCGGACAGGGCCAGGTCCAGCAGTTCGAGCGTCTTGGCGTGATTGGGCAAGCCCGTGAGCTTGTCCACGTCGGCGGCGCGCGCGGCGTGCTCCTCGCTCGCGTTAAGATCGTGGCGCGCGCGACGCAGCTGCCACAGCGATAATCCGGCGAAGCCCACCAGCACGACGGCGATGCCGGCGATGACCGGCATCAACCGGTTCATCACCCGCGTCGTCGGATGTGCCTTGTCCCAGGTGAAAAAGCCGGCGATGCGGCCATGCGCATTCATCACCGGCTGCATCTCGCGCTCGCTTGGGCTCGGTTCAGTCTCGAATTTCAGACCTTTCAGACCGGTGCTCTGCTCGACCATGCGTACGAAACGCGGATCGACCTGCTCGGTCTGTCCAAACAGCGTGCGGAATTCGGCGATGGCGTTGCGCAGCGAGGCGCGCTGCTCCGACCACAGGCGCTCGTCGCTCTGGCGCGCCAGCCCGTAGCCGATGCCAGCGCTGAGTCCGGTCGCGCCCATGGCGAGAATGGCGAGCACGACGATCAGCCGCGAGGCCGAAAACATGCGCCGGGTACGCGCCCGCGATGCGCCGGTGACGCCGCTGCCAGCGGGGCGCCGCTGCTTGATCCAAAACTGCCTTAGGATTGCCGGCAGCGAGCGTCCGGGGCTTGTGGCCGCCGCTGCGGTATTGACCTCGCCGTCCACTCGAATACTCCCCGCGCTACGCTGCGGTAATCGATTATTACTCATAAGGATTCAGCATTAATGGCGGGTCAGCAAATAAGGTGAATGAAGTGTAACCGAGCCTGTAAACCTTGGGCGCATCGCGGGCTTGCCGGGCATTTGCCGTTGCGGTCAATTGGCTGAGTTATGATTCGCATGATTGCCATTGCAGCCACCGCGGCCCTTATCCCTTGGGCCGCCGTGGCAGAGCCGTGTCCAGGTAACAGCCAAGCGCTTGGGACCGAGCGGGTCATCGAGGTCGATGCCAAGACCACGCCGCGGGTCGGCCGCAAGCACTTCCCCACGACGTTGCCGCTGCACGCCAAGGAACTGGTGCTGACTTTCGACGACGGCCCCTGGCCTGGCACCACCTCGAAAATTCTCGACGCCCTCAGACACGAATGCGTCCGCGCCACATTCTTCCTGCTCGGCAAGAACGTTGAACCGCACCCGGAGCTGGCCCGGCGGGAACTGGCGGAAGGCCATACCATCGGCCATCACACCTATTCGCATGCGCTGCTCGACCGCATGCCGCTCGCCAGGGCGGAAGCCGAAATCAACCGCGGAATCGAGGAAGACGATTACGCGGTTTACGGCCAGCGCCGGACGGTCCCCATCACGCCGTTCTTCCGCTTTCCGGGATTCGCCGCCAACCGGGCGCTGCTCGACCGCATGAGCGAGCGCGGTATTGTGGTTTTCGGCGCCGATGTCTGGGCCAGCGACTGGGACCCGATGTCGCCCGACCAGCAATTGCACCTGATCCTCGCCCGTATCGAGCAAGCCGGCCGCGGCATCGTGCTGTTTCACGATACCAAGGCGCAGACCGCCCAGATGCTTCCCGTTTTCCTGCGCGAACTCAAAAAGCGGGGATACCGCATCGTGCACGTGGTCTCGGCCGGGGCTCGAGGGATTTTGAACTAAGCCTGCTGTCCCGTTTTGTGCAGGGCAAAAATATTTCTCTGAAAAAACAAAGCTGTAGAGCGTTAACCATGGTTAATATTAGGTTAATATTCGAATCGCTAGTTTCGCGAAGCTTCGCCATCGTGGGGGTTGCGCCAAACGGCGCGAATGGGCGGGGTTGGGGGCGTGATGCGTGGCGTTGCTGTTGTTTTTTGTTGCCTGTTCGGCGGCATAACCCCGGCCATGGCAGCTTCTTGCCCGGGCAATCCGCACGCTCTCGGCACCAGCCGGACCATGACCGTCGAGCCGTCGGCGTTTCCGCGCATCGGCCTCATGCAGTACCGCAATAGCTTGCCGCTCAAAGACCACGAGGTCGTCCTTACTTTCGACGACGGCCCACTGCCGCCCTACACCAACCGCATCCTCGATACGCTTGCCAGCGAATGCGTGAAGGTCACCTATTTCCTGGTCGGCCGCATGGCGAGCGCCTATCCCGATCTGGTGCGCCGCATCTACAATTCCGGCCACGTCATTGGCACCCATAGCCAGAACCACCCCCTCACCTTCGACCAGATGGCTTTGCCGCGCATTGAGCGCGAGGTCGGCGCCGGCATTGCTTCGGTCCAGGCCGCGGCCGGCGATCCGCGCGCGGTGGCGCCGTTTTTCCGGATTCCAGGGCTTGCTCGCTCGCGCCAGGTTGAGAGCTATCTCGCCTCGCAATCGATAGCGGTGTGGAGCGCGGATGTCGTCGGCGACGACTGGCTCAAGGGCGTGACCGCGCAGGAGATCGTTCGCAAGGCGATGAGCCGGATTGAGGAGAAGGGCAACCGCGGCGTGCTGCTGCTGCACGACATCCATCCCGCCACCGCCATGGCGCTGCCGACCCTGCTCAGGGAACTCAAAGCCAGAGGCTATAAGATCGTGCATGCAGTACCGGCCGGCGATCGGCCGAAAACGGTGCCCGATAGTCCTGCGATTGCCGAACGCGGCGGTTGGCCGCGCGTGACGAAGGCCAGCCTGACGAGCGGCGACCGGATCAATAAGACGGCCTATCACCGCAAGCGGGCCGTGCGCGACGACCGCGATCCGCTGTTCACAAGCAGCATTGATAAGAAGAAAAGCAAAACCAGACCCGCCGGCAGCGGCTTTAGCTGGAATTGGTTCCAGCGCTAGGTTTCCGCGATTATCAGTTTTGGTGCGGCCAAGAGATGCTGCACAGGCGAACAATTTCAACCCGTTGCAGTAAGGTGGGGGCGAAACGGGACCTTTGAAGCGTAACGGTTATTTTCAGCGGCGCCCTCACCTTTTTTGGCAATCCGTCGGCAAGCTGACAAAACATTTAGAGGGCAATTAGAATCGTCAGCAGATTCTGATGGATGTCCGCTTCTCTCCGAATGCGACCAAAATGTTGCAGCACCGCGAATGACGCGACGTGCCATTAGCGACCAACGCAGCGCAGCAAACCGCAACCATATTCATCGCATTCAAATGCCGGTGCAGGAGCCGTCCACAGCCTCAAAAGCAGACATTGGTCGGGGCGATGAAATGAGCACCGTGGATAAACAAACAAGGGGATTGAACTGAAATATGAGGCCTAATAGCGTGGGGTACTTTACGTGCTGATTCTAAAACTTATTTCCAATGCCATGGAGAGTCGAATGGCCAAAAAGGCAAAACAACGACGTACAAAGCGAGTGGGCTGGACTAGAGCTCAAGTGGCGGAGCTAAGACGGTATTCGAAGGACAAGCTGCGAGTAAAGAAAATTTCAAGGCTGATGAAGCGTACCGTCGGCTCATTGCGCCAAAAAGCGAGATCGTTAGGTATCGGGCTCGGCCATAAGCGTTGAAGATTAGGCTGGCCCTGATGGCTGCATTAAGTCAAAAGCTGCCATAGGCGGCATGTCGACGTGCAATTTGAAAATATGGAGCAGGTATGTCCAAGTTGATGTCGAAGTCGGAGCTCATTCAGAAAATCGCTGAGCAGCATTCAAACAATATG
>SHVM01000008.1 GCA_009694265.1 Pseudolabrys sp.
AACCTTGGCGAAGCTTTCGGGTGAGGTGAACCATACCTTGGGATCGTCCTTGGCGGGCTTCATCTCGCCGCGCGCAATAGCAATGGTGCGTTTCTTCATTTCCTCAAGGCTGGCGATACCAACTTTTAGTGTTTTCATGGTTTGAACCCTCTTTCCCGTAACATAATTGAGAACGCCGCAGCCGTCGAAAAAAAACGGCCCCGGCGCAGAGTGCTCCGGGGCCGTTGACGTGATGCGTTCAGATCAGCTGCGCGTGCGCATGCGGATCTGGAAGCTGTCGAAGCCGAGTTCGGCCACCTGCAGCCACGCATAGGCGTCGTTGCGATAGGGTACCAGGCTCTCGTACAGTTTTTTGAAGTGCGGATTGGTCTTCGACAGGTCGGCGTAAATATCGTTCGCCGCCTTGTAGCAGGCTTCCAGCACCGGCTGCGGGAACGCGCGCAACTGTGCGCCGTTCGACACCAGCCGCTTCAGCGCCGGCGGATTGACGTAGTCGTATTTCGACAGTGTCCAGACCCAGGCGTCGTTCGAGGCCGTGATGATGGCGGACTGATAGGCCTTGGGCAATTCGTTCCATTTGGCGATATTCATGATGTTGTGAGCTTGGCCGCAGCCCTCCCACCAGCCCGGATAGTAGTAATACTTCGCGATCTTCACGAAGCCGAGCTTTTCGTCGTCGTAAGGGCCGACCCACTCGGCGGCATCGATGGTGCCTTTCTCCAGCGCCGGATAGATATCGCCGGCGGCGAGCTGTTGCGGCACGGTGCCGAGCTTGGACAAAATCGAGCCGGCAAAACCGCCGACGCGGAATTTCAATCCCTTGAGATCTTCGATGGTGTTGATTTCCTTGCGGAACCAGCCACCCATCTGGGCGCCGGTATTCGCCGCACCGAAGCCGATGCAATTAAAGTCCTTGAGCAAATCGTTCAGCAGCTCCTCGCCGCCGCCATGGCGAAGCCAGGAAATCATCTGACGAGCGTTGAGCCCAAACGGCAGCGCCGTCCCGAACGTCATGGCCGGGTTCTTGCCAAAGTAGTAGTACAGCGCGGTGTTGCCCATCTCGACGGTGCCGTTGCCGACGGCGTCGAGCACTTGCAGACCCGGAACGATTTCGCCGGCAGCGAAGACTTGGATCTGGAACTTGTTGTCGGTGATCTCGGCGATGCGCTTAGCGAAATATTCGCAGCCGCCATACAGCGTATCGAGCGACTTCGGCCAGCTTGCCGTCAGCCGCCATTTCACTTCCGGTGACGATTGAGCAATTGCGGGCGCTGCAACGGCTGACGCGGCGAGCCCGACGCCGGCGGCTTGCAAGAATTGACGACGTTTCATGGCGTTTCCCCTCGTTGTTAGCCGGTCCGCCGACGAGAGGAGATTGCACCTTTTAAAGTCTTTTTTCGTCCCATTGCCGGCGACCGACGGGCCGATCTTACGCCAAGCCCTGCGAATAAAAAGCCCCCCCCAAACCAACGCCCTTCACGCTCGGCGGAATGACCGAATGAACGCCGTCATGCCGCTACTTGCCGCAGGCATGGCCAGGAAGGGTCACCTTAACTCCGGCGTCCCGGCAAAATAACGCGCATGCTCGATCAACGCGTAGCGGTCGGTCATGCCGGCGATATAGTCGGCGATGCGGCGGGCGCGAGCACCCTCGTCCGCGGCGCCGATACCCTCACGCCATTCCGCCGGCAAATCGCCAGGTGTTTTGGCGTAATGCGCGAACAGCTCGCGCACCACGCGCTCGGCGTCGCCCATCACATGCATCACCCGCTCATGGCGATACATGCGCGGATACAAAAAGCCCTTGATGGCGGCGTCGGCTTTTTGCATCGCGGACGAAAATGCCACAAGCGATCCGGCGGCGTTGCGCACGTCGGCCGCCGATTTTAGTTTGAGCGCCGCCGCGCGGCGGCCGGTCTCGGCGATGACGTCTTCGATCATGCGGGTGATCAAGTACCGGACGATCTCGTGCACGCGGCGCGCCGACTCTAAGCTCGTTTCTTGCGCGCCGATGCCGTGCATGATTGATCCCACGATCGGCACCGTGGCAATGTCGTCGAGCGTAAACAAATCCGCGCGCAGTCCATCGTCAATGTCATGCGCGTCGTAGGCGATGTCGTCGGAGAGTGCCGCGACTTGCGCCTCCGCGTTCGGCTGCGACCATAGATCGAGGTCTTGGATTTTGTTGTAGGCCAGGATCGCCGCCGCCACGCCGTGTTCGCGATAGCGGCCGACACCTGCGCCGGCGCGGTCGGTGAGCGGGCCATTGTGCTTGACCAGCCCTTCCAGCGTTTCCCAGGTGAGGTTGAGACCGTCGAAAGCGGCATAGCGGCGTTCCAAGTCGGTGACGATGCGTAAGCCTTGCGCGTTGTGATCGAAGCCGCCGTGCCCGCTCAAGGCCTCGTCGAGCGCACGCTCGCCGGCGTGTCCAAACGGCGGGTGGCCGAGATCGTGGGCGAGCGCCAGCGCCTCGGCCAGGTCCTCGTCCAGCCCAAGTGCGCGGGCGAGCGAACGGGCAATCTGGGCGACTTCCAGCGTATGGGTGAGCCGGGTGCGATAATGGTCGCCCTCGTGATAGACGAACACTTGCGTCTTATGCGCCAGCCGCCGGAAGGCGGCCGAATGGATGATCCTGTCACAGTCGCGCCGGAACGCATTGCGGGTGGGGCTTGGTGGCTCGGCAGCGCGCCGGCCCCGGCTTTGAGCCGGATCGGCGGCGTAAATGGCGCGTTTGGTGCCGGTTTCGATGGCCATGACCGCATTGACCTTATTGTCCGGCGCACTTAACTATCGGTCAAGCCAAAGGACAAGCGATGAGCGCAAGCGTCACGGTCAGTGAAAAGGCGGCCCGGCGGATCGGCGAGATCCTCAAGGCAGAGCCGGCCGGCACCATGCTGCGCGTGAGCGTGGAAGGCGGCGGCTGCTCGGGCTTCTCATACAAATTCGGCATGGAGCGCGCCAAGGCCGCCGATGACCTTGTCATCGCCCGCGACGGCGTTGAGGTGCTGATCGACCCGATTTCGGTCGACTATATGGCCGGCTCGGAAATCGATTTTGTCGATGACCTGATCGGCGCCTCATTCAAGGTGAAAAACCCGAAGGCGACCACGTCCTGCGGCTGCGGGACCAGCTTCTCGCTGTAACGATTACTCCGCCGCCACAGCTGGCTTGCTCGGCGCCTCGCCGACCTCTTCCAGCTGCGGCTCGAGCCGGCGCTTGATCATGCGGTCGAAGCGATCGAGATAGAGATAGATCACCGGCGTGATGTAGAGCGTGAGCAGCTGCGAGAGCACCAGCCCGCCCACCACCGCGACACCGAGCGGCTGGCGCAGTTCCGCGCCGGCGCCGGTGCCGAGCGCGATCGGCAGCGTGCCGAAGATCGCCGCGAAGGTCGTCATCATGATCGGCCGGAAACGCAACAGCGCCGCCTCGCGGATCGCCGCCTCCGCCGATAGCCCAACGCGGCGGCGATCGAGTGCGAAGTCGATCATCATGATCGCGTTCTTTTTCACTATTCCGACCAGCATCACGATGCCGATCATGGCGATTACCGACAAATCCATCTTGAACAGCATCAGCGTCAGGATCGCGCCGATGCCGGCCGACGGCAGGCCGGAGATGATGGTGATCGGATGGATGAAACTTTCATACAACACGCCGAGCACCACATAGGCCGCAAAGATCGCGGCAAGGATCAGTATGCCCTGCCCGCGCAGCGAATCCTGGAACACCTGCGCGGTGCCCTGGAAGCCGGTGGCGATGGTGGCGGGCAAGCGTTCGTCCCGCTCCAGCTTCTGGATCGCATCGACCGCCTGGCCGAGCGAGAGCCCGGGCGCGAGATTGAATGAGATCGTCACCGCCGGCTGCTGGCCCTGATGGTTGACGAGCAACGGGCCGACCGTACGCGTAAAATGAGTGACCGCCGAGAGCGGCACCATCGTGCCGTTGGTGGTTTTCAGATAAATGCGATTGAGATCGTTCGGACCGGCGCGGAATTCGGGCAGGCTTTCCAGGATGACTGGATAGTCGTTGGCCGGCGTGTAGATGGTGGCGACCTGACGCGAGCCGAAGGCGTTGTAGAGTTCCTGGCGGACCTGATCGATGCTCACACCATAGACCGCCGCCTTCTCGCGATCGACTTCGACCGTCACCTGCGGATTTTTGATGTAAAGATCGGTGGTGACGTCGAGCAGGCCGTCAAGCTTCGATATTTTGTCGCGCAATTCGGGCGCGATGCGATACAGCGAGTCGGTATCGTTGGACTGCAACGTGTATTGATACTGGCTCTTATTGAGCCGTCCGCCGAGATTGATGTTTTGGATCGGCTGGAAAAAGATCTGGATGCCCGGAACCACATTGGCGGTCCGGCGCAGCCGCGCGATGATCTCCCCCAGGCTGTCGCGCTCGTTGCGCGGCTTGAGCGCCACCAGCATGCGGCCGCTGTTGCCAACCGTATTGGGACCGCCGGAGCCGACCGTCGAGTTCACGTAGGCCACCGCGTTATCGGCGCGCACTAAATCAGCGACCTTGCGCTGATGCTCGACCATGGCCGGGAATGCGATGTCGGTTTTGCCCTCGGTGATCCCGATCATGTAGCCGGTGTCTTCGGTCGGGAAGAAGCCCTTGGGAACCACGATATAGAGCCAGATCGTGCCGGCGATGGTGGCAAGCGTCACGCCCAGCATGATCGGTTTGTGGGCCAGCACGCGATCGAGCGTCCATTCATAGGTGCGCAGCCAAGACTCAAACATTCGCTCGAAAGCGCGCAGCACGAAGTTCTGCTTCTCGTGACTGTCATGGCTTTTAAGCACGCGCGCGCACAGCATCGGTGTGAGCGTCAACGACACGAAGCCCGAAACGATGATCGCCACCGACACCGCCACGGCGAATTCACGGAACACGCGCCCGACCATGCCGCCCATCAGCAGCACCGGGATAAACACCGCGATCAGCGAAAAGGTGATCGATATGATGGTGAAGCCGATTTCGCGCGAGCCCTTCAGCGCCGCCTCGAACGGGCGCATGCCGCCCTCGATATGGCGCACGATGTTCTCCAGCATCACGATGGCGTCGTCGACCACGAAGCCGACCGACAGCGTGAGCGCCAGCAGCGTCATGTTGTTGATGGAGAAGCCGAAGGCGTACATTGCGGCACAGGTGCCGATCAGCGATACCGGCACCGCCAGCGCCGGGATGATCGTGGCCGAAACTTTGCGCAGAAAAAGGAAAATCACCATGATCACCAGCGATACAGCGATCGCCAGGGTTTCCTGCACGTCGAAAACCGCTGCTCGAATCGAGAGCGAGCGGTCAAATAACGGCTGCATCTGAATCGCCGGCGGAATTTGCGCCCGCATCACCGGCAATTTGGCGCGCACCATATCGACGACGGCAACGGTGTTGGCGTCGGGCTGGCGCTGGATCGCCAGCACGATGGCGCGCGAGTCGTTGAACCAGGTGGCGATCCTGTCGTTCTCGACGCTGTCGATCACGCGCGCTACTTCATTGAGCCTGATCGGCGCGCCGTTGCGATAGGCCACCACGACGTCGCGGTAATCGGCGGCGTGCGTCATGGCGCCGGTGGCCAGCAGCGTCACCGACTGTTCCTTGCCTTGCAGAATGCCGACCGGCGCGCTGGAATTGGCCTTGGCTACGACGCTGCGAATATCGTCGAGCGAAATATTGCGCGCGGCGGCGGCCGTTGGATCGACCTGTACGCGGACAGCGAATTTCTGCGCGCCATAGACCAGCACTTGCGCAACGCCCGGCAATTGCGAGAGCTGCGGCGCCAGCACAGTTTCTGCGTAATCGTTCACCGCCGACAGCAGCAGGGTGTCGGAGCGCATGCTCACATAGAGCACCGGAAAATCGCCGGGATTGACCTTGCGGAAGAATGGCGGTGTGGTCATTTCGACCGGCAGCCGGCGCTGTGCGACCGCGAGTGCGGTCTGCACGTCAAGCGAGGCGCCGTCGATATTGCGGCCGAGGTCGAATTGAATGGTGATCTGCGTCGATCCAAGCGAGGACGACGAGGTCATCGACGATATGCCGGAGATGGTGGAAAGCTGGCGCTCGATCGGGGAAGCGACCGAAGCGGCCATGGTCTCCGGGCTGGCGCCCGGCAAGGTCGCCGTGATCTGAATGGTGGGGAAATCGACCGCCGGCAGCGCCGCCACCGGCAATAGCCGATAGGCGAAGGCGCCGAACACGATCAGCGTCGCCGTCATCAGCGTCGTCAACACCGGCCGGCGAATGCAGACTTCCGAAATGTTCATGGCGCTTGTTCCAGGCGCATGATATTGTCCGAAAACCGGTTTCCACTTTTCGGGATCATGCGCTAGCTGCCCGCGGCCTTGGGCGCGCGCGCATTGACCCGCGTGCCTTCCGACAACAACAATTGCCCATCGGTCACCACCGTCTCGCCGCCCTTCAGGCCGGAGGCGATCACGGTTTCATCGCCGACCTGGCGCACAGCGTCGACTTTCTGAACTTTCGCGACACCGTTGTCGACGACAAAGACGAAGCTTCCGGTCTGGCTGGCCTGCACCGCGTTCGTGGGCACCACGACCGCTTCCTCGATCCGCAGCGTCATCTCGGCGGTGACCAGCGTGCCCGGCCACAGCAATTCATCTTTGTTGGGCATGCTGGCGCGGATCATCGCCATGCCGGTGGCGGGATCGACCGTATTCTCGATCATGGAGACCTGGCCGCTGGCGCGCTTCTCATCGCCCGGCACCGTGGCCTCCACGGTCGCCGTCTCGGCAGCGATGGCCTGACGGATGTCTGGGAGAACTTTCTGCGGCACCGTGAAGCTGACATAGACTGGCGCCATCTGGTTGATGGTCGCCATCGGCGTTAAGTCGGCCTGCCGCACGAAATTACCGACCTTCACATTGGCGGCGCTGATGCGGCCGGAAATCGGCGCGGTGATGATGCAGAAGCTGAGTTGCACTTTCAGGTTCTGCAGCAAGCCTTCGTCGGATTTGATCGCGGCGCTATAGACCTCGGATTGAGTCTTGGCATTGTCGAGATTGATGGTCGGGGTCGCCGCCTTGGCGACCAGATCGGTATAGCGCGCCACGTCGCGTTCTGCGCCGGCGAGCTGGGCCTTGTCGCGGGCGACCATGCCTTCGGTCTGCGCCACCTGCGCTTCCATCGCCCGGCAATCGAGCGTGAACAGTAGATCGCCCTTGCTGACATGACCGCCGTCGCGGAAGTGGACGTCGACGATTGTCGTGTCGACCCGCGCCTTGATGGCGACGCTGGCCATCGGCGTAACGGTGCCCAGCGCGTCGAGCCGCACCGGTACCTTTTTGCGCTCGGCGATGCCCGTCTCAACCTGCACCACGCGGACGGCCGGGCCTTTCGACTGCGCCGCTCCGTCGGTGGTCCAGAACCCGCGCACGAGCAGTGCTATGCCAATCAGAGCGACCGCCGCCGCCCCAATGCGCCATTTCCGCCCGATCATAGGCAGCTTTTTCAGGGCGAGCGCCTTCACCCCAAGGAGCCATTTTCGGTTGATCATTGGCAATTGCCGGTCCGAGCTCCTTGGGCCCTGCCCGGACGCTCCCTATTCCGCGGAATGTAAGTCTTCCCACTCGTTCGGGGCCGCGTTAGCGGCTTTACTAGCATATAAACGCTTCCGCGTGCATATCCCTGCGGTGCACTGGTAAACACGCTTAAGGCTGCTTTATTCGGCCAGCCGGAACCTAAAATTCATGCGAATCGCCACCTGGAACGTTAATTCTATACGCCAGCGCATGGACAGCTTGCTCGCCTGGCTGGCGGAGCGAAAGCCCGACATCGTGTGCTTGCAGGAGATCAAATGCGTTGACGAGGCGTTCCCGCGGGAGCCCCTGGAGGCGCTCGGCTACAACGTGGCGGTTCACGGCCAGAAGACATTCAACGGCGTGGCGCTGTTGTCCAAGCTACCCTTCGACGAGATGGCGCCCGGTCTGATGGGCGATGACGGCGATGCGCAGGCCCGCTTCCTGGAGGTGCTGGTTTCCACCAAAACCGGCGTTTTGCGCGTTGTCAGCCTCTATCTGCCAAATGGCAACCCGGCGCCGGGCGAAAAATACGACTACAAACTCAAATGGATGGATCGGCTTATTGCCTTTTCACATGAACGGCTGAATCTGGAAGAGCCTTTTGTTCTGGCGGGCGACTACAACATCATCCCGGCCGCCGCCGACGTACGGCGTCCGGACGCCTGGACCAAGGACGCGCTCTTCCTGCCGCAGACCCAGGAGAAGTTCCGCACGCTGATCAATCTCGGCCTGACCGACGCCGTGCGGGCGATCAGCGACGATCCCGGCCTCTACTCGTTCTGGGACTACCAGGCGGGATCGTGGCCCAAGAACGACGGCATCCGCATCGACCACCTGCTGCTGTCGCCGCAGGCCACCGACCGGCTGATCGATGCCGGGATCGACCGCCATGTGCGCTCATGGGACAAGCCGTCCGACCACGTGCCGGTCTATGTCGACCTCGCTATCGAGGCGCGCTGACCCCCCGATTTTTCGGGCCCGTCATCATTGTCCGGACAGGCTCCCGTCGTGCGGGGGCGTGCGCCGCTCGGCTTGTCCCTGCCGCACACCCAGCGCAATATGAGGCCGCGAGAGTGACAATCGCGGCGGCTCTTATGCGGGCCGACCGAAATAAAACAGCGTCGAGGGGAAACGTGCGGGACGGATCACAGCCGGCGGCTGCACATCGTCACGTGGGCGACGCCGCGCCCATGCAAATGCCGGAAGAGCTAGAGGGCCGCCCGATTACCGGTCTCGCGCGCGTGCTGTTTGCCATTGCCGCCATTGTTTCAACCACGCTTGCGCTCAATCAACTCCTGAATCTGCAATTGCTGGTCGGCGTGGTTTTTATTGAGAACCGCTATCTGTTTTTGCTGGCTGCGTCGCTGTTGCCGTTGATCTTCCTGATTTTTCCGGCACGCAAGGACGCCAATCAGCCGACGCCATGGTACGATTGGCTGATCGCGACTCTCTGCTTCACCTTGCTGGTGTGGTTTGCGGTCGAGGCCGAACGCATTTTGAGCGAAGGCTGGGAATATGGCGCGCCGGCGATTGCCAAGGTTTTCGCAGGCTTGCTGTGGCTGATAATCCTGGAGGCGCTGCGCCGCACCAGCGGCTGGCCGATGGCTTTGATTGTCGGCACGTTTTCGCTTTATCCGATTTTTGCCGATGTCATCCCCAATCCGCTGAAAGGTAATCCGCAAACGCTGACCGACACGCTGGCCTATCATCTGACCAGCGCGGAATCCGCATTCGGCATCCCGATGCGGGCTTTCGCCGAAATTGTGGTCGGCTTTATCATTTTCGGTGTCGCGCTCAACTACACCGGCGGCGGAAAATTCTTCAACGACCTCGCCTTTGCGATGGTCGGCCGCTTTCGCGGCGGCGCAGCCCAGGTCGGCATTATTTCGAGCGCGCTGCAAGGCTCGATCAGCGGCAGCGTGATTTCAAACGTCATCAGTTCCGGCATCGTCACCATTCCGGCGATGAAGCGCACCGGCTTTCGCGCCGACTATGCCGGCGCGGTGGAGGCGGTAGCATCGACCGGCGCGGTATTGATGCCGCCAGTGATGGGCTCGACCGCCTTCGTGATGGCCTCGTTCCTCGGCAAGTCCTATGGCGAGATCGCGCTGGCGGCGACGGTGCCGGCGCTGCTGTTCTATATCGCGCTGGTCGTTCAGGTTGACGGCTATTCGGCGCAACTCGGCCTCGGCGGCATGCGCAAGGATGAACTGCCGCGCATGCGCTCGGTGATGAAAGAAGGCTGGTTCTATATTCCGGTGTTCGCGCTGCTGGTGTTCCTGCTGGTGTCTTTGCAGGAGGAAGCCATGGCGCCGTTCTACGCCACGGCGTTGCTGATCGCGATCAATCAGGCGCTGCCGCAACACCGCTTGAACTGGTCGGGCCTCATCGATCTTGGCGTCGCAATCGCGCGCGGACTCGCCGAACTGGTGGCCATCTTGATGGCCATCGGATTCATCATCGGCTCGCTGTCGGTGACCGGGCTCGCCGGAACGCTGGCCAACGATCTGGTTTATCTCGCCGGCGGCGCACCGCTGCTGCTGCTGATCATGGGGGCGATCACGAGTTTCATCTTCGGCATGGGGATGACGGTCACGGCTTGCTACATATTTCTCGCCATCGTGCTGGCGCCGCCTTTGATCAAGGCCGGGCTCGACCCGCTCGCGGTGCATTTGTTCATCATGTATTGGGGCATGGTTTCCTTCATAACGCCGCCGGTCGCGCTCGCCACCTTCGCGGCAGCGCCTTTGGCCGGCGTATCGGCGATGCGCATCGGCTGGCAATCGATCCGGCTCGGCACCGCGATCTACGTCGTGCCGTTCTGCTTCGTGCTCAATCCCGCGCTGCTGCTCATGGGCGACACTGCGACGGTCGCGCTCAATGTCAGTCTGGCGTTTGCCGGCATCGTCGTCGTGGCCGCCGCCCTGCAAGGCTATGTGCTCGGCATTGGGAGCATTCCGCGCCATGCCGGCGGCTGGCTTGCCCGTCTTTTGATGTTTGGCGGCGGCCTGCTGTTGGCTGCGCCATCGCCGCGGCTCACCGGATTTTCGTTTGCCGTCAATGTTACGGCCGGCACCATCGCGGCGGTGATGGCCTTGCTGATGATTTTTGCATTCGTTCGAAAAACTGAAAGAGGGAGGATCTTGCCATGAAGCGGAACCTGAACCGGAAACTGATCTGCACCTTAGGCAGCTTAGGTGCCTTGGGCGCCTTGCTCGCTTGGTCCGTGCCAACGTCGGCGCAATCGGTCAAGCTGCCGGAGACCTTGACCTGGACCGCCTACGATGTCGGCTCGGGCGGCTATAACCAGGCCGTCGCCATCGGCAATGCGCTCAAGAACAAATACCAGGTGAACTTGCGCGTGCTGCCCGGCAAGAATGACGTCTCGCGCAATATTCCGCTGCGCGATGGCAAGGTGCCGTTTTCAGCCAACGGGGTTGGCGGCAGCTATCTCGCGCAGGAAGGCGTCTACGAATTCGGCGCCCGCGATTGGGGCCCGCAGGCGGTGCGCGCGCTGCTGCTGAACAATTCCGATGCGCTGCTCACCATCGTCACCGCCAAGGACGCCAACATCAACACCGCCGCCGATTTCAAGGGCAAGCGCGTCGCTTGGGTCGTCGGCGCACCCTCGCTCAATCAAAACATCACCGCACTGCTCGCCTTCGCGAACCTCACCTGGAACGACGTGAAAAAGGTCGAGTTCGGCGGTTTCGGCCAAGCGATGGATGCGATCGTCAACAATCAGGTGGACGCAGCGTTCTCATCGACCATTTCCGGCCAAGCCTACAAGATTGCTTCGTCGTCGCGCGGGATCACATACCCGACCTTTCCGCACGCCGATAAAGCCGGCTGGGCGCGGGTGAACAAGGTCGCGCCGTTCTTCGTGCCGGCCTTCGGCACCGAGGGCGCAGGCTTATCGAAGGAGAACAAGGCCGAGGCCGCGACGTATCCATATCCCGTGCTGATGACCATGAAGACCACCGAAAACGACCTCGTCTACAACATGACCAAGGCCATGGTCGAAACGTTCAACGACTACAAAGATGGCGCTCCAGGCAATTCCGGTTGGGACATCAAGCGGCAGATTTTCGCCTGGGCGATCCCGATGCACGAGGGCGCCATTAAATATTTCAATGAGCGCGGGCTATGGACCGAAGCGTATAAAAAACACAACGATGCACTGGTCAAGCGTCAGGACACGCTCGCCGCAGCCTGGACTGCTTACAAGACAAAGGCTTCGGCTGACGACAATGAATTCAAACAAGGTTGGATGAAGGCGCGCGCGGAGGCGCTGACCAAAGCCGGCATGGAGCCAGTGCTGACGGCCTGGTGACGGCGGCCCGGGTCAATTCTATTCCCGCCGCGTCTCCAGCCAGCGCTTGAGATAGACCAGCGCAAGCGCGCGCTCGTCCTCGGTCGCCTGCTGGAAGGCGCTGTCGTAGAGCTTGGCAATCCAGGGCTGTTCGGTTGTCTGCGCATTGTCCTTGGCGAGCGTCAGCCACATCAGCCCGCGCGCCGCCTGGCGCGGGACATGGTCGCCGGAAAACAGCATGGCGCCGAGCATGGCCTGCGCCGAGCATTGGCCCTTCTGCGCCGAGAGACCGAACCAGCGCGCCGCCGTGCGCGGGTCGTGCGGAGCGCCAGTGCCGTCGAGGTACTGCCGCGCCAGAAAATACTGCGCATCGGGATCGCGGAAATACGATGCCGCATAGGCGAACATTTCGCGCGCGCGCTCCGGATCGCGCTTGATCCGCGTCTTGCCTATGCCTTCGAGATAATAGTGGCCAAGCGCGACGAATGCATTGGCGACAAAGCGCGCCTGTGGCGTGTCCGGATTGTCGTCGGCATGGTTGTCGGCGATACGGCGGAAATATTCGAACGCCTTGAGATCGTTCTGCGCCACGCCATCGCCTTCGGCATACATGCGGCCAAGCTTCCACTGCGCCAACGCATGGCCTTTCTCGGCCGCGTATTCGAGCGCGTGGACACCCTTGGCGGTTTCGCCGGACTTGAGCGATTGCGCGCCCGAGCGGAACGCCTCTATCGCCGTCGCGGGAGGCGCGGCTGCCATCGCACCGTCGGATTTGCTGCCGTCAAGCGCAAAGGCCGGCGCGGCCAGAAGACCGGCACCAATCACCATTGCGCGAAACAGGGTCTCAAATATCCGCATAGCACTCTTTCTCAGCCGCCCCGCCGGGATGGGTCACCGCGCCTTTGACGGCGGGACCCACCTGCTGGGCGTATTTCCATAAATAACCGGAACTGGCCTCAGACTCGCGTGCCTTCCATTGGCTCTTGCGCTTGGCAAGCTCGGCTTCGGAGAGATTGACGTTGAGCGTTCCATTCACCGCATCGATCTCGATGATGTCACCATCCTGAATCAAACCTATCGGCCCGCCGAGCGCCGCTTCCGGACCGACATGACCAACGCAGAAGCCGCGCGTGGCGCCGGAGAAACGCCCGTCGGTGATCAGCGCCACTTTCTCGCCCGCGCCCTGGCCGTAAAGCGCGGCCGTGGTCGAGAGCATTTCGCGCATGCCGGGGCCGCCGCGCGGTCCCTCATAGCGGATCACCAGTACGTCGCCGGCGCGGTAGGTCTTTTTCCTGACCGCCTCGAAGCAGGCTTCCTCGCCGTCGAAGCAGAGCGCCGGGCCGGTAAACATCAGCGTCTTCATGCCGGCGACCTTCACGATCGCGCCGTCAGGCGCGAGATTGCCTTTCAGACCGACCACGCCGCCGGTCGCCAGCAAGGGCTTATCGGCCGGACGCACCACGTCCTGGTCCGGGTTCCATTTCACGTTCTTCATGTTCTCGGCGATGGTGCGGCCGGTGACCGTCAGACAATCGCCGTGCATGAAGCCGTGATCGAGCAAGGTCTTCATCAGCAGCGGCACGCCGCCTGCTTCGAACATATCCTTGGCGACATAACGGCCGCCCGGCTTCAAATCCGCGATATACGGTGTCTTTTTGAAGATTTCCGCGACGTCGAACAGATCGAACTCAATGCCGCATTCATGCGCGATCGCCGGCAGATGCAGCGCCGCATTGGTCGAACCGCCGGTGGCGGCGACGACGGCGGCGGCATTCTCCAGCGCCTTGCGGGTGACGATGTCGCGCGGGCGGATGTTCTTGACGATCAGATCCATGATCATCTCGCCCGCCAGCATGCAGAACTTGTCGCGCATCTCGTAAGGCGCCGGCGCGCCGGATGAATAGGGCAGCGCCAGGCCGATGGCTTCCGCCACCGTCGCCATGGTGTTGGCGGTAAACTGCGCGCCGCAAGCGCCGGCCGAGGGACAGGCGTTCTGTTCGAGCGTGAGAAGATCGGCGTCGGACATCTCGCCGACCGAGTGCTTGCCGACCGCTTCGTAGACATCCTGTATGGTGACTTCCTTGCCCTTGAACTTTCCGGGCAGGATCGAGCCGCCGTAGATGAAGATCGACGGCACGTTGAGCCGGCACATCGCCATCATCATGCCGGGCTGCGACTTGTCGCAGCCGGCGACGCCGATCAACGCGTCATAGGCGTGACCGCGCATGGTGAGCTCGACGGAATCAGCGATCACCTCGCGCGAGGGCAGCGAGGATTTCATACCGGCATGGCCCATGGCGATGCCGTCGGTGACGGTGATGGTACAGAATTCGCGCGGCGTGCCGCCGACGGAGGCGACGCCCTTCTTCACGGCCTGCGCCTGGCGCATCAGCGCGATGTTGCAGGGTGCGGCCTCGTTCCAGCAGGTTGCGACGCCGACGAAGGGCTGGTGGATCTGCTCGGCGCTCAGCCCCATTGCATAGTAAAAGGCGCGATGCGGGGCACGATCCGGCCCTTCGGTGGCATGCCGGCTCGGCAGCTTGGCCTTTAAATTCGATTTTGCGTCCATAATCCTTGTCGACCCCCGCCCCTGTTGACCCCGCCGGGTTGGACCGGCTGACGATATACGAGGGACGTTAACCGGCATTAAAAACCGGAACTCAAATCCCGGAAGCTTTGCAACGGTTTGCAGCGCGCCCGAGCGACCCTCGATGTGGTCGGAGGGTATGGCCAAATCGCGGCGCGGCAGGGGTTCGTGGGCTGGAATGGCTTGAATGTTCTACACTGTTGCAAGCAGGACACAGGCCCCAGGCATGCTCCTAACTCCCAAAATCAAGCGTAATTTCTTCGGCCGGACGGTCCACAAAGTGGCCCCAGACCTGATCGGGGCGATGCTTTTGGTGGATGGCGCCGGCGGCATCATTGTGGAGGTCGAGGCCTATCACCATACCGACCCGGCCGCACACAGTTATGGCGGACAGACCCCACGCAACGCCGTGATGTTCGGGCCTCCGGGCATGGCTTACGTCTACCGCTCCTACGGCATCCATTGGTGCTTGAATTTCGTGTGCGAGGGCGACGGCAGCGCCAGCGCGGTGCTGATCCGGGCGCTGGAGCCGGTAGAAGGCCTTGCACGGATGCGGCGGCGGCGCGGGATCGCCGATGAGCGGGCGCTGTGCTCCGGACCCGGTAAATTATGCGAGGCGCTGGGCGTAAGCATCCGGCACAACGGCATGGCACTCGACCGCGCGCCGTTCGAACTGCGGGCGCGGCGGGAGAAGCCGGACATCCTGACCGGCCCGCGCATCGGCATCACCAAGGCGGTCGACGCGCCGTGGCGTTACGGGCTGAAGGGGTCGAAGTTTTTGAGCCGGTCGTTTCGCTAGACCGCGCTCTTGAGCGCTTCTAGCGCCGCGGCGATCTTAGCCTTACGGCCGACCGCTTCCTCGCGCTTTTCTTTTTCTTCTTCAACCACCTCTTCCGGCGCGTTGGCGACGAATTTCTCGTTATTGAGCTTGGCATCGACGCGGGCAATGTCGGCGTCGGCCTTGGCCATTTCCTTCTCCAGCCGCGTGCCTTCGGCATTAAGATTAATAACACCAATGAGCGGCAGCGCCGCCACCTCGCCGCGCACCACCAGTTGCAGTGAGCCTTGCGGCGCTTTGGTGGCGAATGAAATCTCGGCAACGCGCGCCAGCCGCTTGATGAATTCAGCCCAGCGTTCCGCACGTCCTTTTGTCTCGGCCGACACGCCGGCGAGCACAAGCGGAATGGCGTTGACGATGTTCATTTCCGCCCGCACCGAGCGGATGGCGGTAATCAGATCGATCACCCAGCCGATCTCGGCTTCGGCTTTGTCATCGGCGAGACCTTCGAGCTTCGGCCATGCGCTGAGCGCGAGTAGTTGCGGGTGCTGACCGGTCACCGACCACAATTCCTCGGTGACGAACGGCATGAACGGATGCAGCAGTTTAAGAATTTCGTCGCGCGCCCAGGCCACCATCGCCTGCGTCTCGGTCTTGGCCGCGCCATCGGGGCCGAGCAGCACCGGCTTGGCCAATTCCAGATACCAGTCGCAATAGATGTTCCAGACGAAGCGATAGGCCGCCGCCGCCGCGTCGTTGAACTTGTAGGTCTCGATCGCCGCCGTGATTTCGCGCGCGGCATTCGCCGTCTCATGCGCGATCCAGCGGTTGAGCGCCTGTTTCGCGGATTTCGGGTCGAAGCCTTTGAGGCTGGCGCAACCATTCATCTCGGCGAAACGCGCGGCGTTCCACAGCTTGGTCGCGAAATTGCGATTGTTCTCCACGTCCTGCGGCGCAAGCTTGATGTCGTGGCCTTGCGCCGCGCCGCGCCCCAGCGCGAAACGCAGCGCATCGGCGCCGTAGTCGTCGATGACGCCCAGCGGGTCGATGACATTGCCTTTCGACTTCGACATTTTGACGCCGGAGGCGTCGCGCACCAGGCGATGGATGTAGATGTCGCGGAACGGCACTTCCTTTTTGAAGTGCAGCCCCATCATCATCATGCGCGCGACCCAGAAGAAGATGATGTCGAAGCCGGTGACCAGCACGCTGGTCGGATAGAAACGTTTGGCTTCCGGTGTCGTGTCCGGCCAGCCCAAGGTCGAGAACGGCCACAGCGCGGACGAGAACCAGGTGTCGAGCACGTCCTCGTCGCGTAAAATTTTAACAGTACCGCCTTCCTTCGTTGTTAATTTAGCCTTCGATGATTGGAAATCATTAAAATCTTTTGCAATCTCAACTTTTGCTTTGTAATAACGGCGCGCGGTTTCGACCGCCGCCGCTTCGGACTCTTCAACAAATATCACGTCGACGCCTAGGTTAAGCTTTTGGTCTTCGATCTCCGGCCCATACCACGCGGGAATTTGATGGCCCCACCAAAGCTGGCGCGAGATACACCAGGGCTGGATATTTTCCATCCAATCGAAATAAGTTTTCTCCCAGTTCTTCGGGACGAAATTAGTTTTTCCTTCGCGCACGGCGGTGATGGCTGGCTTCGCGAGTTCTTTCGCGTTGACGTACCACTGGTCGGTCAGGAACGGCTCGATCACGACGTTTGAGCGCTCGCCGTGCGGCACAACATGCGCATTCTGCTCGATCTTGTCGACCAGCCCGTTCTCTTCCAGCTGTACGACGATCTGCTTGCGCGCGGCGAAGCGATCCATGCCGTGCATCGCCAGTGTCTGGTCGAGATCGGCCGACGCGGCAACGCCAGCGACGAAATCCTCATTGTCCTTGAGAGCGAGCTTGGCCTCGACGCTGAATATATTGATCTGCGGCAGCGCATGCCGCTTGCCGACTTCAAAATCGTTGAAGTCGTGCGCCGGGGTGATCTTCACCGCGCCGCTGCCTTTTTCGGGATCGGAATACTCATCGGCGACGATCGGAATCTTGCGGCCGACTAGTGGCAAAATCACATGTTTGCCGACCAGATTCTTGTAGCGCTCGTCGTCGGGATGCACCGCCACGGCGGTATCGCCCAGCATCGTCTCCGGCCGCGTGGTGGCGACGACGATGAAGGTCGACGGGTCTTCGGCGTTGAATGTCTTGCCCTCAAGCGGATAGCGCAGATGCCAGAGATGTCCCTTGGTCTCGACCTGCACGACTTCGAGATCGGAAATCGCTGTCAGCAGCTTGGGGTCCCAATTGACCAGCCGCTTGTCTTTGTAAATCAGCTTTTCATTGTAAAGCTGCACAAAAACTTTCACGACCGCCTTCGACAGCCCCTCGTCCATGGTGAAGCGCTCGCGCGACCAATCGCACGACGCTCCCAGCCGCTTGAGCTGGTTGACGATGGTGCCGCCGCTTTCGGCCTTCCATTCCCACACGCGCTTGAGGAACGCCTCGCGCCCCATCTCGCGGCGCCCGGGCTGTTTTCGCTCGGCCAATTGCCGCTCGACCACCATTTGCGTCGCGATGCCGGCATGGTCGGTGCCGGGCTGCCACAGCACGTCGCGCCCGCGCATGCGCTCGAAGCGGCACAGCACGTCCTGCAGCGTATTGTTGAGCGCATGGCCCATATGCAATGAGCCGGTGACGTTGGGCGGCGGAATGACGATAGAGTAAGGCTTCGCCTGCGCGCACTCGGGCCGGCCGGCGCGGAAGGCGCCCGCCGCTTCCCACGTTTTGTAAATGCGGCCCTCGACCTCGGAGGGTTGGTAGGTCTTATCGATCATTGCCGTTTTGCCTGGAACGCGTTGCGGGGTAGAAAGCCCGCCACACCACCGCGAGTCAACTTTGCCGGACAATCCACCCAAATCGCGCGGCAGCGCCACCAGCGCCATCACGCTTCTGGCCATCGCCGCCTTCGCCGCCCAGGCCATGGTGCGGGTAACCGATTCGCTGCTGCCGCAGATCGCCGCCGATCTAAGCGTCACCGTGGGCGCCGCCTCGATCGTGGTCACCGTCTACCTGCTGGCGCACGGCTCGGTGCAACTGGTGATCGGCCCGATCGGCGACCGTTTTGGCAAATACCGCTGCGTCGCCATCGCCGCCGCCGGCTCGACCCTGATGGTGCTGGCCTGCGGGCTGGCGCCAACGCTGCCTTTGCTGGTGGCGGCGCGACTGGCCTGCGGGCTGGCCACCGGCTGGATCATTCCGTTCGCGCTCGCCTTCGTCGGCGACGTAATCCCTTACGAGCGCCGCCAGCAGGTGATCGGCAGCTTTTTGTCCGGGCAGATTCTCGGCCAGATGTTCGGCCAGGCCGCCGGCGGCGTGCTCGGCGATTATTTCGGCTGGCGCAACGTGTTCATCCTGCTCGCCGTCCTGCTGGCGGTGGCGACGCTCGGATTGTTCTATGAGCTGTGGCGCAATCCGATTACGCATGTGCGCAACACGCCGGTGCAGCCCGCCCGCGGCTTTGTTGCGGATTATACGGCCGTGCTGCGCTCGCCTTGGGCGCGCGCGCTGATCGTCCTGGCCTTCATCGAAAGCGCGGCGATGTTCGGCGCCTTCACTTATGTCGGCGCCGATCTGCATTTGCGCTTCGGATTGAACTTCACACTGGTCGGCCTGTTCGTCAGCAGTTTCGCGGTCGGCGGGTTGATCTACAGCCTGTCAGTGCGCGTGCTGGTCAACCGCTTCGGGCCGGTCGGCCTTGCCGCCGGTGGCGGCGCGCTGCTGGCGCTCGCCTTCGAGCCGTATTACTGGATCGCGCCGATCGCCATCACGGCGACGGGCCTGGGCTTCTACATGCTGCACAATACGCTGCAGACCAACGCCACGCAGATGACGCCGGAAGCGCGCGGCACCGCGGTCGCGATCTTCTCCTCGGCGCTTTATCTCGGACAGACCGCGGGGGTCGCCGCCGGCGGCGTTGTGTTCGACCGCTTCACCGCGGTGCCGGTGTTCCTGAGTGCGGCAATAATCCTGCTGGCGCTCGGCATGTGGTTTTCGCGCCAGCTCGTGCGGCGTAGCAACCTCGCGACGTGAGCCTTAAGGCCTTCCGCGCGAGACCCGTTCGATCTCGGCGCGCACAATGCGCTCAACCAGGCTCGGTAGATTGTCGTCGAGCCAGCCCTTGAGCATCGGGCGCAGCATTTCCTTCACCAGATCTTCGAGCGTGCGCGCATTATTACCCAGCGCGGTATGGGCGAGCAAATTGAACGCGCTGTCCACCGCCGACATGGTGTTGTTCGAGATCAGTCCGTGGTCGGGCGCGGTATTTTGCGTGAACTGCCGGCGTGCATCCTCGACCGCGCGCGCTGCCGGCTCGGGCCGCTGCTCCGTCGGATCGGCGAACACCACGTCGGTGTCGCCGACAATGGTCCGAAAACTTGGCGCGGGTCCCGGCGATGGTGTCGACGCCGCCATCGCCTCGGTCAGATCGAGCACATCCGGTGGCGGGACAGCGGGTTTCGGCGGCGGCTTGACCGCGGCCATGGCCGCGACCTTGGGCGCGGCGTCAAGATCGGCGAGCATGGCGTCGATGTCATCCTGATTGTTGCTGACGGCCGGCGGCGGTACGGGCTTGGGCGCCTCAGGTGCCTTGGCGCCCTTGCCGGTATCGTCGTCGGCAATGATACGCCGGATGGAGGCCAGGATTTCCTCCATCGAGGGCTCTTGGGCCTTCGCCGATTGGGTCATTGCTTACTTCGCTTACTTCCCGACCGCAGTCTTCGTCTTCCGCACGGCGACATGCCTGGCCGACGCGCGGGTCTGAGCGAATCGTCGCTACACATCCCATTTATACGCCAGCGGCATGCCAGTGTGGCAGCCGGAAACGGCCGAATTGCAATGATCTGTGGACACAGCCGCATGATCCTGAAATGAGGGACCCGTCAGCGCCCGTCCGGCGTGCGCACGCCGGACCAGCTGTCGCGCACCTGCTCATAGTGCACCTGGGCGTCATAGACCGGCACACGCAGCCCAATCGTTTGCGGCGCCAAGCGGCCGACCGCCGATAACAGTGTGAAGGAGGCCACCACCCGGTCGCGCTGCGCGGTGACCAGCGCCACCCGCGCATTCACAAGTTCCTGCTGGGCATTGAGCACGTCGAGCGTGGTGCGCTGGCCCACGCGCGCTTCCTCGCGCACGCCATTGACCGCGATCTCGGCCGCCTGCACCTGCGCCGTGGTGGCGTCGATATTGGCCTTGGCCGCATCGAGCTGGCCCCAGGACTGCACCACGGTCTGGCGCACTTGGTCGCGCGCGATGTCGAAGTCGAGCCGCTTTTGCCCGAGCGTCTCCTTGGCCTGACGGATGGCGGAATATTCCGCGCCGCCCTGGTAGATCGGCACGCTGAGCTGGCCCAGCACCGAGGCGTTGTAGCTCTCCATCGTATTCAAGTTGCCCGCGGCCAGATAGTTCTTCTGGAAATTGCCCTGCACCGACAAAGTCGGGTAGAGCGCGCCTTCCGCCACTTTCACCTGGCTTTGCGCCACGTCAACATTGAATTGCGCCGTGACCACGGCCGGATGGCTGGCGCCCGCGGAACCGACCGCATTGGGCAGACTATTCGGCGAAAAGCGATCGACCGGCGTGCCGGGCGTGAGCTTGCCCGGATCATTGCCGATCACCTGCCGATACGTCGCGCCCGACGTTTTGTAGTTTGATTCCGCTGTGAGCACTTGCGAGCGGCCAGCCGCCAGCCGCGATTCCGACTGCGCCACGTCGGTGCGCGTTACCTCGCCGACATTGAAGCGGTCGCGCACCTGCCGCAATTGCTCCTGCAGCACCTCGACGTTGCGGCGTTGCAGATCGAGGATCGCGGTGTCGCGCAGCAGGTTCATATAGGCGGTGACGGCGTTGAGCAGCACGGTCTGCTCGGTCAGGCGCAAGGTCGAGCGCGCGGCCAAGACCTGGGCCTCGGCCTGGCGCGTGCGATTGGCGGTCTGGTATCCATTGAATATGGTCTGCGCGATGGTGGCGCCGGCGGAAAACGGCGAGTTGTAGCCGGTCTGCGTTGTATAGCTGTTCGGCGTGGTGGTGGTCTTGGTGGTCGTGCCCAGCGACTGCTCGCCGCCGGACGCGGTAATCGACACCCGCGGCCTGTAGCCGGACAGCGCTTGCGGCACGCCTTCGTCGGTGGCGCGCACCGCGGCACGTTGCGAATTGAGCGTCGGATTGTTTTGATAGGCATGCACAAGAGCGGATTCGAGCGTCTCGCCATGGGCCGCAATAACCGCGACCGGCAATGCTACGCATGCGAGCGCGCCAACCGCGAACCCGCCTGTCCACCAGCTCCGACCGCAACGCGACATTGCACGACCTGACAAAAACGCGACCCGCTCACGACAGACTCACGCGACTGCAGTGAATCAGGAACCATATGCGCAGCGGGGATGGGTTAAAACCCCCTGTCGGTTCCAGCCCACAGAAAGCCGCGACCCTGGGGATTGCACGCCACGATGGGAACCTGCGCAGGTCTCAGGCAGGTATCAGAATGCAAAAACCGGCGGCTTGACGAAGCCGGGCAGTACGGCGGCCGCGGCATCGAAGATCGCCCGGCCGCCCATTTCGGCGCCGCTGCGGAGGTAAAGCATGGCTTTGGCGCCGGGAGGCGATCCCAGAACGCAGAGCAGCCGCCCGCCATCCTTGAGTTGCGCGCAGAAGGTCACCGGCTCAACTTCCGTGGCGCCTTCGAGCAGAATGACGTCATAGGGCGCAGCCAAGGGCCAGCCATCGACCAGCGGCCCGCTGACCACAGTGACATTTGGCAGCGACGACAGCGCCGCCCGCGCGGTCTTGGCGAGGCCAGCGTCCTGTTCGAGCGCCACCACCGCCCCGGCAATGCGGGCAAGCACGCCCGCCGCGTAACCGGTGGCGCAGCCGACAGCCAGCACCCGGTCGGTGGGGCTCAGATCGGCGGCATTGATCAGCTTGGCGAGCACCATCGGCTTGAGCAGGCGGCGGGAGGCCCCCTCGCCTACAGCCAAGTCAAGATCGAGATAAGCCAGCGCGCTGGCGGCCGGCGGCACGAAGCGCTCGCGCGCAACCTCAAGCATGGCCGAAATCACACGCAGATCGGTGACGTCGTTGGGGCGGACCTGGCCGTCCACCATATGGCGGCGTGCGACGGTGAAATCGGTCATCGCGATCCTCGACATCCAATTGAGCACGATCTTGCCCGAAAACCGGTACCCACTTTTCGGGGTCATGTGGTGAAGGAATGCGGGGCTTTTGTGCGGCAAGACCCGGCAAAAGGCAAGTTAGCAGCAGCGTTGTCGATTTGCATTGGCTCCTATATAGGCTGGGGCTCTCGGGCGCGTGCGGCCTTGACGGCCGGGCGCGCCGTCTTACGGCCACGTGGCGGAGTGGTTACGCAGAGGACTGCAAATCCTTGCACCCCGGTTCGATTCCGGGCGTGGCCTCCATTCCCAATCATTGAGGGTTCGGCGCCAAATCGGGCGGGCCATTCATACTTTGCAAAGCAGTTTGGCTTTGTTATAGGCCCCAGGTACTCCCTGGCCGGCGTATCGGCTCATTCCTCGGTAGCTCAGCGGTAGAGCGTTCGACTGTTAATCGAAATGTCGCTGGTTCGATCCCAGCCCGAGGAGCCAATCTTTTCCGTCAGCGCGGCCAAGGCCAATCGCGGAGCGCCAAGCTTGCGACGGTCGCGGCTCGTCCGTTACAAGACGCCATGACGCCGCCAACCAGCCCGCTCACCACCGACCTCTACGAGCTCAACATGGTCCAGGCCTATCTGGACCAGGCGGAGGACAAGGAGGCGGTGTTCGAATTCTTCGTACGAAGGCTGCCGGCGCGGCGCGGCTTCCTGCTGGCGGCGGGGCTCGCGGACGCGCTCGATTTTCTCGAAACGCTGCGATTTTCCAAAGCCGACATCGAATGGCTCAAAAGCACCGGGCGGTTCCGCAAGAACCTGCTCGATTATCTGAGCGGCTTTCGCTTTACCGGCGATGTGCATGCGATCCCGGAAGGCACCGTGTGCTTTCCCAACGAGCCATTGCTGCGCATCACCGCACCCTTGCTGCAGGCGCAGCTCATTGAAACGCGGTTGATCAACATCCTGCATTTCCAGACGCTGGTCGCGTCGAAAGCCGCGCGCATGGTGCTGGCGGCGCCCGGCAAGACGCTGGCCGATTTCGGCCTGCGCACCGCCCATGGCGCGGAGGCCGGGCTTTATTCGGCGCGCGCAAGTTACATCGCGGGATTTTCGGGTGCCGCCAATGTGCTGGCCGGCGAGCGCTACGGCATTCCCATCGTCGGCACCATGGCCCACTCGTTTGTGCAAGTGCACGACGACGAGATGCAAGCGTTCGAGAATTTTGCGCGCGCGCGGCCGGAGGGCGTGATCCTGCTGATCGACACCTACGACACCGAGGCCGGCGCGCGTAAAGTGGTTGAGCTGGCGCCGCGCCTGAAGGCCGACGGCATTTCGATCCGCGGCGTACGCATCGACAGCGGCGACCTGACCGCGATGGCGCGCAAGGTGCGGGCTATTCTCGACGGCGGCGGCTTGCGCGACGTGATCATTCTGGTGAGCGGCGGCATCGACGAGGACGTGCTGCAAGGAATGATGAAAGCCGGCGCGCCGATCGACGGCTTCGGCGTCGGCGTTAATCTCGCTACCTCGCAGGACGTGCCGGCCTTCGACTGCGCTTACAAGCTGCAGGAATATGGAGGCCAACCGAAACGCAAATTGTCCGAGGGCAAGCAAACTTGGCCAGGCCGCAAGCAGGTGTGGCGCGCCTACGACGCGCAAGGCCGCATGAGCGGCGATATTTTGTCGGTAGAGACCAACAAGCAGAAGGGCGAGCCTCTGATCGTACCGGTGATGCACGGCGGCAAGCGCGTTGCGCCCTCGCCGACGCTGGCGCATATCCGCGAGCGCGCGACGCGCGATCTGGCGCGATTGCCGGAGCCGCTGCGGCAATTACAAACCGGTGCGGATTATCCTGTGAAAGTCGCGGATGCCCTCACCGCGCTGGCGGCACAAGCCGATACGAAAGTTCGGGGGTGAGTGTTACTCCGCTCATTCCCGCGCAAGCGGAAATCCAGAGTCACGCGACTAAATTCTTTGTGCTTCGCCCTGGATCCCCGCTTGCGCGGGGACGAGCGGTAGAGGGATGCGTTTTATAACGCCGTCCCCGCCCTGTTCCAGCCGCGCGCGCCTTCGCCGTAGATCTCATGGCCCTTGTCGGTCACCACCATGGTGTCTTCGAGCTTGATGAAGCCGCGCGTGGAATGCAGCAGCGTGGTCTCCACCGAAATCACCATGCCGGCTTCCAGCGGCATGTCGGCATATTCGCACGGATAAGGCACCGGCCCGTGGCTGGTGAGCCGCGGCGCTTCGTGGCTGACCATGCCCATGCCGTGGCCGAGGAAGTCGAGGTGATTGTGGTGCTTCGACTTGTCACGTAGCGGCGTGGCGGCGGCGTAGATTTCCCGCCCCATGACACCCGCGCGCACCGGCTTCATCGCGGCGCGCTGGATGGTCTCGATCTCGGCCAGCATGTCCTCAAGCTCGGCATCGGGCTTACCCTGGATCGCCATGCGGCAGATATCGCCGATATAGCCATGGTAATTTCCGCCGGAGTCGATCGACATGATCTCGCCCTTCTCCCATTTCTGCTCGGAGGGCGCGCGATTGAGGCTGGTGCCGCAGGTGATCAGGCAATATTCGAAAGTCAGCCCGCGATTGGTTTCCTCGCGGCGCAACGCTTCGACCACTTCGTTCTTGGTGACGCCGGGGCCGTGACTGGCGATCACCGCCTGCATCGATTCCAGCACAGCTTCCGAAGCGATTTTCAGCTTCGCCAATTCGTCGGCGGATTTCTTGGCGCGCTGGCGCTCGAGCACATAAAGCGCATCGACCCAGTCCGCGTCGGGAAACGCAGCCCGCAATACGTTCGCGGCATCGTAGGGCAGAAAACCGAATTCGGCGGCGATGCGTTTGGTCTTTATCCCGGCCTTACGCATGTAGTCGGTCGCCTTCTGCAAGGCGTCGACGGAGCCCGCGGTGGAGGTTTGCGTCTCCGGCGTCCACATCGGATTGACCTCGCGCTGGAATTTTTCCAGGCGGTGGCCGATATAGGCGGCCTTCTCGGGCGCGCCTTTGGGATAGACGAACACCGGCAGATAGCGGGTGACGCCGGTCGCATCCATGTAGTCGAAGAAATCGGCGCGGTGGCCGCCCAGCAGATACTGGCAATTATGCTTCGAAGTGGCGATCACCACGTCGATGCCGGCCGCGTCCATCAGCCGGTCGAGCCGCTGATAGTCGAACGGGATTTTCAGTCCGCTGGAATGCTGCGCGCTGACGTTCATGATCGAGGCTCCGGCTGGCCGGCGTTCAATATCGGTTGCACCGGCCTTATGAGTCTATTGCCAGAGCTCCTTGCTCGCAAGCCGGGCGCCTAGGACAAGCGCCTCCAGCTTGGCCCACATGATTGATGGGTGCACGCGGCGGTGGAACGGCCCCTGCGCAAAGCCGCAATCGGTGCCGGCGATAATGTTCTCGCGGCCCACGAGCTTGGCCAGCCGCACGATGCGCTCGGCCACCAGTTCCGGATGTTCCACCACATTGGTGGCATGGCTGATGACCCCGGGGATCAGCACCTGCCCCGGTCCGAGCTTGGCATTGGCCCAGACCTTCCATTCGTGTTCGTGGCGCGGATTGGCGCCCTCGATCACATAGGCGCCCACTTTGACCTTAAGGATCAGATCGACGATGTCCTTGAGCGGCACATCGCTGACATGCGGACCCGGCCAGCTGCCCCAGCACACGTGATAGCGGATGCGATCCGCCGGCAGGCCTTCGATGGCGTGGTTGATGATGTCGACTTGGCCAGCGAGCCATTTCCGGTAGTCGGCGAATGTCGCGGGCGGCACCATGCGGTCATAGGTGACGGCATTGCGCGCATCGTCGAGCTGCACCACGAAACCGGCGTCGACAATCATCTTGTATTCGGTGTGCATCGCCGCGGCGATGGCCGCCTGCAAATCCGCCTCGCTCTTGTAGTATTCGTTCTTGCGGTCGGGGATCACGCTGGCCGGCGCCGCCACCGGCAAGAAGGCTTCTTCGACTTTCGCGGATTTGAGCACGGCCTTGAAGTTGTCGATGTCGCGCTGCAACTCCGCCTGCCCGGTATATTTGATCGCTCCGGTGCAAATCGCTTCCACGGTGGTGGCGACGCCGTCATGGGCATCGAGTTCGGCGTAAAATTCCGCGAAACGCGTGCGGTCGGCGCCGCGCTTGAACGGATTGGCGGCGTCATGCTTGATCGGGCGGCGCTCGAAGCCGCTCAGGCGCTCCAGCGCATATTGCGACCAGCTGATCGATTTGCCGAACTCGCCGTCGCTCACCACGTCGATGCCGGCTTGCGCCTGCTGGCGCACCACCTCGGCCACCGAGCCCGTGAGACACGCGTCGTAGGCTGTTTGATCGTAAGGCTTGCCGGACTGCCTGGCGCGCAGGAATTCCTGCAATGCCGCCGGCCGGATCAGGCTGCCGACATGGGTGGTGAGGATGCGGTTGCTGCTGCGCTTCATGTCTGGCTCTATGTGCCAACGCAGCAAAAAACGCAAACGCACTCACAGTGGGCAGCGCCCCAACAGCATACATTTTGCGCATGATCTTGTCCGAAAACCGGTCCCCACTTTTCGGGATCATGCGCTAAGCTTTAACAACACCGATGAGCTGTTCGAGCTTGGCCGGATCGTTGCGCAGCATTTCGCTCTTGCCATCATAGACGATGCGGCCACGGTCCATCACCACCGCGCGCGGCGCGATGTCGAGCGCCAGCCGCGTGTTCTGCTCGACCAGGATCATCGACAACCCGCCCGCTTTGGTCAGCCGTTTCACGACGCGCGACAGTTCTTCCACGATCACGGGCGCCAAGCCCTCCGACGGCTCGTCCATCAGCAGTACGGTCGGGTTTCCAATCAGCGCGCGGCCGATCGACAGCATTTGCTGCTCGCCGCCGGATAATTGATTGCCGCGGTTGTCGGCGCGATCGGCGAGCCGGGGAAACAGTTCGAACACCGTCTCGACGGTCCAGGCGCCCGGCCTGCTGGCGACTTCCAGATTCTCCCGCAGACTGAGCGAGGGAAAAATCTCGCGCTCCTGCGGTACATAGCCAAGCCCCGAGGCGACGCGGTTGTAGGTAGCAAGTTTCGAGATCTCCTTGCCATGCAGCGACACGCGCCCGCCATGCAGCGTGGTGTGGCCCATGATGGTCGCCAGCAAGGTGCTCTTGCCGACGCCGTTGCGCCCAATGATCGACAGCGTCTCGCCGGCGTCGAGCGCAAGCTCGATATCCTCCAGCACCACCGTCTCGCCATAACCGGCGAAAATCTTGTCGAGTTTGAGCGCGTGCTCAAGCATGACGCTGACTCTCCTGCCCGAGATACACCGCCCGCACCTGTTCGTTGTTCATGATCTCGCCCGGTGTGCCTTCGACCAGCACCGAGCCCTGTACCATCACGGTTATCTGTTTGGCGAAGCGGAACACCACGTCCATGTCGTGCTCGATAATCAGAATGGCGATGCCGGGATCAAGACTCGCCACCACGTCGAGGATGAGATGACTCTCCGAGGACGGCACGCCGGCCGCCGGCTCGTCGAGCAGCAGCACCCGGGGTTTTTGCGCCAGCGCGATGGCGATCTCGACCAGCCGTTGGCGGCCATAGGGCAGTTCGCGCACCAGCTTGAGCGCATCGTCGACCAGCCGCAGCGAATCGAGATGATCGAGCGCTTCGTCGATGACCGCGGGATTGGAGCCGGCCGTGCGCCATAGATTGTTGCAGTTGCCGTCGCGTTCTCCAATCGTCAAGCAGAGATTATCGAGCACCGAGAGGCCGCGGAACAGTTGATTGATCTGGAAGGTGCGCGCGAGCCCGCGCCGCGCCCGGTCGGCCTGGCTGGTCGTGGTAATGTCCTCGCCATTGAGCAACACGCGGCCCGACGACGGCTTGAGCGCGCCGGTGATCAGATTGACCAGCGTGGTCTTGCCCGCTCCATTCGGCCCGATCAGGGCGCGGCGCGCGCCGCGCTCCAAGGTGAGACTGACGTCGCACGTCACCTGCAGCGCACCGAAGCTGCGGTTGAAGCTCTGCACTTCGAGCGCGGCGGTCACGATTGTACCTTCTTTTTTTTCAGATACTTGCCGGCGTCTTCCAACAGTCCCAGCAGTCCGCGGCGCGCGAACAACACCGCCAGCACCAGCAACAGGCCAATGCCGAACTGCCAGAATGTCGGGCTCAGTTTGGACAGATGATCTTCCAGCACCATGTAGACCACCGCGCCGATGAAGGCACCGTACAGCCGCCCGGTGCCGCCGAGAATGAGCATCACCATCACTTTTGCGGAATTTTCGAAGTCGAACACCGTCAAGGTGACGTAGGCATTGGTCTGGGTGAACAATGCGCCGGCAATGCCGGCGATGCCGGCGGCGATAGTGTAGACCGTCACCAGCCGGCGGTGCACCGGCGAACCGATCGCATGCATGCGCCGCACGTTCTCGCGGATGCCGGTCAGCGCCTGCCCGAACGGCGAATAGACGATGCGCCGCACGAAATAAAACACGACCGCCAGCACCACCAGCGCGTAGACATAGTTGGTGCGGCCATAGAGGTCGTAGCCGAAGACGCCGAACAACGGCTTGAACTCAAGGCCCGGCAGCCCGTCATAGCCGCCGGAGAAGTCCGAGCGCAGATTGCCGGCCTCCTGCAACATGATCGCGGTCGCCAGCGTCAACATCAGCAAAGTGAGGCCGCGATAGCGCAGCAGAAACCATCCGGTGATGAGGCCGGCGAATGCGGAAATTAGGGCCGCGGCGAACAACCCGCTGATTGGCTCGGTCCACCCCAAGCGCGCGGCGCCGAGCCCCACCGTGTAAGCGCCGAGGCCGAAGAACGCCGCATGCCCGAGCGTCACGATGCCGGCATAGCCGAGAATAAGATCGAGCGAGAGCGCGAACAGCACCATGACCAAGACCTGGTTGCCGAAGGTCATGCGGTCCGGGAAAACATAGAAAGCGGCGATCGCGATCACCCAAGGCAGCGCTTCCGCCCAATGGAAATGGTGCCGGCTCAACAAATGCGCGGCGGCGCGCTCGCGCGCCTGCTTGCGTTGCGGGTTGATGGTCTCACTCGCGGCCATAGAACCCCGCAGGCTTGACCAGCAACACCGCCACGGTAATGGCATAGACGAAGAATCCGCCGGCATCCGCATACAGATATTTTCCGGCGGTATCGATAATGCCAAGCACCAAGGCGGCCAGCAGCGTGCCCTTGAAGCTGCCGAGCCCGCCGACCGCCACCACGATCAAAAACAATACGAGATAAAGCACCGCGAAACTGGGCGACAGGCCGAACAGTTGAATGGCGAGCCCGCCGCCGAGCGCGGCGAGCCCGGAGCCGACAGCGAACGTTAGTGTGAACAAGAGATCGACATTGATGCCAACCGATTCCGCCATGCGCCGATTGTCGACCGCAGCCCTGATTTTTGCGCCGATATTGGTGCGCTCAAAGGCATACCAGAGCACGGCGATCAGCACGGCGCCGAGCACGATCAGAAAGGCGCGGTAGCTTGGAAATGAGCGAAAGCCGAGATTGATGTCGCCTTGCAGCCATTCCGGCAAGGGAACCGATTTCGGGATCGGGCCATAGAAATATGTGGCGGTCGCGATCGCCATGAAGGCCAAGCCGATGGTGAGCAGCACCTGCTCCAGATCGGTGGCTTTATAAAGCCGGCGGTAGAGGCCGCGTTCGAACACCACGCTGACCGCGCCGACTGCGAATGCCGCGATCACTAGTGCTGGAACGAACCCAATGCCCAGCGACCGCGTGAGCGAGACGACGACATAGCCGCCGGCCATGGCGAAGGCGCCATGCGCGAGGTTGACGAAGCCCATCAACCCCATCGTTACCGACAGACCGACGGAAACGATGAACAGAAACATGGCATAGGCCAAGCCGTCGAACAGAATGCTGACGGCTATGTTGGCGTAATACGGCACGAGTCCCACCCGTTGTAAGTAAAACGCCGCCGCGCCTTTATGCGCGGCGGCGCCGTTTGATGTCAAATTCGAGTCAGAAATCAGGTACCGCAGCGCCCGATCTTTTGCACCTTGCACTCGTCCTTGACCGCTTTGGTGGTGCCGAGAACCTTGATGCCAAGCTTGCCGTCCGGCTTGCGGATGACTTCCATGGCGTGCTCGTCCTGCACGATGTCGCGGGTGGCCGCGTCGATCGTGACCTTGCCGCGCGGTCCGTTGGTGGTCCAGCCCTTCATCGCGTCGATCACCTTGGATCCGTCTTCAACCTTGCCATTGAGTTTCTTGATGGTGTCGAAGATGGCATGCATGGTGTCCCAGCCGGCCGCCGACATGAAATCCGGATAGGAGTCCTTGCCATAGGCCTTGTGCCACTCGGCATTGAACGCCTTGTTCTCGGCATTGTTGAGATCGACCGCATAGTTGCCCATCACGATGGTGCCGATGGCGGCGTCGCCCATGTCCTGCAGCTTGTTATCGGGGATCAGATCCATCGGCCCGATCAGCTTGACGCCGGCCTTGCGCATGCCGAGTTCGCCATAGGCCTTCGCCACGCCGGTCGCGTGCGCGCCGGACGGAATGAACACATACATGCAGTCGGGCTTGGCATCCTTGATGCGCTGGAAGAATGGCGTGAAATCCGGCACCTGCGCCGGGCTGCCCATTGGGATCGACAGATCGACCTTGCCGCCGGCCTTTTCGAAACCGGTCTTGAAGGCTTCCGTCGAATCTTTTCCGGGCGGGAAGTCGGTATAGGCCAGCGCCGCGGTCTTGCAGCCAATCTTGCTGAAGGCGAAGGCACCCATCGGATAGCCGTGGTGCCACATGCTGAACGACAGCCGCACATAATACGGCGACAGATTGGTGATCCAGGCCGTGCCGGCATTGGCGATGATCATCGGCACCTTGGCTTGCGTCACGACCGGCGCGAGCGCGATCGCCGACGGCGAGAACACGAAGCCGGTTAGAATCTGCACCTTGTCATTGGTGATCAGTTCGGTGGTGACGGTCTTGGCCACCGCACCGGTCGGCGGGCCCTCATCGCGCTTGACGATCTCGACCTTGTGCGGCGCAATATCCTTGGTGTGCAGCTTGATATAGAGATCGAACGCTTTGTCGATCTGGTGACCGAGGTCGGCATTGGGCCCGCTGAAGGGCAGCACCACGCCGATCTTGATCGTTTCAGCCTGGGCGGTACTGCCCACTGTCAGGGCGAGGGCAGCGAGCCCCAGCCAGCGCATGAATTTCATAGCGACCTCCCTACTACCTTGAATTAGTTTGGTATCCCACTAATTCGTGGGCCGAGATTCCGGCCCATTCATCCTAAAATGGACTAATTTGCAGCCATTGGTCAATGCGGAATTTCCGCGACAGTGCGGCGCGCGGATAGGCGCGCATGGCCGTGCTGGCGGCATGGCACTGGCTATGCGTGCAGAAACTTACGGTTGGCTTGTGGAAGGAACGGCAGCGCCGCGATCAGGCGGCGCTTTTGGCGGCGATGGCCGCCACCGAAGTCGCCGTCTCAGCGGTCTTGTCGCTATTTTTGCGCTCGAGAATCATCTCAAGCGACGCGACCTCGACCCGGTTACGACCATTTTCCTTGGCGAAATAGAGCGCCTGGTCGGCCTGCGCCAGTAATTCGGGAATATCGAGCACCGCTGCCTCGCAATGCACGAGGCCGATACTCACGGTCGAACAAACCGGACGACCGTCGACGTCCTGGGCAATCTGGGCAAAACTTTCGCGCATCCGCTCGGCCACTGCCACCGCCTTGTCGCGGCTGGTGTCGTACAGCACCGCGGCGAATTCCTCGCCGCCAATACGGCCGATCAGATCGGAGGCGCGTATCGACATCCGCGCGCTCTCGGTGAACAGTTCCAGCACGCGGTCGCCGAGCGCATGACCGAAACGGTCGTTGATCGACTTGAAGTGATCGAGATCGATCAGCAGCACGGCGGTCGGGCGCGGATTGCTGCTGTGGCGCTTCGCCAGCAGCCCGGCGTCCTGCAGAAATGCGCGGCGGTTGGCGACACCGGTGAGCGGATCGACCATGGCCGCGGTGCGATGACGCAGTTCCGTGCGCTCCTTGGCCATTGCCAGCAGAATGAAGGCGATCGAAATCGTGAACAGCAGCGCTTCGAAGCTGAGCACCGTCAGCCAAACGCTACCTAACATATTGTTGGTCGGCGACCACGGCAGCAGTGCCACCAGCGGCGTGCGCAGCAGGAACAGCGCGCCATGCGCGAACAGCATGAAAATCGCCGGCCAGCGCGACACCAGTAGCTCGCTGCGGCCGCGCCAGAATTCGTAGGCCGTGAGCCAGGTGTAGGCCGTGATAATGCCGGAGGCGATCAGCAAACGCGTATTGACGGCGTCGGCGAGCACCGGCAGGCGGCAGACCAGCAGCCAGATCACGGCGCCGGTCACCAGATAGACCGGCTCGACCGGACGGCCATCGAACACGCGCGCGCCGGTCCAGGTCACCGCGAAGGCGGTGAACAACAGGGCATTGGCGAGATCGATGGTGATCAGGTCAGGCGCGGTGCCGTACATGCCGAACAGCACGACTGAGGCGGCGCGGATCAGATGGGCAAAACCCCACCAGCAAACCGCGCGGATTTGGGTATTCTGCGCCCAGGCGAACAGCAGCAGCAACCCGAGGATCGCCTCCACATAGATCGTCACCATGAAGAGCGTGTTGACGTCGAGGTTCATCGCTCGCTATCGCCCAATTGCACCGGGGCGCGGGTTTTGGCGCTAAGTCCCCACCCTCACGAATAGAGCCGGGCGGCAAAAAAGTGGTGAATGTGGCGGAATACCATCGGCCAATGCGTCGTTATGGTTTCGAGGTGGTTTCCAAAACGGCCGTTAGTTGAATGGGCTATCCCCCTAGACGCGGGCTAAAGCGGTCTTGTGGCCCCATCGGGGCTCAATTTTGCTTGAGCATGATCTTTTCCGAAAACCGGGTCCCACTTTTCAGGATCATGCGCTAGGCTCGAACCGCCCCATAATCTCCCGGAACCGGCATGAAAATACGTAATGGCATCGTTGACGCCATCGGCCATACTCCCCTGATCAAGCTGAAGCGCGCCTCCGAGGCGACCTCCTGCACCATTCTCGGCAAGGCCGAATTCATGAATCCGGGCGGCTCGGTGAAGGATCGCGCCGGCCGGCAGATGATCCTGGAAGCCGAGGCGCGCGGCGAGCTGCACCCCGGCGGCCTGGTGGTGGAGGCGACCGCCGGCAATACCGGCATCGGTCTCGCGCTGGTCGCCAATGCGCGCGGCTATCGCACGCTGATCGTCATTCCGGAGACGCAAAGCCAAGAAAAGAAAGACATGCTGCTTTTATGCGGGGCCGAACTGGTCGAGGTGCCGGCTGTTCCCTACAGCAATCCGAATAACTACCAGCATGTCGGCAGAAGACTGGCCGAGCAACTCAAGAAAAGCGAGAAGCACGGCGTCATCTTCGCAGACCAATGGAATAATCCGGACAATTGCAAAGCCCATTACGTGTCGACCGGCCCGGAAATATGGGACGAGACCGGCGGAAAAATTGACGGATTCATTTGCGCCATCGGCACCGGCGGTACCATCGCGGGCGTATCGGCTTGCTTGCGCGAAATGAAAAAAGACATCGTGATCGGTCTCGCCGATCCGCGCGGCGCCGGCATGTACAATCTGTTTGCCCATGGCGAGGCGAAAGCGAGCGCGGGCTCCTCGATCACCGAAGGCATCGGGCTCGGGCGCGTCACGCCGATCGTCGCCGACCTCAAGGTCGACAAATCTTACCTCGTGCCAGACGAAGAGGCCGTTCCGATCATTTTCGATTTGCTCGAACACGAGGGGCTATGTCTGGGCGGCTCGTCCGGCATCAATATCGCCGGCGCCATCCGGCTGGCGAAGGATCTCGGCCCCGGCCACACCATCGTTACGATCCTCGCGGATTTCGGCACGCGCTATCAGTCGAAATTGTTCAATCCGGAATTTCTGCGCTCGAAAAAACTTCCAGTGCCGGAATGGCTGGAGCGCAAGTCGGACATCAAGCCGCCGTTCGTCTAGCACCAGTTGCGCGCCCGGAACGTTTAGGTGATGGTGCGCATTGAAACAAGTGAGCAACCTCAAAACCCATGGACACCCCCGCAAGTAAATGGCTCAAGACGACCGAATGGCTGGCCGGCCAGATCGACAAACCCGACGCCGTCGTTGTAGACGGCTCGTTTTATCTCCCCACCCAGAAGCGCGACGCCAAGGCTGAACATGCCGCCAGCCATATTCCGGGCGCGGTGTTCTTCGACATCGACGCCATCGCCGATCATTCGACTGAGCTGCCGCACATGCTGCCGGGGCCGAAACAGTTCGGCGACGCCGTCGGGGCGCTTGGGATTGCCGAGACCGACACCATCGTCGTCTATGACGGCGTCGGTTTGAATTCCGCGCCGCGCATCTGGTGGACCTTCCGCATTTTCGGCGCCAAGAACGTGTTCATGCTCGATGGCGGCTTTCCGGCCTGGAAAACTGAGGCCCGCGCCGTCGAAGCAGGCCCGGTCAAACGTCCGCCGCGCAAATTCAACGCCACCATGGACACCGGCGCGGTCGCCATGCACAGCGACGTGCAAATGGCGCTTAACGACAAGAGCGTGCAGGTAGTCGATGCGCGTTCGGCCGGACGCTTTGCCGGCCGCGATCCCGAGCCGCGTCCCGGCTTGCGCGGCGGCCACATGCCGGGCGCGTTCAATGTCCCCTACACCGAGATCGTCGAGAATGGCCGCCTAGTATCGCCCGATCGCATCGCGCAAGCGTTCAAGAAGGCCGGCGTCGATACCGACAGACCGGTGATCGCCAGCTGCGGCTCCGGCGTCACCGCCGCGATCCTCACTCTCGGCCTCGACGCGCTCGGCAAAAGGCCCGCGAGGATTTATGACGGCTCATGGGCGGAATGGGGCTCGCGCCCGGATCTTATCGTGGTGAAAGACTAGCGCTCCGCAGGCTCCCAATGATCTTCCGCCAACTGTTCGACAGCGTGTCCAGCACCTACTCCTACCTGCTTGCCAGCCGCAGCGGAGGCGAAGCGCTGATCATCGATCCGGTGCTGGAAAAGGTCGACCGCTATCTGCAATTGATCGGCGAGCTTGACCTCAAACTGGTCAAGGCGGTGGACACCCATCTGCACGCCGACCACATCACAGGTTTGGGCGCGCTGCGCGACCGCACCCACTGCATCACCGTGATGGGCGAGAACACCAAGGCCGACGTGGTCTCGATGCGGCTGGCCGAGGGGGACAAGCTGACCATCGAAGGCCTGAGCATGGACGTGCTCTATACGCCGGGCCACACCGACGACTCCTATAGCTTCGTGATGCGCGACCGCGTGTTCACCGGCGACACGCTGCTGATCCGCGGCACCGGCCGCACCGATTTCCAGAACGGCGATGCCCGCATGCAATATGATTCAATCTTCGGAAAATTATTGCGCCTGCCCGAAGAGACCATGGTGTTTCCCGCCCATGATTACAAAGGCGACACGGTTTCCACCATCGGCGAGGAGAAGCGCTACAATCCGCGCCTGCAAATAAAATCGGTCGACGACTATGTCGCGCTGATGGCCAGCCTCAAACTGCCGAACCCGAAAATGATGGACGTCGCCGTGCCGTCCAATATGAGGGTCGGTTTGGGCCAACAAGAAATCGCGCGGCGCGGCTGGGCGCTGCAAGCACCGCAGGCGATCGCGATGGTTGGCCGCCCCGATATCGCCTTTGTCGATCTGCGCGAGACCGGCGAGCGCGAAAAGCACGGCAGTGTTCCGGGCGCGCTGCATGCGCCCTATGGCGACTTGCAGGAGAATATCCGCGCCGGCGGCATGTTGCGCGAGCTTGCCCGCGCCACCGACAAACGCATCGTGTTCTATTGTGCCTTCGGCGAGCGCTCGGCCATGGCGGTGCAGGCGGCGCAAGACGCCGGCCTGATGTCGGCGCTACACATCGAAGGCGGCATCGACGCGTGGAAGAAATTCGGCGGCGCGCTGGCGCGCTAGTGAAGGATCTGGCTCAGGAACAGCTTGGTCCGCTCATGCTGCGGATGATTGAAGAATTCTTCCGGCGTGTTGGCCTCGATAATCTGCCCTGAATCCATAAACACCACGCGGTTGGCGACCTGGCGGGCAAAGCCCATTTCGTGTGTCACCACCAGCATGGTCATGCCGTCCTCGGCGAGCCCCACCATGGTGTCGAGCACTTCCTTGACCATTTCCGGATCGAGCGCCGAGGTCGGCTCATCGAATAGCATGATTTTCGGGTTCATGCACAGCGCGCGCGCGATCGCCACGCGCTGCTGCTGGCCGCCGGAAAGCTGACCGGGAAATTTGCCGGCCTGCTCCGGGATTTTGACCCGCTTGAGGTAATGCTGTGCGATTTCCTCGGCTTCCCGCTTTGGCGTCTTGCGCACCCAGATCGGCGCCAGCGTGCAGTTCTCCAATACGGTGAGATGCGGAAACAGATTGAAGTGCTGGAACACCATGCCAACATCGCGGCGCACTTCATCGATCTTCTTGAGATCGTTGGTCAGCTCGACGCCGTCGACAACGACCCGCCCGGTCTGATGCTCTTCCAACCGATTGATGCAGCGGATCATGGTCGATTTGCCGGACCCGGACGGCCCGCAGATCACAATGCGCTCGCCGCCTTTGACCTTGATGTCGATGTCGCGCAGCACATGAAAATCGCCGTACCATTTATTCATACCGACGATTTCAACCGCGATGAGTGTGTTGAGCTGCGTCGGCTTGATATGCAGCGCGGTATTGGTGGTGGCAGCCATCATGTCACCTGTTCTTCCTGTTTGCGCATGATCTTATCCAAAAAAACCGGTTCCCACTTTTTGGGATCATGCGCTAACGTCTTTCGCTCTTGGCGAGACGCGCTTCCGTCGCACGGGCATAGCGCGACATGGCGTAACAGAAGACAAGATAGAACATCGCCGCCACCGCATAACCGGTCGTGCTGGTGACCGGCGTCGCCCATTTCGGATCGATGCGGGAGACTTCGACCGTATGAAGAAAATCGAAGATGCCGACGATGAACACCAGCGTGGTGTCCTTGAACAGTCCGATATAGGTATTGACGATATTCGGAATGGTGATCTTGAGCGCCTGCGGCAGGACGATGAGCCGCATCATCTGCGAATAGCCCAGGCCCACCGCCATGGCGCCCTCGAACTGCCCTTTCGGGATCGCCTGTAGTCCGGCGCGCACGACTTCCGCCATATAAGCCGATGCAAACAACGCGATGCCGATCAGGGCGCGCAGCAGTTTGTCGGGCGATAAATGCTCCGGCACGAACAGCGGCAGCATCACGCTGGCCATGAACAGAACGGTCACCAATGGCACGCCGCGCACGAATTCGATGAAGATCACCGAAAACAACCGCACGGCCGGCATATGCGAACGGCGGCCGAGCGCCAGCAAAATGCCGAGTGGCAGCGACACGACGATGCCGACCCAGGCCACCACGATCGTCACCAATATGCCGCCCCACAGCACGGTATCGACCGGCTGCAAGCCGATCGCTTTCCAGCCAGTCAGCAGAATGAATGAACTGATCGGTAGCACGACGAAGAAATAGACCGAGACGAGGCCGCGGCGCGGCGCCCCGAGCCAGAGCAGCCACACCACGCCGATCGCCAGCATGCTAAAGAAAACGTCGACCCGCCAACGTTCGGGAATAGGATAGGAGCCGTAGACGAAATAGGGCCAGCGCTCGAAGGCAAACGGCCAGCAGGCGCCGATCGCGCGATTCTGTACGATTTCGCGGCAAGCATCGCGGTCAGCGCCGGTCCACACCGCGTCGATCAAAAGGAATCTAACAAGGTCCGGGACGATCCAGGCGAACAGCAGCGCAATCAGCAGCGTCAGAATAATGTTGAATTTCGTCGACAGCAGATTTTCCCGCAGCCAGCCGACCGCGCCCCGCATCGAGACAGGTGGCGGCTTTGCCTCGATGGTGGCGCTGCGCACGAAGTGGATTTTGGCTACGGCGAGATCGCCTTCCGACATGGTCATTGGCTACGCCCTCACCGTTCCACCAGCGCGATGCGGCTGTTGTAGACATTCATCAACAGCGATGTCGCCAGACTGATGGTGAGATAGACCGCCATGGTGATGGCGACGACTTCGACCGCCTGCCCGGTCTGGTTCAGCACCGTGCCGGTGAACACCTGCACCAGGTCGGGATAGCCGATCGCCACGGCCAGCGTGGAATTCTTGGTCAGGTTGAGATATTGGCTGGTGAGCGGCGGGATGATGACACGCATCGCCTGCGGCACCACGATCAGCCGCAATGTCGGCGGCGCGCGCAAGCCCAGCGAATAGGCGGCCTCCGTTTGGCCGTGCGACACGGCGAGAATACCGGCGCGCACCACTTCGGCGATGAAGGCCGCGGTATAGATCGACAAGCCGAACAGCAAAGCGGCGAATTCCGGCAAGACTTCAATTCCGCCGCTGATGTTGAAGCGCCCGCCTTGCGGATATTCAAACGTCAGCGGAAATTCGGAAAGCGCCAGCACGGCCAGCGGCAGACCGATCACCAACGCCAGCGCAACTGAGAAAACCGGCGCCTGCTGGCCGGTCTGCTCCTGGCGCTTACGCGCCCAAACATAAAAAGAGATCGAGCCGACAATACCAACCCCGAATGCGATGACGACGAAGCTGAACCCGTTGCCGAAGATCGGTTCAGGGACGAACAGGCCGCGGTTGTTGAGAAAAATTCCGCCGGGAATTTTATAACTATCGCGCATCTCCGGCAGTGCCTTGAGCACGGCGTTGTACCAGAACAGCAATTGCAGCAGCAAAGGGATATTGCGGATGGTCTCGACGTAACCGCTGGCGGCCTTGGCGACCAGCCAGTTTTTCGACAGCCGCGCGATGCCGATGACAAAGCCGAGAATGGTGGCGATGACGATGCCTATACCGGCCACCAGCAGCGTATTGAGCAGCCCCACCCAAAAAGCGCGGCCATAGGTCGAGGCTTGCGCGCTATACGCAATCAGAGTCTGACTGATGTCGAACCCGGCGGTGGTATGCCAAAAGCCGAAGCCGGACGCGATACGCGCACGCTCCAGATTGGCGATGGCGTTGCTGGCCGCTTCGTAGACGAGAAAACCAATGACCGCGCAAAGCGCGACCTGATAGGCAATGCTGCGGACCTTGGGGTCGTTGTAGAACGCAACCCGCGCGGGGGGTGACCCAGCCGGAAGGTCAATCGACATTTACCCCTCGTCTACCCCTCGCCGGCGTTACGCCCTCCGCTGGCGTCTGGCGAAAAATTTGATTAGCGGATCGGCGGCGCGTATTGGATGCCGCCCTTATTCCACAATTTGTTCAAACCGCGATCGATCTTCAACAGCGAGCCAGCACCGACGTTTCGGTCGAACACTTCGCCGTAATTGCCGACATGCTTGATGATGTTAACCGCCCAGTCCTTACCCAGGCCCAATTGCTCACCGTAATTTCCTTCGGTCCCGACGAAGCGCTTAATATCCGGATTGGTTGACTTGGTCATCTCGTCGATGTTCTTCGACGTGATGTTTAACTCTTCGGCGTTGATCATCGCATTCAGCGTCCACTTGACGACGTCGAACCACTGGTCGTCGCCGTGACGGACCGCCGGCCCAAGCGGCTCCTTGGAAATGATTTCCGGCAACACGATGTGATCGTTCGCGTTGGCAAGCCGCAAGCGCTCGGCATACAAGCCCGACGCGTCGGTGGTGTAGGCATCGCAGCGGCCGGCGTCATAGGCCTTAATCGCTTCGTTCGCCGTCGCGAAGGTCACGGTCTTGGCTTGCATATTACGAGCGCGGAAGAAGTCCGACAGATTGAGTTCGGTGGTGGTGCCCTGCTGCACGCAGACCGATGCGCCATTGAGCTCGAGCGCGGAATTCACTTTCAGAGTCTTGCGCACCATGAAGCCCTGGCCGTCGTAGTAATTGACGCCGACGAAGTTGAGGCCGAGCGAAGTGTCGCGCGAACTCGTCCAGGTCGTGTTGCGCGCCAGCAAGTCGACTTCGCCGGACTGCAGCGCGGTGAAGCGATCCTTCGCCGACAACGGCACGAACTTGACCTTGTTGGCATCGCCAAAGATGGCGGCGGCAATGGCCCGGCAGGAATCGACATCGAGGCCTGTCCATTTGCCTTGTGCGTCCGGCAGGCCGAAGCCAGCCAGTGTGCCGTTGGAACCGCAATTGAGCATGCCGCGGTCCTTGACGGTCTTCAGCGTTTGAGCGGATGCGCTTTGCGCGGCGAAAACGACGGCAAGCGCGAGAATTGCGAAAATTCGATTCATTTGGCGGCCTCTTCAACGCATACTGGGATGCGGCGCCCCTCGTGGATCGGCCAAACTGCTGCCCCGCCACTGGGCCTTGCTCCCGCGGCGGAAACTGTCAGTGGCTGGCCTAGTTCCCCGAGCCCTCTCGACTTTTTACATCTCAGACCGATCAGGTCGTGAGGTCAAGGGGTTGACGCTCGCGGCTGTTGCGGACGTATATGCCTTCGGCGCCACGGTTCCTTAGCGCTCACACAAGACCGGACCCCAAACCACCATGGCGAAGCCCCCCAAAACCCCGCTCAAGCCGGAAACCCGGCTGGTCAATGCCGGCCGCGACAGCCAAGGCCAACATGGCTTCGTCAATCCGCCGGTCTATCACGCTTCGACCGTGCTTTATCCCACTGGCGAGGATCAGGTAGCCCACCGCGCCCGCTATCAATATGGCCGCCGCGGGACGCCCACGTCGGAAGCTCTGGAAAACGCGCTGATGGATCTCGAGGGCGGGGATTGCGCCGGTGTCGCACTGCTGCCGTCGGGATTGGCGGCGATTTCAACCGCCCTGCTCTCGGTCGCCGGTTCCGGCGATCACATTCTTGTCACCGACAGCATCTACCGGCCAACCCGCAACTTCTGCGAGGGCGTGTTCAAGCGCATGGGTGTGGAGACCACCTATTACGATCCGCTGCTCGGCGCCGATATCGCCAAGCTGATCAAGCCGAAAACCCGCGCCGTGTTCGTCGAAGCGCCCGGCTCACAAAGTTTCGAGATGCAGGACATACCGGCCATCGCCAAGGCCGCCCATGACAAAGGCGCCCTGGTCTTGATGGACAATACCTGGGCGACGCCGCTTTATTTCCGCGCTTTCGAAAAAGGCGTCGATCTGTCGATCCAGGCCGGCACCAAATATATCGGCGGCCATTCCGACATCATGTTCGGATGCGTGTCGGCCAATGCAAAGACGCTGCCGGCACTCAAGAATACGGTTTACACCATGGGTCTTTGTGTTGGCCCCGACGATATGTATCTGGCGTTGCGCGGCTTGCGAACCATGGGCGTGCGGCTCGCGCGGCATAATGAGTCCGGACTTCGCGTCGCGCGCTGGCTCGGCGGCCGGCCGGAAGTTGCGCGCGTATTGCATCCGGCGCTTGCAAGCGATCCAGGGCATAAAATCTGGCAGCGCGATTTCTCCGGCGCCAGCGGACTGTTCAGCATCGTGCTCAAGCCCGCGAGCGAGAAGTCCGTTTACGCCTTCATGAACGAGCTTGCGCTGTTCGGCATGGGCTATTCATGGGGCGGCTTCGAGAGTCTCGTGATCCTGTTCGACTGCACCGAGTACCGGACCGCCACGAAATGGGCGCCGGGCGGGCCAACGCTGCGCTTTCACATCGGCCTGGAAGACGTGGACGACCTGATCGCCGATCTCGAAACCGGGTTCAAGGCGATGGCCGCCGCCAAATAACTTTTTAGCTTGTGCATGATCTTAACCGAAAACCGGTTCCCACTTTTCGGGATCATGCGCTATGCCGCCGCCGCCGTGCCGCCGCTGCGCAGCACAAATTGCAGATTGCGCAGATAGACGAACAGGCCGAACGCCTGCCCGATGATGAACACCGGGTCTTTGCGATACAGCGCATAGCCGAGCAGCATGATCCCGCCGCCGATCGAGAAAACCCAGAATGCGGTCGGCACCACGCTGCGCCCGGCGCGCTCCGAGGCTATCCACTGCACCACAAAGCGCATGGCAAATAATAGTTGGGCGACATAGCCGATCAGGATCCCCCAATCCATGTTGCCGACGAACACGTCGTGCAGATAGCCGCCGACGGCTTGCGTGATATCGATCAGCATAAGTATCTTCCTTTATTTGCGCGTGATCTTGTCCGAAAACCGGTTCCCGCTTTTCGGGATCGCGCGCTAGTCCTCCAAGATTTCCGGAATTCGTTTCTTGCGGCGGATCAGCCACCACACCCCGGCCAGATCGAGAATGCCGACCCACAGCCGGTCCCATAGTCCGTAATTCGACACGCCGGCGCCGCGCGGCCTGTCGACCACATCCACATAGCCGATACCGTAACCCTCGCGCCGCACCAGCGCCGGCAGGAATCGGTGCAAGCCATCGAAATACGGCAGGCCCATGAACACGTCGCGGCGGAACGCTTTGAGCCCGCAGCCGGTGTCGCGCGTGCCGTCGCGCAACACCGCGCTGCGCACCGCATTGGCGATGCGCGATTGCAGTTTCTTGAAGCCGCTCGCCTTGCGCCCTGTCCGCTGACCGGCAATCAGCCCCATGCGCGGGCCGCCGGCTTCCAGCGCCCGCAGCATGGCCGCAATGAAAGCCGGATCGTTCTGCCCGTCGCCGTCGAGTGTCACGACCAACGACGCGCGCGCCGCCGTCACGCCGCTGCGCACCGCGCAGGACTGGCCGCAGGATTGTTTGTGGCGCACGCGGCGCAGCCAGGGATATAGAACCATCAGCCGCTTGAGTTCGGCATCGGTGCCGTCACTGGAGCCGTCGTCGACATAGACGACTTCGAACCGCCATCGGCCATCGAGCGCCTTGGCAATCTCGGTCGTAAGCGTACCGATATTGCCGGCCTCGTTGCGGACCGGCACCACCACGGACACCGCCGGATCGTTCGTGCTCATTCTTCAAGGTCCCGTCAGCCGGCAAAACGCCGAATGCATCCGCACTCTTATTTAGCCAATAGCTCGCGGGCAACCGATTTGATGCGGCTCAGCGAGGGTCCAGGATATTGCTGAAGGGCGCCATCCGCCACAATCGAGAAACCGAGCAGCCTGAGCGCGAAAAAGCGGCGCACCATCAACACACCGGCGATCCCGACCAGGGCGCCGGCCGCCACGTCGGTCGGATAATGCGCCGTCACCACGATCCGGCTTGCCGCGATCAGCAGCGCGTAGATCAGCAGGATCGTGCGCGCGCGCGGCCACAACGCGCCGAATGCGGCCAGAACCGCGAACGCCGTGGTGGCATGACCGGACGGCAGGCTAGCATAAGCCGGCGTCCATTGGAACGGATCGAAGAGGGCGGGATTGACGATGCCGCTAACGCCCGGACGCGCCCGGCCGATCAATCGTTTGACGATGGTCGCGAACAGGCTGGGTGCGCCGATGGCGACGAACAGGAACCCGACACGCACCATCACCGCCGCCAGCACAAGCTGCGACGCGCGTGAGAGGGTCAGCGGCAGCGCGGCCAATGCCAAAAACAGAATGCCGAGCGGCCACAAGAACCAACCCGACTTGCCGAAGTCGGTGAACCAATCGAATGCCGATATCACGAAGCGCGGCAGATTTCCGACTGCGTTGATGGCGGCGACGTCAATCAAGATCATGCCAAACAGAAACACGGCAATGACGGCCGCCGCGACGATGGCCAACTGCTGCGGCGCCGGCAGCCAAGGCTGTCGCGGATGAAGCCGCGCCGGACGCGCCAGGATCGTGAGCGCCGTCACCACATTGCCGGCGCAACGCCGCAGCACGGCGGCCACCGCGCCGTGTTTTTTCGATTGAAGTCCGTTGTCCGCGATCATGGCGCCGCCACCGAGCGGAACACGGTCAAAAAGATCTGCCGTCCGATGCTGATATTGTAGCCGTCGATGCGCTGGCTCAGCGCGTAACGCAAGCCGATTGAATTCGCGCGCTGCACGAAGCCGCGCTCGCTGCGCGGATCGATCAGCACAAAATGGCACGGCCCCTTGTCAAGGAATTCGGCGGCTTTGGCGCCATCGGTGAAACGCGTGCCGGTGCCGAGCATGAACACCAGGCTCGGCTCCTGATAGGCCAAAGTGGACACCACCTGCGGCGCTTCGCAACCGGCGCCACGCACTTGCTCGGCGATCTGCGCGCTGGGAAACAATTGCGGGAGCGAAGGAATCATCACCGCATAGACGGTGATGGCGATGAACACCGACGCCATCATGCCGCGCAAGAGTGCGCGTTCGGCGCCGTCCACCTCATAGAGCCACCAGGCGAACAAGCCGAAGATCAAGGCCGCCGCCGCGAACGGCCAGGCGACGATGCCGGGATCGCGGCCGATCACGATGAAGCCGGCAACGACCGCGATCGCGATCGCCGCCGGAAAAACAAACCAGCCGACGGTGCCGCGCACCATCCAGCGCGCCCTGGCGAGCGCGCCCTTCTCCAGAATGCCGGCGATCAGAATGGCAATTGCCGGATAGAGCGGCAGCACATAATGCGGCAGCTTGGTCATCACGATTTCAAACACCAGCCACGACGGAATCAGCCAGGCCAGTAAAAATTGCGCGCCGGGCTCGCGCCGCACCTGCCACACCATCGGCGCGGCGAGACCCGCCAGCACCGCCCCCGGCCAGAACGTCACCCAGAACAGCACCAGATAAAATCCCGGCGGTGCGCCATGGGTTTCCTGTCCGCTTGTGATTTTGGCCAGCATATCCTGGCCGATCGCCTGCACAAAGAAACTATCGCCGGACTTGGCGACGATGGCGATGAACCACGGCAGCACCAGCACGATCATCCAGGCAAATCCGCTCAATGGCCGAAGCTTCCAGACCCAGCGCGCCGAGCGATCGGCAATCGACAGTGTCAACGCCGTGAGCGCGACGAACATCAGGATCAAGGGGCCTTTGAGCAGCACGCCGCCGGCCAGCACGGTCCACAGCATCGCCGGCATCGTCCAGCCGATGGCGGCGTCCGGCGCCCGCCGGGCCGTTAGATAAATGCGCGCCATCGCACCCATCGCCGCCACGCAAGTAAGCAACAGCATGGCGTCGGTCTTGGCGAGCCGCGCTTCGACGCCGAGCAGAATGGAGCTCGCCATCATCAGCGCGGCTAGTAGCGCGGCGCGGCGCGCAACAAAAGCCAGCGCGGCCCAATAGGTCAGCAAGACGGCGCCTATCGCGCCGGCCAGCGACGGCAGCCGGTAGAGCCAGATGGTGGTGCGCGCATCGCGTAAGCCGAGTACCTCGCCTGTCTTCACCACCGCGGCCTGTAGCCAATAAATGCCGACCGGCTTTTTGTAGCGGACTTCATCCTGAAACCGGATGTCGACATATTCGCCGCTTTCCACCATCTGCTTGGTGGCTTGGGCAAAGCGCGCCTCGTCGCGGTCGACCGGCGGAATTTGGAAAAAGCCCGGCAGGAACGCGAGCAGTGCAAAGACAATGAGCAACCCCGCCGCACGGCGGTGGGAGGCGGCGGCATAGTCGAGCGCGCCGGTCAGACCCCGCGCCGGGGACAGTGATTGACGTGCGTCGTTGGCGGTCGTGCTCATCGGCCTATAGGTCTGGACCTATCGGTTTGGGCCTATCGTTACGGCTCAACTGATTCCACAGCTTGCGCTGGACAATAATGACACGGGGCCCGTCTGTCATATTAATCGCGCGGCCGCGTTTCGCTCACAGCCGCCCCAGCCATAGGCTGAGCTCAGGAAACGCCATCACCAGCACGGTGACCAGGAACATCATCACCACGAACGGAAACGAGCCAGCGAAGATCGTATTGAGTGATACGAAATCCTTCGGAAGCACGCCTTTGACGACATAGACCGACAGCCCGAACGGTGGCGTCAGGAGGCCAATTTCCACCGCGATGGTGGTGACGACACCGAACCAAATCTTATTGCCGTCGAGCACGTCGAGCACCGGCAGCATGATCGGCAGCACGATCAGCATGATCGAGACCGAGTCAATGATCATGCCGAGCAGGAACACCACGACGAAATAGACCGCGAGGAAGCTGGTCAGATCGAGGCCGGCACCGGTGACCCAATCGGCGAACTTGGTCGGTATGCCGGTCAGCGCCACCTGGCGCGTATAGAGATTGGCGGCAACGATCAGGAACAAGATCACCGCCGAGACGAAGCCAGTCTCCAGCAGGATCGACTTGAAAATCTTCCAGTCGATACGGCCGCGGCTAAAGGCTATGGCGAAGGCGATCGCGGTGCCGACGGCGGCGGCCTCAGTCGGCGTGAAGATGCCGCCATAGATGCCGCCGATCACGGCGAGGACGAGGAGAGCGATCGGCGCCAGCTTCACCGTCATCTCGCCGGCGCCCATCGCCGCCATGTCCTCGGCCGGACGCGGTGCGCCGACGAAGCGCGGCATGAATACAGCCATCAGATAGATGCCGACGCAGAAGGTAGCGGCGAGAATGATGCCGGGCACGATGGCGGCGATGAACAGCCGGCCGACCGACTGCTCGGCGACCAGCCCGTAGATGATCAACAGCAGACTTGGCGGAATCAGCATGCCGAGCACCGAGGAGCCGGCGACGCAGCCGACCGAGAAACGTTTGGTGTAGCCGTGGCTGACCATGGCCGGTACGGCGATCCGGCTGAACACGGCAGCGGATGCGACCGACGAGCCGACGATGGAGGCGAAGATGGCGTTGGCGAACACCGTCGCCATGCCGAGCCCGCCGCGAAGGCGGCGCAGCATCGCCGCCGCCACCTGGAACGCATCCTTGCCGACGTCGGCCTTCTCCAGCACGACGCCCATCATGATGAAAAGCGGAATGACGCCGAATTCGTAGGAGCCGACCGCGCTCGATGCGGCGAGGCCGAGCGTGTTGAGCGCGTTGATCTCCCCGCCGCGCGCGATCCAGATGCCAATATAGGACATGCCCATCAGCGCGAGCGGGATCGGCATGCCGAGGAAGACCAACAACAGCATTCCAAATAAGCAATAGATGCCAACATTGATCGGCCGATGGTCGCCGGTGAACATGAATATGAGAAAGGCCGCAACGGCGGTGAGAAATACGAGGCTGGTAAAGAGACCGGCATTGCCTTTTGCGGCCAGCGGAGCCCCCGTAGTCTTCGCGCGGGTGACGAACAGCGCGCCGGCCTCAATCGCCGCAAGTTTGATAAATTGGAGCAGGCCAATAAACGTGCCGATAATCAGCGCCAGCTTGAACGGCCAGACCGGAATCATGTAGGCGCCGGGCGCGCCGGCGAACTCGTCCGTGCTCCAGGCCTTGGTGAAGTCGGGCCAGGCCCATACCAGGATTTTCCAGAACAGGAAGACGCCGACCAGCCAGAACACGATATTGAAAATCGCGGCCGCACGCGGGTTGCGTTCTTCGAGGGGCTCGATGAACATTTCGGCGCGCAGGAGGCGGCGGTTGGCGATCGCGCTCGGCAGTTGCAGGAACACGAAGCCGGCGACCGAGAGGGCGACGAACTCGACCACGCCGGAAATCGGCTTGTTAAGGAAGGTGCGCATCGCCACGTCGACGCAGATCAACGCCATGATGGCAAAGATCCAAACGGAGCTGACGACCGACAGCAGCGAATTGAAGCCGGCGTCGATGCGGGCGAACAAACCGTCCGGCGGCGGCGCCGTCGGCGCGTCATTGGTCGAAATGTGCATTACCCTCACTACCCCGCAATTAATGCGGGCGCCGGCGTGCACCGGCGCCCACATTCGACATCGGACCGGCTACTAGAGCCCGGCGTCCCAGTCACGCAACGGCTTGGCGCCGGCTTTGCGCAAGGCCGCCATATAGTCCTTCATGATCTGGCGCGCCGGCACGCCCTTCTTCTCGTTGTCCTCGACCCAGGCCTTGGCCAGATTCGGCATCGCCGTCGCCCAGCGCTTGCGCTCGTCGTCCGGCAGCACGTAGATCTTGGCGCCTTCATTCACGATACGCTCCATGCCGGCCTTTTCGCGCTCCTTGACGATACGCACGTTCTCCATCGCGTATTCCAACGCGATCGGCTTGAGCACGTCGCGAACTTCAGCCGGCAGGCTCTCCCACTTCTTTTTGTTGACGGCGAAACCGCCGAAAGCGACCGCGCCGAGGTTCACGATGGTGACGTGCGGCGCCACTTCGTGCAGCTTGATCGGAATAGCACCCGACGGGATCAGCACCACGCCGTCGCCGACGCCGGTTTGCAGAGCGTTATAGAAGGTCGGGATGCCCGCGTTCACGAAAGTGGCGCCGAGACCTTCGACCCAGCCGCCGACGGCGCCGGCGGCAAGCAACTTCTTGCCCTTGAGATCGGCGAGCGAGCGAACCGGGAACTTGGTGAACAGCTGATAGCTGTCCGATGTCGTGGTCGAGAAGAACACGGCGCCGTTCGATTCCCATTCCTTCGCGAAAGAGGGATTCTTGTTCGACATCTCGTCCATCACCTTCACGATGACGTCCGGGCTGTCATTGGCGAACGGGGTATAGAAGCCAATATTGTGCAGCGGCATTTTGGCCGGTTCCCAGAGCGTGCCGACCCAACCGAAATCGGTGATGCCCTGCTCGACCGCCTCGATCGTGTTTTCGAAGTTGAACAGCACGCCGCCATAGGCCTCGTTCCACTCGATGCGGTACTTCGAGCCTTTGGCCTCAAGCGCCTTGTTGGACTTGGTGACCACGGTGTTTTTCATCGCCAGCACCCAAGGGATGACAGGCGGATGGCTCGACGCAATAGTGAGCCGAATGGTCTCGGTCTGTTGAGCCATGGCAGCTGGGGCCCAGACCAGGGCGGCTGCGGCCAGCACTAAAGCTTTCATCTGCATGTATTTTACCCCTTGGACTGACTGAGTGTCGTCAATATCGACCTTGCGGTCATTTGATCTTCATCAAGCCTGACTGTGCAGTGGGCTGACTAAATTCGGCAAAGCAAAATCGAGGATAGTGTATTTGCCCGTACGGAGCGAGAGTGCCGAAGAGGCATATTGGCGCATGGTTGCCCACCGTGGGCGCGGAGCCGAACTGCGCGCAAGCCTATGAGTGGCGGGCTGAGATGCGGCAATATACAACGCCCGCGTGAGTAGCATCGCAATCAGCCAGCCGGTCTCGCAACTCCCAAGCATTACTGCAAGCGCACGGTGACGCTATCGGCGGCGCCGCGCGCGTCCAACACCGTCAGCCGCACGAAGCCCGGCCCGTCGGGTTGGAAGAATAAGGTGCGGCGGCTACCTTGCGGGACCAGCGGAACGCCATTCACCATGACGGTGAGCGGCGCAGCGCCCCCGGCAATCTTGAGCGCGACCGGCTCGCCCGCCTTTCCGTCGGCAATTTCAATGCGTGCGCCGTCGGGTGGGAACATGATGCGCGGCGCTTCGGACATCGCGCTCGGGCCGGCCGCCGCTGTGGAGCGCTGTAGCGGCGGCGGCAGCTTGCCGGTGGTTGCAATGACCGCGCCCTTGGGCGCATGCGGCAGTGGCGACGGCGCCAAGCCTGAGCGCGCAAAGGCATCGAACAGGATCGGCGCCGCGGCGGCGCGCCCGACCAGCCCCGGCACCGGCGTGCCATCCGGCCGCCCAGCCCAGATGCCGACGGTCATACGGCCATCGAAGCCGAGCGCCCAAGCGTCGCGAAAGCCATAGGATGTGCCGGTCTTGAAGGCGATGCGCCCATGCGGCGCATTGTCCGGCGGCGGCGCGCCGATCAGAATATTGCCGACATACCAGGCGGCCACCGGGTCGAGCAGCCGGCGCGGGCTGGGCTCGGTCGCGCCTTCACGCTCGAGCAGTGGCGTCGCGAGGCCTCCCCGCGCCAAGCCTGCATAGAGCATCGTGAGGTCCGCGAGCCTGATGCCGACACCGCCGAGACCCATAGCGAGACCGGGCGCCTCGCCTTTCGGCAGCACCAGCGCGGCGCCGGCGTCGCTGAGCCGCGCGCTCAGGCGATTGACGCCGACGCGGCCGAGCACCGCGATGGCGGGAACGTTGAGCGACAATTGCAGCGCCTTGCGCACCGTGACGGCGCCCTGAAACGTCAGATCGAAATTCTTCGGCATGTAACTGCCGTAGCGCGCCGGCCGGTCGTCGATCAGCGTTTCCGGATGGATCAAGCCGTCCTCAAAACCGAGGCCGTAGATAAAAGGCTTCAACGTCGAGCCGGGCGAGCGCAGCGCCAGCGTCATGTCGACCTGGCCGGCGCGGCGCGCATCGAAATAATCGGCGGAGGCGACGCGCGCCCTCACCTCGCCGCTGGCATTGTCGACCGCGACGATGGCAACCGAAATATTGGAACCCAGCGCATGCGCGCGTTCACGCGCAAGATCCTGCAAGGACTTCTGCAAGGGAGCGTCAATGGTGAGCTGGTGAATGCGGCGCGCAGGCTCCGCCGCCACGACCTGATCGGCCGCATGCGGCGCCAGCATCGGCAATTCCTTGCGCGCCTGAGGCACGCTTTCGGATTTCGCGCGCGCGATTTCATCGTGCGGCACCGCGCCGGCTGCCGCCACCCGGTCGAGCACGCGGTCGCGCGCCGCGCCTGCAACATTGGGATGGCGATCCGGGCGGCGCAACTCGGGCGATTGCGGCAGCGCTACTAAGAGCGCCGCTTGGCCGAGCGACAGCCGTTTCGGGTCCTTGCCGAAGTAAGCGAGTGCGGCCGCGCGGATGCCTTCGAGATTTCCGCCATAGGGTGCAAGCGTCAGATAAAGCGAGAGAATTTCGTTCTTGCCGAGCGCCCGTTCGAGCGCAAGCGCGCGCGCGATCTGGCGCAGTTTGGCGCCAAAACTGCGCTGTTCGCGCGGTTCCAGCAGTCGCGCCACCTGCATTGATAAAGTGCTTCCGCCCGACACGATATGTCCTTTGCTAACCAACTGAATTGCCGCGCGGCCGAGCGCGAAGAGATCGACGCCGCGATGCTCGTAGAAGCGCTTATCCTCGTAGGCGAGCAGCAAGCGTACAAACCGAGGATCGACATCCTCGGCGGCGGCCGGCAACCGCCAGCGTCCCTCAGAAGTCGCATAGGCGCGCAATAACCGCCCCTCGCGGTCAAGCACGATATGCGATGTGTCGAGACCCTTGCCGAGCGGCGCAGGCCCGAGCGAAGCCACCCAAGCGCCGCAGCCGAGTGCTGCCACCGCCACCGCGCCGGCAAAGCCCGCGAGCATGAGGCGTGCGCGTTTCATTTCGCCGCCGCGATCTCGATTATCGCGGTCGCCGTGCGCCCGAAACGGTCGGGACGATACATATCCTCGACGATGGCCTGCGGCAGCACATAGCGGCCGCGCGACACCGCGCGCACGACGTAAGCCACCGTGAACACCGGGCTCGCATCCTGCTTGCGCTCGAACGCGGCGGTGAAACGGTCATCGCGGAATTCGCTGTGCACCGGCGCAACAGCGTCCGCGATCCAGGCCAGCGTGCCGGTCTCGCCCGACGACACCAGCTTGGGATTGTCGATCTCGAAACCGGCGGGCAGATAATCGGCGACAATGACGCGGCCGAATTGCGGCTGTGGCTCGGTCATTTTCAGCACCACCACGAAGCGCTGATTCTGCCTGGCCTTGACCGGATCGGCGGGTTCGCCGCCGAGCGTGTGGTAGCTGCGCTCGATCTTGAAGCCGCGCTCGGCGGCAGGCTCCGGCGTGACCGGCGCGCCGCTCACCGACACCACCGCCTGCACATTGTTCTCGCCCTGGTTGGACACCGCGAAGGGGTCGGTCAGTTGGTCGGCGCGCAGGGTCCGGTAGTAAGCACCCTGGCGCGTCTCGCCGGCGATGCTGAGCGAGATGGCGCTGATCTGTTTCGCAAGCGCGCGCGATGCGAGCACCAGCCAGGCCTCTTCTTGCGTCGAGGTGTAGGGCGACAGCGTGCGCGCGGCATCGACGCGCGCGATGGCATCGTCGATGGTCTTTTGCGGCGCACGCCCTTCCGAGGCGAGCGTCACCAGCGCCGCCGCGTCGCGCAGCGCCGAGCCGAAATCGGCGCGGCCGAGATCGAGCTTGGGCTGCGGCGCGATTGAGCTGAGCGCGGCAAGATAAACGCGATCCGAGCGCGCCTTATCGCCGAGCATGCCGAGCGCCGCCGCGATCTGCGCCTTGCCGATGGGCGTGACCACATCGGCGAGCTTGACGTCGGCGATATAACGCAGGTCGCCGACCGGCGCCGCGCCGTTGCGCGCCAGCACATAGAGCGCATAGGCCAGCTCGCGACCACCATTCTTGCCCGGCTCCGGCGCGGAGGCGACGTAATTGCGCAAGCGGTCGACGGCAAGCGTGAAGGCGCTCGCCGAAATCTCGAAGCCGCGTTCGCGCGCGCGTGTGAGGAAGTCGGTGACATAAGCATCGAGCCAGGCATCGTCGCCGCCGACCGACCACAGGCCGAACGAACCGTTGGCGCCTTGGCGCGCCAGCAGGCGCGCAATGGCGTCCTTGAGACGCGCATCGATCTCGCTATCCGGAGCAAGCTTGGCCTGCGCGGCCAGTTCGTTGACGTAGAGCATCGCTACCGCGCGGCTGGCGATCTGCTCCGTGCAGCCGAACGGATAGCGGTCGAGCGCATTGAGCAGCGTGGCGGCATCGAGCGAAGTGGACACCGCGACCGACAGTCCGACGCGGCCGGTTCCCGGCACGAAGTCGGCGAACATGTCGCTCGACAGCGTCAGCGTTTCGCCCTTGGCGAGCGCGCGCACGGTGCGGCGCGTGATGATTTGCGTGGCGGGACGCA